>NZ_LJBR01000083.1 GCF_001282115.1 Streptomyces sp. NRRL B-24085 | reverse complement strand
CGGCCGCGCGCCGTCCCAGGGCGCGGACCTCCTCGGCGGTCTCCTCCGCGCCCTCGAGGTCGCTGTGCCAGGTGATGCCGATGTCCATCCCCGCCCGGGCCAGGCGGACGGCGGTGGCCCGGCCGATGCCGGAGTCGGCGCCGGTGATCACGGCCACCTTGCTGGGCGGTGCGGTGGGGCGGACATGTCGGCCTCCTCGTGGGGCGGGGTGTCGTCGGGGGACGACGAGGCAACTGCCGGACACCCGGAGGTGATCCGGTGAGGCATCGCAGTACCCGGCGCCGTACCGCACAAACCGCTCGCCCGTCGTGCGGCCCCCGGGCCCCTGGGGAACTCTGGAGGTGGAGGTGGCCATGGAACCCGTCGAGGCCCTGGAACGGATCGCCTTCCTGCTGGAGCGGTCCCTGGCGCCGACGTACCGCGTCCGTGCCTTCCGTACGGCGGCCCGGGTGCTGGACGACCTGTCCGCGGACGAGGTGCGCGAGCGCGCGCAGGCCGGTTCGCTGGAGTCGCTCAAGGGCGTCGGCCCGAAGACGGCCCAGGTGGTGCGCGAGGTGCTGGCCGGAGGCGTGCCCGGCTACCTGGAGAAACTGGAGGCGGAGTCCACCGCGCCCCGGGCGCGGGGCGGCGAGAAGCTGCGGGCGCTGCTGCGCGGCGACTGCCATCTGCACTCCGACTGGTCGGACGGCGGCAGCCCGATCGAGGAGATGGGCCGCACCGCCGCGGAGCTGGGCCACGAGTGGGCGGTGCTGACCGACCACTCGCCGCGGCTGACCGTGGCCCGCGGGCTGTCCCCGGAGCGGCTGCGGGAACAGTTGGACGTGGTGGCCGCCCTGAACGAGACCTGGGCGCCGTTCAGGCTGCTCACCGGTATCGAGTGCGACATCCTCGACGACGGCTCGCTGGACCAGGAGCCCGGACTCCTGGACCGCCTGGACGTCGTGGTCGTGTCCGTGCACTCCAAGCTGCGCATGGACGCCCGCTCGATGACCCGGCGCATGGTGGCCGCCGTACGCAATCCGCACGCGAACGTCCTCGGGCACTGCACGGGACGGCTGGTGACCGGGCGGGGGCGGCCCGAGTCGGAGTTCGACGCGGACGAGGTGTTCGCCGCCTGCGCCGAGTCGGGCACCGCGGTGGAGATCAACAGCCGCCCGGAGCGCCTCGACCCGCCGCGCCGGCTGCTGCGCAGGGCGGTCGGGGCGGGTGTGCTGTTCTCGGTCGACACCGACGCACACGCGCCCGGCCAGCTCGACTGGCAGATCCTCGGCTGCGAGCGGGCGGAGGAGTGCGGGGTGCCCGCCGAGCGGATCGTGACCACCTGGAGCCTCGACGACCTGCTGGCCTGGTCCCGGGAGGGCCGGATGCCGGCCCGAGTGGCGGGCGCCTGACGTGGTACCCGTGCGCCCCCCACAGAAAAGGAGCGGTTCATGGAACGGGCGGCAGTGTTCGACGTCGACGGCACCCTGGTCGACACCAACCACCTGCACGTGACGACCTGGTGGGAGGCGCTGCGGCAGGCAGGTCACCAGGTGCCGATGCACGCCGTCCACCGGGCCATCGGGCTCGGCTCCGACGACCTCGTCGCCCACCTCCTCGGCGAGGACCGCGACGAGGACCGGGACGACGAGCTCAGCGCCGCCCACAAGGCCCTGTACGGGCAGTACTTCGACCGGCTGCCCGCCCTCCGGGACGCGGGCCGGCTGCTGCGGCGCCTGGACCACGACGGCTGGCGGGTCGTCCTCGCCACCTCGGCGGGCGGGGCGGAACTGTCCGCGCTGCGCCGGGCGATCGCCGCCGACGACGCCATCATGGCCACCGCCAGCGCCGACGACGTCGAGGAGGGCAAGCCCGCCCCCGAGCCCGTCGAGCACGCCCTGGAGCTGGCCGGGGTGCCCGCCGAGCGCGCGGTCTTCGTCGGCGACACCGTCTGGGACATGCAGGCCGGCACCCGGGCGGGGGTGCGCTGCGTCGGCGTCCTGTGCGGCGGCATCCCCCGCGCCGACCTGGAGGAGGCGGGCGCGCAGGCGATCTACGACGACCCGGCCCACCTCCTGGCGTCCCTGGCGGACAGTCCGCTGGCATGACGTGCCCGACGGCACGGAACCCACAGCACATGACTGGTGTGACAGAAGCCCTCCGCCGACAGCCCCGTCCGACGCACGCCCTGCGGCAGGAGGCCGGTGCCGTGGGCCGGGCCGCCCGTGCCGCCTGCCGTGGGCCGGGGCGGGAGCGCGACCTGCTCGTGCAGTCGCTCAAGGCGTCGGCCGCCGCGATCCTCGCCTGGCTGGTGGCGGGTGTGTGGATGGGCGACCCGATGGCCCTGATGGCGCCGTGGGTGGCGGTGGTGCTGGTGCAGGCCACGGTGTACAGCTCGCTGATGCAGGCCGTGCGGCAGCTCGCGGCGATCTGCTGCGGGACCGTGCTGGCGTCGGTGGCCCTGGCGGTCACCGGGAGCACGCTGGGCGCGGTGGCCCTGTCCGTGCCGCTGCTGGTGCTCCTCGCGAACTGGCCGCGCTTCGGCGACCAGGGGATCTACGGCGCCACCACCGCGCTGTTCACCCTCTCCACCAGCGCCGCCGGGGCGTCCGCCGTCGGGCACCGGGTGGGACAGGCCGCGCTCGGGGCGGTCATCGGTCTCGCCGTGAACGCGTTCGTGTTCCCGCCGATCCATCTGCGGGACGTCCGGGAGAACCTCGCGGCGCTGGCCCGGGAGGCGGGCGACACCCTGCACACCGTGGCCGGTGACCTGCGGGAGGGTGCATGGGACACCCAGGGCTGGTCGCACGCCTCGTCCCGGCTGGAGCGCCGGTTGCAGGCGCTGCGGTCCGCGCGTGCCTGGAGCCGGGAGAGCCTGCGGCTGACCGCCACCCCGCTGCGTGCCGTACGGCGGCCTCCCGCGCCGCTGCCGTCGGAGCAGGAGGACGAACGCTGGAGCCGGGTCACCGGGCACATCCGCGCACTCACCCGGACGCTTGCCGTGGCCGCCGACGAGGACCGCACTCCCGTCCCGCCCGCCGGGCCGGCCCTGGATGCCTACGCCGATCTGCTCCAGCTCATCGGCGACGCGTGCCGCGCGGAGGGCGACCGGCTGCTGGCGACCGACGGCGAGGCACGGCCGGACGAGCACGCCGAGGCGGCGATGCGGGAACTGCGGGGCCAGCTCCAGGAGGGGCTGCGGGAGCACGCCGGGCAGGGGGCCGAGGGCACGACCGTGCTGGGGACCCTGCTGCTCCAGGCCGAGAACCTGTGGAGCGAGACCGTGCCGACCGGTCGGCACGGGTGACGCAGCTCACCCGGAAGGACGCCGTACGGCGGAACACCGAAGGGTCGTTGCCCGTTGAACAGACCGTGGGTACGGATGGGACAGTGTCCCCGGGCCTCACCTTTTGCCCACAGGGACGATCGTTCGGCTGAAGCCCTGTGGAGCCTTTCGCCGAGAGGCGACCGCCATCCGTGCCCACCACCTGACCGCCCCGACCGTGATTCCCCCGTCCGGTCGGGGCTTCCTCATGTCCGAGCCCGGCGCGCCGGGCGCGCCCTGCTTGACTTCGAGAGCACTCCAATTCGTAGCGTTCCGGGCATGAGCACTGCACAGCACAAGATCGGTTCGGGGTTCGGCGCCCACAGCACGGCCGACGACGTCCTCGCGGGCGTCGACCTGTCCGGCAAGCTCGCGATCGTCACGGGCGGCTACTCGGGGCTCGGTCTGGAGACCACCCGGGCGCTCACCAGGGCCGGTGCCCGGGTCGTCGTCCCGGCCCGGCGTCCCGACACCGCCTGGAAGGCCCTCGCCGGCCTCGGCGGTGTCGAACTGGACGAGCTCGACCTCGGGGACCTGGACAGCGTCCGCGCCTTCGCCGAGCGGTTCCTCGACTCGGGCCGCACGGTCGACTTCGTCATCGACAGCGCCGGGATCATGGCCTGCCCGGAGACCCGGGTCGGGCCGGGCTGGGAGGCGCAGTTCGCCACCAACCACCTCGGGCACTTCGCCCTGGTCAACCGGCTGTGGCCGGCCATCGAGCCGGGCGGTGCCCGGGTGGTGTCGGTGTCCTCGCGCGCCCACCACTTCTCCGGCATGCGCTGGGACGACGTCCACTGGCGGACGGGCTACGACAAGTGGCAGGCGTACGGCCAGGCCAAGACGGCGAACGTCCTGTTCGCCGTCCATCTCGACAAGCTCGGCGCCGACCGCGGGGTGCGGGCCTTCGCGCTCCACCCGGGCGGCATCCTCACCCCGTTGCAGCGCCACCTCCCCAAGGCGGAGATGGTGGAGCGCGGCTGGATCGACGAGCAGGGCAACGTGCTCAACCCCTCGGGCTTCAAGAGCCCCGAGCAGGGCGCGGCCACGCAGGTGTGGGCGGCGACCTCACCCCAGCTCGCAGGGATGGGCGGCGTCTACCTGGAGGACTGCGACATCGCCGAGCCCGCCGTCGAGGGCGACCAGAGCAGCGGCGTGCGGGCGTGGGCGACCGACCCGGAGCAGGCGGCCCGGCTGTGGACCCTGTCGGCGGAGCTCACGGGCGTGGACGCGTTCGCCTGAGCCGGGGTCCGCGACGGCCGGGGGTGACTCGGCGGCCTGCCGCCTCCTTCGGCCCGTACGGGTTCCTCAGAGACCCGCCGTCTCCTTCGGCCCGTACAGCGCGGCGGGCGCCCCCGTCCGCAGCGCCCAGTAGCGGTCGCCGTAGGACCAGTGCCACCACTCGGTCGGGTAGTTGACCAGGCCCGCCGCGCTGAGCGCCTGGCCCAGCACGGCCCGGTTGGCCTTCGCCTCCTCGGTGATGTTCCCGGCGCCGGTGTAGCAGGCGCCGTCGCTCTCCTCGGGGTTGGCGTTCATCGCCGTGCCCAGGTCCCGTTCACGGCCGTCGGCGTCGGCGAGGGTGAGGTCGACGGCGGCGCCGGCGCTGTGCGGGGCTATGTCGGGCGGGGAGACGTAGCGGCTGGCAGCGGTGCGGATCCGGTCGGCGTCCCAGTCGGGGTGGGCGACGCGCAGTTCCTCGGCGTACTCCTCGAAGTAGCGGCGCTGGAGGGCGGGCGGCCGGTATCCCTCCACGAAGAGCAGGCGCAGTCCCTCGGGCAGCAGGGCCTGCGCCCGCAGCAACCGGTCGAGGACACCCTGGCGCAGGAAGACCTCGGCGCCCAGGGAGTCCTCCTGCTTGCGGTCGTCGACGAGGAGACGGCCGCGGACGTCCACGAGGGGCTCGCCGTTCTCCTCGACGGGGACGGCGGCGACTCGGGCGTCGGACATCAGGATGATCTCGCTCATGGGGTGATCATCCCGCGGCCGTGGACCGCCGCGTGCGTCGCGTGTATCGCCGGAGGCCGGGTACTCGGGCGGTTCCCCGCCCCAGCGGCCCGAAGGAGCCTGAAGGTGAGCACTTCAACCGGCAGCAGGATCGTGGTCACGGGCGCCACCGGCAACGTGGGAACCAGTGTGGTGCGCCTTCTCTCGGAGGATCCGGAGGTCGGCTCCGTACGGGGCCTGGCCCGGCGCATCCCGGACTGGTCGCCCGCGAGGACGGAGTGGTCCGCGGTCGACCTGTCCTCGCAACGGACGGATCTGGTCGAGGAGTTCGCGGGCGCCGACGCGGTGATCCACCTCGCGTGGGCATTCCAGCCGACGCACGACCCGGCGGTGACCTGGCGCACCAACGTCCTCGGCTCGATCCGGGTGTTCGAGGCAGTGGCGGCGGCGAAGGTGCCGGCGCTGGTGCACGCCTCGTCCGTGGGCGCCTACTCCCCGGGGCCCAAGGAGCACGCGGTGGACGAGTCGTGGCCGACGCACGGCTGGCCGGACGCCGCGTATTGCCGGGAGAAGGCGTATCTGGAGCGCGCCCTGGACACCTTCGAGCGCGACCACCCCGCCGTCCGGGTCGTCCGGATGCGCCCGGCGTTCCTCTTCAAGCGGGAGTCGGCGAGCGAGCAGCGCCGCATCTTCGGCGGCCGGTTCCTGCCGGGCCAGCTCGCCCGGCCCGACCTGCTGCCCTTCCTGCCCGACATCCCCGGCCTGCGGGTGCAGGCACTGCACACCGACGACGCCGCCAAGGCGTACGCGCTGGCGGTGCACTCGGACGTGCGGGGCGCCTTCAACCTGGCCGGCGAGCCGCCGGTCGACGCCGAGCTGCTGGGCGAGATGCTCGGCACCCGACGCGTGCGGCTGCCGCGCAGCGCGGCCCGCTCGGCGATCGCGGCCGCGTGGGGCCTGCATCTGCTGCCCGCGTCCCCGCATCTGTTCGACGCGGTGCTGCGGCTGCCCCTGATGGACTGCACGCGTGCGCGTACGGAACTGGGCTGGTACCCGGAACACACCGCGACCGAGGTCCTGGAGGAGTTCCTGCACGGGATGCAGCAGGGCGCGGGAGCGCGGACGGAGCCGATGAAGGGCCGCAAGGTGGGCTGACCCGGCGGGCCGCCCGGGTCAGCCGGGGGACTCCTGGGCGCCCGGGTGCTCGGGGTGCACGGTGTCCGACCGCGCCGCCCCCTGCCGTCCGGTCCCCGCCTCGTCGGTGTCGGGCACGTCCTGCGACTCGTCGGCGCCCGGCTCCCCGTCCGGGACGCCGGCGACCTCCCACGGGTCCTCGCCCTCGCCCGCCTGCTGGTCCGGCAGATCCCGCGGGATGGGGTCGCCGTTCTCGCCCGGGCCTTCGTTGCGGTGGTCCACGGTGTTCTCCCTTCGTATGCACGGCGGGAGCGCGAGTACCTCCGCGCAGGTCGGCGAAACGTCAGTGCGGGGCGCGCTCCTCCAGGGCGGTCCGCCAGGCCGGTGCCGGTCCCTCGGGTGCGGGCTCCGGGCGCCGGCCGCCGCGGGCGAAGAAGTCGGCGAGCGGGAGGATGGCCGCGCCGACGGTGACCGCGTCGGGCCCGAGGCGGCCCAGGTCGACGGTGACCTTCTCGGCCGGGTACCGCAGCGCGTACGCCGTCGCATGGCGCCGTACGGCCGGCAGGAACCGCTCGCCGAGCTGGAGCCCGGCCCAGCCGCCGACGATGATCCGCTCGGGCTGGAAGAGGTTGATCAGGTCGGACAGCCCGGCGCCCAGGTACTCGGCGGTCTCCTCCAGGACGGCCAGCGCCACGGGATCGCCCGGGGTGCCCTCGGCCGGGTGGGCGGCGGCGAGCATCTCGGTCAGCGCGCTCTCCTCGTCGGCGCCCTCGGAGGGCCGGCCGCCCGCCTCCCGCCAGCGCTCCAGCAGCGACTCGGCGCCCGCGTACGCCTCCAGGCAGCCGAGGGCACCGCAGCGGCAGCGGCGCCCCCTGACCCGTACGGTGAGGTGTCCCCATTCGACCGCCCGGCCGTGCTCCACCTCGGGTGTCACCAGACAGGCGCCGACGCCGGAGCCGAAGAGGACGACGACGGCGCTGCGGGCACCGCGTCCGCCGCCGAACCACATCTCGGCCTGGCCGAGGGTCTTGGCGCCGTTGTCGATGAAGTACCGGACGCCTGCGGGGAGCGGGGAGCCGGTGCGCAGCAGGGCCTCCAGCGGGACGGCGTCCCAGCCGATGGTCTGCCCGTGCACGACGGCCCCCCTCTCGGGGGTGTGCGCGACGATGCCCGGCACGCCGATGCCGACGCCGAGCAGCGCCTCGGGCTCGATCGCGGCGGCGGAGAGCACCTCGGTGATGCCGTCGCGGATGTGCCCGACGATGGCCTCCACGTCGTAGCCCGGCTGGGTCAACGGCCGTTCGGCGCGGACGAGTTCGGTCAGGGTGAGGTCGAACAGCTCGACGCGCACCCGGGTCTCGCCGACGTCGACGCCGATCATGTGGCCGCTGTCGGGCGCCACCCGCAGCAGGGTGCGGGGACGTCCGCCGTCGGAGTCGACGCTCCCGGCCTCTTCCAGCAGGCCGTCGGCCACGAGGTCGGAGACGACGTTGCTGACCGAGCCGGAGCTGAGGCCGGTGACGGGGCCGAGCTCGAAGCGGCTGAGGGGTCCGTCGAAGTAGAGGCGTTGCAGTACGGCTGTGCGGTTGGCGCGTCTGAGGTCGCGTACGGTGCGTTTGTTCAAGGCTGTTCAGGCTCCCGTGACCCTGGCGAGGGCCTCGATCTCGTCCAGTGCGGCGACGAGTTCCGGGGCGACCGCCGACTGGACCCAGCGTTCCTTCTCGTCGTCGACCGCCCGGGGGACGGTCTCCGTCAGCATGATCAGGTAGAGGTAGGCGCGGTAGAGGGCCAGGCGCACCCGGGCCGGGACGTCGAACCCGGCCCGGCCGCCCGCCTCCCGGTAGCCCGCGAGGAACGGCTCGTCCGTCTTGATGTCCCCGAGGAGCGCCAGGGACACGAAGTCGGCGAGGGGGTCGCCCCAGAACATCCGCTCCCCGTCGATGAGCCCGCCGATGCGCGGCTCCCCGCCGGCCGGGCGGTCGACCAGGATGTTCCCGTCCCACAGGTCGAAGTGGACCAGCGCGGGGACCGTGACCTCGTCGAGCGCGGGAAACCCGGCCCGCAGCGTGCTCTCCGCCTGTTCGACGGAGCGGGGCAGCCGTGCCCCGTAGTCCCGGGCGTCGGCCAGGACGGCCTCGATCATGGTGGTGAACGCGGTCCGCCAGTCGGGGGCGAGGGGACCGAGTGCGCGGGAGGGGTAGCCGAAGCCCGGCCCGGTCACCGTGTGCAGCCGGGCCACCTGCCGGCCCAACTCCCTGCGCAGCGGGGCCCGTTCGGCCTCGGTGACCGAGCTGTCCCAGGGTTCTCCGGGACAGGCGGTCATCAGCAAGTGCGGTACGCCGGTGCGGGCGCCGACGGCCACCACGTGCGGCGCCGCGACCTCGACGGTGGCGGCCGCGCGGTAGAACTCCGCCTCGGAGACGAGGAGTTCACGCTCGTGGCGCAGGCCGGGGACGGTGGACGCGGGCGGGACCTTGAGGACGTACCGGGTGCCGTCGGTGAGGAGGAGCTCCTCGACGGTGTTGTACGTGCCGCCCTTCAGGGGGCGGACGCGGGCGAGCCGGCCGGGGTCGAGGCCCGCGTCCTCCAGCACCTGCCGAGCCCACTCCCAGGAGTCCACCAACGCCCCGCCCCTTCTGTCACCCCGCGGCGTACACGTCCTCGACGTGGCGCCCGTCCCGCCCCAGCCCGTGGAGCCACCGCTCGGCGGCCGTCTCGTCGGCGTCGGGCGGGTGTTCCCGCAACAGGGTACGGAACGCGTCCCGCGCCGGGAGCCGTCGTGATCCGTACCCGTCCACACGTACACACGGGCAACAGCCCGCAGAAGTTCCCGGACCTCGTCCCGCGCGCCAGAAGGCGGCGCTGGCGGGCGGTGCCCCGGCAGGAGGACGCCCGCATCTCATGTGCCGGAGCCCACCGACAGCACGATCTTGCCGCGGTTGTCACGCCGTTCCAGCCGCTCGTGGGCGGCCCGCGCCTCCTCCAGGGGTACGACGGTCTCGATCGGCACGCGGTACACGCCGGCGGCGACCCGCTCGGCCAGTTCCCGCAGGTCGGGACGCGGATCGTAGCCGTGGATCTGGAGGTTGGTGAGCTGGAAGCCGAGGATCGAGGCGTTCTTGGGATAGAAGTCGCGGGTGTCGACGGTGCTCGGCTCCAGGGCCACGTTGGCGAGGGCGACGACGCGGCCGCCGTACCCCACCTCGCGCAGGCTGCGCCCGAAGGCCGCCCCTCCGACCGTGTCCAGGACGACGTCGGCGCCCCGTCCGTCGGTCAGCCGCAGCACCTCCTCGACCTCGGCCTCGTCGGGGTGGGCGGAGGTGTCGAGGGTGACGTCGGCGCCGAACTCCCCCGCCCAGGCGGCCTTCTCGGCCGAACCGGCCAGGGCGATGATCGTCGCCCCCGCCTCGGCGGCGATCTGCACGGCCGCCGTGCCCACCCCGCTCGCCGCGGCCTTCACCACGACGGTGTCGTCCTTGGTGACGCGGGCGAGGTGGCGCAGGCAGTACCAGGCGCTGAGCCAGGCGATCGGCAGGGCGGCGGCCTGGGTGAGGCCGACACCGTCGGGGAGCGCGACCACGTTGGCGGCGGGCACCGTGGCCGACTCCGCGTAGAAGCCGGACGACTTGCCGCCGTCCAGCGCCATGACCCGCTGCCCCGGCGCGACGCCGGTCACCCCCTCCCCCACCTCGACGACGACCCCGGCCGCCTCGGCGCCCGGGATCAGCGGCGGGCGCCCGGCGCGGTGGTAGCGGCCCGCGCGGAGCAGGGCGTCGGCCCGGTTCACCCCGGCCGCGCCGATCCGCACCAGCACCTCCCCGGGCCCCGGCACCGGCTCGGGGACGTCGACCGGCACCAGTACCTCAGGTCCGCCGAAGCTGTCGATCCGCACCGCACGCATACCGCACCTGCTCCCTGCCCGGTCACCCGAGCAACTGACACCGGTTGAAGTGGTGTCACCTTCCGACACCCCCTCAACCGGTGTCAAGTGGTCGTGCGACACCGACCGACACCACTTGAACCGGTGTACTCTCGACGGCATGACCGGCAGCCCCGCCCCCGTCGACCCGGCCCTCGCGTTCCCGTTCGTCGGGGGTCGCCCCTGTCTGGACTTCGCAGCCACCCTCGGCAAACGGCACGCCACACCGCTGGAGCGGCTCCCCGACACGGACGCGCTCGCACGCTGGTTCACGGAGGCCGAGCTGGCCACCGGTGAGGATCCGGTGCGGGTCACCACGAGGGATCTGGCGCAGGCCCGTCTTCTGCGCGAGTCCGTGTACGCCCTGGTCCGCGCGGCGATGGCCGGGCGGGAACCGGACCCCTCCGACGTGGAGCGGGTCAACGCGGCCGCCGCCCAGCCGGACCTCGCCCCCCAGCTCGGCCCGGCCCGCTGGACGGCCCGCAGTCCGGCCCGCGCGGCCCTGGCGACGGTGGCGCGGGACGCCGTACTGCTGGTGCGCGGGCCGCTCCTGGAGCGCGTCAAGGAGTGCGAGAACCCGGGCTGTTCGCTGCTGTTCCTGGACGACTCGCAGGCCCGCCGCCGCCGTTGGTGCTCGATGGACCGCTGCGGCAACCTCGCGAAGATCGCCGGTTACCGGTCCCGCAGCCGGGCCGCCGTCACCCGGTGAAGGTGGATCAGGACGTCGTGGGTGCGGGCCAGGGCGACCTCGTGCGGGCCGTCGGGGTAGGCGGTGCCGATGCGGTAGGTCGGGCGGGCCCCGTGCAGCCAGGCACGGGCCGGTGAGGCGACCGTCCGCAGGTCGAGCGCGTAGTCGCGGTACCGGACCCGGTCCAGGGTCCGCTCGTTGCTGCCCGCGGCGGCCGGGCCCACGGTCCAGCGGCGTACCGCGCCGCCGTCCCGGCCGGTGGCGTGGAACGAGCCCCGGTCGAAGGTCAGGCCGACGTTCACGTACGCCGAACCGAGGCTGTCCCGCAGGAACGCACCCTGCGGCTTCGGAGAGGCGGGGTCGTAGCTCTCGTAGCCGACATGGGCGTCGTGCGCGGACAGCAGGACCTTGGTGCCGGTGTGCCGCTGCCACCAGACCACGTTGGCGGCCATCGCCTCGTCGCGGTAGCGCATGGCGGCGGCGACCTGCGCGGGGTCCTCGAAGTCGAAGGCGTACTGGCGGGCGGTCCGGTCGACCGCCGTCGCGTCCTGGACGGTCCGGGCATCGGCTCCGGCCCGCCTCACCAGCTCCAGCGCCTCGCCGCTGCGCTCGGCCAGCTCCCTGCGTTCGGCGTACGGCATGGCGAGGTGGCGCTCGATGTAGGCCCCGGCCTGCTCGGTGGGCCGCAGCCCGCGGTACAGCCCGGCCAGGCGCTCGCCCGCGGTGGGGTCGAGGGCGGTCACCCGGGCCACGACCGCGTCGTACGTCTCGGGGCCGGTCCACGCGGTGTCGTCGCCGACGAAGCGGACGGGGTCGCCCGGGTTGCGGACGTTGTAGGCCCGCATCCACTCGACCAGCCGCAGGTAGTCGGTGTTGTTCCACCACAGGTAGTCCCGCTGGAACTCCTCGCGCATGATGCGCCGCGGGTCGCCCGTGCCGTGCACCACGTAGTCGTCGAGCCGCAGCCCGGTGCTCCAGGGGGCTTCCAGGGCGAAGGTGCGGAATCCCTTCTCCTCGACCAGGTACCGGAAGAGGCGGTCCTTGAGGGCGAAGAAGTCGTGGGAGCCGTGCGTGGCCTCGCCGACGCCGACGACACCGGCGCCGCCGACCATCCGGCCGAAGGGGCGCAGATCCCGGGTGCGGCCGCCGGGTTCGACGGTACGCAGCGGGTGGGCGGTCCGGTCGAGGGCATCGACGACGGTGGGGGCCTGCGCCCGGGCCGCGCCCGTGGCCGGCACCGCCGTGCCGAGAGTGATGAGCAGAGTCAGGATGGTCGGGATCCGGGTCCGGTTCATCGCTCCACGCTGTCGCTTCGGACCGGCCGCGGGCCATCCGGCGGGCCACCGTCGGCGGCGGGGGTTCTCCCCAGGGATCGTCCGAGGTGGCGCGGGGTGTCCGCCGTCACTGCCCCGGGTCCTTGCCCTGGGGATGCCGCGTCCCAGAATGGGGACACGTCGGCGGATCTTCACATTCCGCCAGGAGTGCACCGGTCGCTTATGTGGAAGGGGAACACACTGAGGATGCGAGATGTACGTGAGTGGACGGCGTCGCCGGTGCGGTTTCTGAAACGGCGCCGGGACCCCGTGGTCGTGCAGACGCTGCGGTCGGCGGCCGCGGCGACGATCGCGTACGTCATCGCGCTGCGGCTCAGCCCCGAGGCGGCCCCGCTCACCGCTCCCCTGACCGCCCTGCTCGTCGTCCAGGTGACCCTCTACTCCACGCTCACCACCGGCGTCCGCCGGGTGAACTCGGTGGTGACCGGTGTCCTCGTCGCCATCGCCTTCAGTCTGCTGGTGGGTCTGACCTGGTGGAGCCTCGGCCTGCTGATCGTGGCCTCGCTGGTGGTCGGACGGCTGGTGCGGGTCGAGGAGTTCGTGCCCGAGGTGGCGATCAGCGCGATGCTGGTGCTCGGGGTGACGACGGTCGGGGACACCGCCTGGGCACGCGTGCTGGAGACGCTGATCGGCGCGGTCGTCGGTCTCGCCTGCAATCTGCTGCTCGCTCCCCCGGTGTGGGTGGACGAGGCGGGCGAGTCGATCGAAGGACTGGCCCGCAGGCTGCGCAGGCTGATGCTGCGGATGGGCGAGGAGGCCGCCGGCCGAACGCCCGTGGACGTGGCGACGGCCCGGCTGTACGAGGCCCGCGAGCTCGACCACGACATCGTGGAGGTGGACGCGGCCCTCAGGCAGGCCGAGGACAGCCTGAAGCTGAACCCCAGGGTGAAGGAAGGCCTGCTGCACCGGGTGGTGCTGCGCACCGGCCTGGACACCCTGGAGATCTGCACGGTCGTGCTGCGGGTCCTCGCGCGCACCCTCACCGACCTCGCCAAGGAACGCGACCCCTTCGCCGACGAGCCGTACCCGAGCGACGAGGAGCCGGTGCCCGACCCGCTGTTCGGTCCGGAGACCGGGCGGACCGTGGAGCAGTTGCTGTCCGAGATCGGTGACGCCGTGGTCAGCTTCGCGGTGCTGGTCACCACCCACGTCAGTGTGAGCGCCGAGTCCGCGGAGGCCCGGCTCACCGCCGAGCTGCGGCAGGCCTCGGCCACCCGCGACAAGCTGGCCCAGCTGCTGCTGGAGGAGATCCAGCGGGACGCCCGCCAGTGGCAGCTGCACGGGGCGGTGCTCACCGAGGTCAACCGCATCCTCGACGAACTGGACACCGAGCACCGCTCCCGCCGCCTGCTGGAGGAACTGGACCGCGCGTCCCGTGATCAGCGCGAGCGGATGCCGCACCTGACCCGCATGCAGGAACGCTGGCGCCGGAACCGCGCGGCACTCTCCCGTCGTTCCAGGTGACACAGGCACAACGGGACCAACCCAGGGGGCGGAGCGATGACCGGCACGAGCGTGCGGATCGACGGGAACACACTGCGGCTGCCGGGCGGTGCGGCGGTGCGGTTCGTCCGCACCCTGCGGCTGCCCGAGACGGGCACGCATCCGCTGCCTCCGGGGCTCGGCGAGTTCCCGGTGCGCCGCATCTCCGACTACCCGGACACCGTGCCGGAGCAGTGGCGGGCCCGGGGCGGCGTGATGCTGCCGGTGTACCAGCGGGAGGCGATGTGGCTGAGCTTCGGGGGCACCACCGAACCCGCCGCCCTTCAGGTCGGGGTGGGCAAGGTGTGCGCGGTCTCCGGCAAGCCGTGGAGCGACCGGCTCACCCGTGACCCGCAGAACTACGTGGTCCTGCCCCGGCAGCCGTGGCTGGACGGCATCAACTCCGGCAAGGGGACGGTCCGCCAGTTCGTCGCGGTGCCCCTCGGGCTGGGCGCCACCGTCGAGGGGCAGGTCACCGGCGAGGAGGTCTGGGGCGGCGTACAGCTCCAGGCCTTCCCGCTGGTGGAGGAGCGGCTGGCGCAGTGGCGCCAGGCGCAGGAGCGGCTGCGCTCGGCGAGCGGGCCGGGCATGGCGTACGGGGCGGCCGTGCCCATGGCGGCGATGGCCGCGCCGCCCGCTCCTGGAGCGGCGCCCCGCGGCGCGCCGGCGATGGGGCTGGGCGTCGGCGGTTCCATGCGCCAGGAGGTCTACCGGGACGAGCGGCCGCTGTCGGACTGGGCGGGCACCCCGGCCGGGCGGGTCTTCGTGCACCTGGTGACACCGCCCGAGTGGCGCCGCATCACCGGCGAGGCTCCCCCGCCGTCGCCCGTGGACCGCGCGGCCTACACCAGGGCGGGCCTGCCCTGGTTCGACTACTACGACCAGGACGCGGAGGATCTCGCCCCGACGGACACGCTGGAGGGCGTGAAACCGGTGGGCGACTGGCTCGGCGACGACCACGAGCCCTGGCAGCCGCCCGCGCCGGGCCAGGTGAAGCCGCTGGGGGACGCGCCGGGCAAGCCGGTCGAGGACGGCGACTGGTAGCGGACGGCCGGCGGCTCGGGTTGCACCGGCCCGCCGGTCCGGGTGAAGGTGGCTGTCCAGGTCCGAGACGGTCGATCACCCGGGGTGCGCAGGGATGAGCAGTGCGAACGGCGGCTGGAACAGGCGCCGGTTCGTCGGCGCTCTGGCGGGAGCGGGCGCGGGGCTCGTCGGCTGCTCGACGTCGTCCGGACCGTCGTCGGCCTCGACGCCGCCAGGACGGTCGTCGGCCCCGGCGCCCTCGCGGGCCGCCGGTTCCCCCGGGGCCGCCTCGCCGAGCCCCGCGAGGACGTCGTCCGTACCGGCCCGGAAGGGACCCAGCCCGCTCTACCTCGGCACCTACACCTCCGGCGAGGGCGGCGGCACCGGCATCGGCGTCGCCGCCTACGACGCCGGGAGCGGCCGGATCACCGGGACCGGCACCATCACCGGCGTCACCAACCCGTCGTACCTCGCCCCGCACCCGGACGGCCGCACCCTGTACGCGGTGGCCGAGCAGGAGGCCGGTGCCGTGACCGCCGTACGCCTGTCCGACCGCAAGGTCCTGGGGAGCCGGAGCACCGGCGGGGCGGGGCCGTGTCATCTGTCGGTGCATCCGGGCGGGCGCTGGCTGCTCAGCGCCAACTACGGCTCCGGCAGTGTGGCGGTGCACCCGATCGACTCCTCGGGAGCGCTCGGCGAGCTCAGGGACCTGGTCACGCACTCCAGTCCGGCTCCGGGTCCCGGCCAGGAGGGCCCGCACGCGCACCAGTTCCTCACCGCTCCCGACGGCGGCCATGTGCTCGCCGTCGACCTGGGCAAGGACACCGTCTACAGCTACCGCCTGAACGAACGGACCGGTGCCCTCACGGAGGTCTCCCGGGCCCGCACCCGGGCCGGTGCCGGACCGCGTCACCTCACCTTCCACCCCGGCGGCCGGTACGCCTACCTGGCCAACGAGGCCGACAACACGGTGGCGGTCTGCGCCTACGACCGCGGCTCCGGCCGGCTGTCCGTCGGGGCGCCGCAGTCCACGGGGACGGGGTCGGGCACCAACTACCCGGCGCAGCTCCTGGTCACCGCTAACGGCTCGTACGCCTATCTCGCCAACCGGGGCCACAACAGCCTGACGCGGTACGCGGTGGAGGCGGACGGTGCCCGGCTGCGGCTGCTCGACACCGTGCCCGTGCAGGGTGACTTCCCGCGGCAGATCGCCTTCTCCCCGGACGGCAGGCTGCTCTTCGCGGCCAACCAGAGGTCCGGCACCGTCAGCGTGTTCCACGTGGACGCGGCCGACGGTGGTCTGCGGCTCGCGGGCAAGCCGTTCGCCTCACCCGTCGCCGTCTGTGCGCTGCCGCTGTAGGGCCCGCGGGCAGGCGGCCGCGCTCGCCTGGGTCAGCAGCACGTGCATGCGCTCTGTCAGCCCCGCCACGTCGTCGGCCGGCGCGTGGAAGGGCAGGCGTACGTCGCCGTGGGCGCGGGCGCGCTCGATGCGCAGGGTCAGTCCGTGCCGGTCGACGGCGAGGGGCTGGACGCGGACCGCGCCGTGCAGGCTGCCGTGGTCCACGAGCCGCGTGAGCCGCTCGATCGCGTCGGGGTGGCAGTCGGCGAGGTGGGTGAGCAGCCCGGCCTCGGCCGTGGCGAGCGGGTCGGGCGCGGCGGCGGCGAACTCGTCGAGGTCGACGACCACCGCGCCGGACGGCCGGCGCAGCACCACGCGCGTGGCCTCGAACTCCAGTCGGCCGTCCCCGGGGACGAACCGGCCGGCGATCCACAGCCGGGCCCGGATCCGGCTGCGCACGGGGACGGGCGCCACGTCGGCGAACTCCAGGACGGCGGACGGCTCGCCGCGGGGCGCGCAGATCGCGGCCGTGAGCAGGGTGCTGTCCTCGGGCACGGCCAGCGTCACCCGTCCGTCCGCGGTGACGCTGTGGGCGCCGACGAACTCCTCGCGGCCGCCCTCGGCGGTCACCGCGCAGGACCACGAGGCGGCGAGGACCGACCGGGCGTGTTCCGCCGCGGAAGGCGCGGCCGTCCAGGTCTGACTGTCACCCATCCATTCCTCCTAAGGTAAGGCTTGCCTAACTTAGCGAAGATCGGCGACGAAGCCAACCGGGAACGTGTGACGGACGTAGGAATTCGCGTCAGGGCTGAAGGACGCCGAGCAGGGCCCGTGCGCACAGGTCGCGCACCTGCTCGCGGGAGAGGTCCGCACCGCGCAGCCACTCCAGGCACACGGCCGTGGTGAAGGCCAGCCAGCCGCGCACGGCCAGCCGGAGGTCGGGGCGTTCCTGCGCCGCCGGGCCGAACTCGGGGTCGGCGGCCAGCGCCGCCAGGATCTGCCGCTCCTGCGCGGCCAGCGCCCGCTGGTAGACCCGGCGCACGGCCTGGTCGCCGGCGGCGTCGGCGCGGTGGAAGGCGCGGAAGCCGTGGGCGTGCGCGTGGACGTACTCCAGATACGTATCCAGGCCCGCCGTGAGCTGCGCGCGCACCGGGACGCCGGGCACGGCCGCGGTCATGGCCAGCATCCGCTCGCTCTCGCGCTCGACGACCGCAGCGAAGAAGTCCCGCTTCGTCGGGAAGTAGTGGTAGAGCAGCCCCCGCGAGACACCGGCGATCTCGGCGACCTGCTCGATCCACACGTCGTCGTACGGGCTCTCCGAGAACAGCCTCGCCCCCACCGACAGGAGCTGCTCCCGGCGCTCCCCGGTGCTGAGCCTGCGGCGCGTGCGCCCGCCCTGCTTCCCGGCCATGCCCGCACTTTACTTGACGCCGGTTCAACAAGGGGACGAGACTGAACCGCGCTATTGAACCCACGTACAACGCGCTCAACTGCCGCTGGACCAAGGGAGATCTCGTCATGGCGGAGACGACGACGGCCACGCGGCCGACGGGATTCCGCAGCGCCGAGCTGGGCTGGCCCGAGCTGCACCGCATTCCGCATCCCCCGCGCCGGATCCCCCTCCTCGGCGACGTGCTGGGCGTCAACCGGGCCACGCCGCTCCAGGACTCGCTGGGCTTCGCCCGCCAGTTGGGGCCGATCTACCGGCGCCGGGCCTTCAACAGGGAGTTCGTGTTCACCTGGGGCGCCGATCTGGTGGCGGACCTGGCGGACGAGTCGCGCTTCGCCAAGCACGTGGGCCTCGGGGTGGCCAATCTGCGCCCGGTCGCCGGGGACGGGCTGTTCACCGCGTACAACCACGAGCCCAACTGGCAGCTGGCGCACGACGTGCTGGCCCCGGGCTTCAGCCGGGAGGCGATGGCGGCCTACCACCCGATGATGCTGGCCGTGGCCGCCCGGCTGACGGACCACTGGGACCGTGAGCAGGCGGCGGGCCGGTCGGTGGACGTGCCCGGGGACATGACGAAGCTGACCCTGGAGACCATCGCGCGCACCGGGTTCGGGCACGACTTCGGCTCCTTCGAACGGGACCGGCCACACCCCTTCGTCACCGCGATGGTGGGCACCCTGACCTACGCCCAGCGGCTCAACTCCGTACCGTTCCCCGCCCTGCTACGGCGTGCCGCGCGGCGCAACGCGCAGGACATCGCCTACCTCAACCGCATGGTCGACGACCTGGTCCGGGCCCGGCGCGAGACGAGCGGGGACGGTGACCTGCTGGACCGGATGCTGGAGACGGCCCACCCCGAGACCGGGGAGCGGCTGTCGCCGGAGAACGTCCGCCGGCAGGTCATCACCTTCCTCGTGGCCGGCCACGAGACCACGTCGGGCGCGCTCTCCTTCGCCCTGCACTACCTCTCCCGCCACCCCGAGGTGGCAGCACGCGCGCGTGCCGAGGTGGACCGCGTCTGGGGCGGGGCCCGGGCGCCGGGCTACGACCAGGTCGCCAAACTGCGGTACGTGCGCCGGGTGCTGGACGAATCGCTGCGGCTGTGGCCGACGGCACCCGCGTTCGCCCGGGAGGCCGTCGAGGACACCGTGCTGGCCGGGCAGCACCCGATGCGGCGCGGGGCGTGGACGCTGGTGCTCACGCCGATGCTCCAGCGCGACCCCGAGGTGTGGGGCGCCGACGCCGAGGACTTCGACCCGGACCGCTTCGACCCCAAGGCCGTACGGGCCCGGCCCCCGCACGCCTTCAAGCCGTTCGGCACCGGGGCGCGGGCGTGCATCGGGCGACAGTTCGCGCTCCACGAGGCCACGCTGGTGCTCGGTCTGCTGCTGCGCCGCTACGAGCTGCGGGCCGACCCCGGCTACCGGCTCAGCGTCACCGAGCGGCTCACGCTGATGCCGGAGGGGCTGCGGCTGCACCTGGACCGCCGCCCGGCCGGTGGCGCCACTCCCGCGCCCGTGCCGGTCCCCGACGAGGCCGCCGCCGCGGAGTCACGCTGCCCAGTGCACCGGGCGGGTGACTGACCGCGGCAGCCGGGTGCCGGCGCCGCCCCGGGCCGCGTTGAGCTGCGGCTGGGTGAGGAAGAACGCCCCGGTCAGGTCCGCGTCCGTCAGATCGGCGTCCCGCAGGTCCGCGCCGATCAGATCCGCGCCGCGCAGGTCGGCGCCGGTGAGGTCGGCCGCGATGAGGTAGGCGCCGCGCAGACTGGCCCCGCGCAGGTCGGCGCCCTGAAGACGGGCGCCCATCAGGTCGGCGCCCCGGCGGTCCTTCTTCTTCCTGCCGCCGACCCCCGCCCGCACCAGCTCACTCGTGCGCAGCAGAAGGAGGTTGACCTCCTGCCGGTGCGCGGGGACGTCCAGTGCGGTGAGCTCCTCGGCGCTGCCCCGGGTGAGCGCCTCGGTCCGCTCCAGCATGCGGCGCAGATCGGCGTGGACGGGGCGGGCGGCGGGCAGGGTGAGCGCCTCGGCGAGGTACCAGAGCAGTTCGTGCAGCTGGCGCACGACCGGGAAGACGTCGAACATCCGGCGGGCGTCCGCGCGCGGGCCGTCACGCCAGTCCCGGCCGCCGAAGGTGACCTGGGAGACCTTCTGCCCGGCGCCGAAGCAGTCGTAGACCGTGCATCCGGTGTAGCCCTCGGTGCGCAGCCTGGCGTGGATGCCGCACCGGTGGTCGTCCCCGAGGTTCGGGCAGGGCTTGCCGGCCGGCTTGTCACGGGCGAAGTCCGCGGAGGCGGCGAAGGGCAGGGCGACACAGCACAGTCCGAAGCACCGCTCGCAGTCGCCGCGCAGGTCGATCATTTGTTCTTGCATCGCCGCCCAGCCTACGGCCCGCCCGTGACCGTCCGGGTCAGCGGTCGGTGCCCGGCAGGGCGAGCCGGGCGAGCCGGGCGGGGTCGGCGAGGACGTGCAGGGCGATGATCCGTCCTGCGGCGACGGTGACGCCCGCGACCGCCGACGGGCGGCCCTCGGGCAGGTTGACGATCCCGACCTCGCCGTTGACCAGCGCGAGCCGGGTGCAGTCGGCGAACTGCCGGAGCTTGAAAGGGCCTGTTCGGCCACCGCCCGCGCGCCGCGGACCGTGTCGGCCGGTGTCCCGGAGTCGGCGCGCAGCACCGCGTCGGGGTGGAGCACGGCGACCACGGCGTCCCGGTCCCCCGCCCTGGCGGCCGCCAGGAACGCATCGACCGCCTCGCGCTGCCGGCCCGGGTCGGTCTCCGCGGCGGGAGCGGCCTCCCGCACCAGGCGCCGGGCACGCCCGGCGAGCCGACGGGCGGCGGCCGGAGTGCGGGCCACGATCGGCGCGATGTCGTCGAAGGGCACGGCGAACATGTCGTGCAGGACGAACGCGAGGCGCTCGGCGGGCTCCAGCTCCTCCAGCGCCACCAGCAGCGCGAGCCCGGTCGCGGCCGCGTACAGGACCTCCTGTTCCGGGTCGGCCGGAGCCAGGGATCCGATCACGGGGTCCGGGACGAAGACCTCCGCGGGACGGGCGGCACGGGAGCCCAGCCGGTCGAGGCAGACCCCGGCGACGACAGCGGTGAGCCGGCCGCCCGGTTCCGGGATCCCGTCCCCGGCGCCGCGGCTCAGCCTGAGCCAGGTCTCCTGGACCGCGTCCTCCGCGTCACGCAGTGAACCGAGCATGCGGTAGGCCACCGCCCTGAGGCGCCCACGGTGCTCCTGGAAGCGCTCCGCGAGCAGTTCCGTTCCGTTCACGCCACCCCCGTGTCGTCCGTGAAAGCGAGACGATCACATGATGCACGGCGTGGGTCAGTAACGCTGGGCCTTCGCCAGCTTGGGTGTGAGCACCGGCTCAGGGGGCTTGCGGCTGACGGCGAGGGGCTGCGCCTTCTCCCCCGCCTTCAGGTCCTCGGCGCCGACGTACCGGGTCTCCACCACCTTGCCGTCGGAGTCGAGGAAGTCGACCTGCACGGCGTAGGAGGCCGTCGCGCCGGACTTGTTGGTGATGGTGACGACGACGGCGAGCAGGCCGCCGGTCTCGGAGCGCGGCTTGCCGGTCATGGTGACCTCGGACATGGCGTTGCCCTGCCCGTCGACCTTGGCGAGCTCGGTCCGGGCGGCCCTGTTGGTGCGTTCCGTCTCGGCGGAGACGGAGGCCTCGAAGGAGGAGGCGGCCGCGGAGGCGGACGCGGCCCGTTCGGAGGCCTTCGCCCGTGCCGAGGCCTCGGCGGACGCCAGCGCGGAGGCCGCGTTGCCGGAGAAGGAGGCGGTGTCCGGGGCCGTGGGCCGTTCGGCGGAGACCGACGTGCCGCCGGAGTCGTCGTCGCTGCCGCACGCCGTCAGCGTGAGCGTGCTCGCGACGGCCAGGGCCACGGCGAGGGCCGCGATCCGGGACCGTCCGTGGGGTGACGGTGTGCTCATCGGCTGACGTCCTCTCGGCTCCGGCATCGACTCTCGGCCGAAATGAACCTTATGCCGGAATCGAGAGCGAGGCATGTCGTCACCCGGTGGCCGCCGCGCCGGCCACCGCCCGGGTCCGCGGCGTCAGATCTCGTCGCGGGCGAGGGCGAGCAGCCGGTCCAGGACGCGGGGCCCGCCCGCGCGGACGCCGTCGTGCTCGAACTCGTCCGTCACCCAGGTGCGCAGTCCACGGATCGCACGGGCGGTCTCCAGGGAGTGGGCCGTGTCGACGTACATGTCGTCGTGGTAGACGGCGGCGGCGACCGGGACCTCGTTGGCCGCGAGACGGGCCGCGTCGTACAGGGGCCGCCAGTCGGTGCGGGCGGCGAGGAGCTCGGCCGTCTCGCGCAGCGGCCGCAGGGCCGGGTCGCAGTCGAACAGCCACGGATGGATGGTCTCCCCCGTGAACAGCAACGGCTCGTCCCCGGCGAGCGACTTGGCCGCGTCGAACTGCGGGAACTCGGCGCGCACCCGTTCGGCCGCCCAGGCGGTGGGCCGCTCGTCCTGGCCGTAGGCGGCCTCGTGGACGAGGGCGTACAGCGGGTGGGACGCGTACGAGAGGAGACCCTGGACCTCTTCCTGGAAGGCGTCGGAGAGCTCGGGGCCGTGCGGTGTGGGGACGAAGGCGTGCTCCAGGAGGAAGTGGAGCCGGTGGCTGCCCTCGCCGCCGCCGAGGAGGATGCCGAGCGACTGGAAGGCCTCGACGGTCAGCCGGTAGCCGTTGGGCAGGGTCACCTCGTGGGTCAGCAGGTGGTCGGCGATACGGCGGGCCCGCTCGACGTCCTGCGGGTAGCGGGCGTAGTGCGCGGCGACCTTGCGCTCGATGCGCGGGTAGGCGGCCCGGTAGACGTCGTCGGCGTGGGCGTCGAGGGAGGGCAGGCCGCCGGTGATGAGGGCCCCGGCGAGGCCCTCGGGGGCGAACGAGAGGTAGGTGGTCGCGCAGAACCCGCCGAAGCTCTGGCCGAGGACGGTCCAGGGGGCGCCGCCGGTGACCTCGGTGCGGATCGCCTCGCAGTCGCGGACGATGGAGTCGGCGCGGAAGCGGGCCAGGTAGTCGGCCTGTGCGGCGGGGCCGCCGCGCAGCGGGAGCGTCTGGCGGTTGGCCGGGGTGGAGTGGCCGGTGCCGCGCTGGTCGAGCAGGAGGACGCGGTACTCCTTCAGGGCCCGGCCGAACCAGGCTCCCTTGCCGACGAAGCGGTTGGCCCCGAAACCGGGACCGCCCTGGAGGTAGACCAGCCACGGCAGGTTCTGGCCCACCCGGTCGCTCGCCACGGCCTCGCGGGCGAAGAGCTCGATCGTCTCCCCGGCCGGGTCGTCGTGGTCGAGGGGGACGGTGAAGCGGCGGTCGGTGAGGACGATGCCTGGCTGGCGGTAGGTCGCGGTCAACAGGGCTCCCGGGACGGACGGATTCTTCAGGGCGCGTCCCAGTTCAGCACATGTTCGTCCGCCTCCGGACCCCTTCGATCATGAAATCTTACTGAATCGCCGGTCAGCGCGCCGCCAGGCTGGAGCGCCGCACCACCAGTTCGGGCTGGAGCACCACCCTGCGGTGTTCGTGCCGCTTGCCGGTGGTCTCCGCCTCCGTCTCCTCCAGGAGCAGCTCGGCGGCCAGGGCGCCCATCGTGACGGCGGGCTGCCGGACCGAGGTGAGCGGGACGGCCGCCGCGGCGGCGAACTCGATGTCGTCGTAGCCGACGATGGCGAGGTCGTCGGGGACCGTGACCCCCGCCGCGTACATGGCCTGGAGGACGCCGAGGGCGAGCAGGTCGTTGGCGCAGAACACGGCGGTCGGGCGGTCCGCGAGGCCCAGCAGGCGGGCGCCGGCGTCCCGGCCCGCGGCCACGTCGAGCCGTTCGGTGGGCAGCTCGCGCAGGTTCTCGGGGCCCAGGCCCGCCTCGGCGAGCGCGTTCAGGGCGCCGGTGCGGCGGTCGCGGACCTGGTTGAGTCCGGGCGGCCCGCTGACGTACGCGATGGAGCGGTGCCCCGCGTCCACGAGGTGGCGCACGGCCAGCGCGCCGCCCGCGACGTCGTCGACGGAGACCGAGCACTCGGTGGTGCCCTCGGCGACCCGGTCGACGAGGACGAAGGGGATGCCGTGGCGGCGGAAGGAGTCGATGTTGCGGCCGGAGGCGTCGGTCGGGGTGAGCAGGACACCGCGCACCCGCTGCTCGGCGAAGAGGGACAGGTACTCCGCCTCCTCGCTCGCGCTCTGGGCGCTGTTGCAGACCATGACGCCGAGGCCGTCCTCGCGGGCCGCCCGCTCGGCGCCGCGCGCGACGTCGACGAAGAAGGGGTTGCCCATGTCGAGGACGAGCAGACCCATGATCCGGCTGCGGCCCGCGCGCAGTTGGCGGGCGGACTCGCTGCGGACATAGCCGAGCCGGTCTATCGCGGACTGGACGCGCGCCCGGGTCTCGGTCGCGACGGAGTCCGGACGATTGATGACGTTCGAGACCGTGCCGACGGAGACTCCGGCGGCACGGGCGACGTCCTTGATACCCACCGACTGGGCCATCGGGCAGGGACCTCCAGGGGAGACGAGGGGCGGCGGGACGACCTTCACATTATCGTCGAGCCGCCCCCACACCGGTCACGGTCAGGCGGGCAACGCGAAGTCGACGACGTGCAGCGCGGAGGGGGTCGTACCGCTCGACTTCTCCTGGTACATGAACGACAGCACGTTGTCCTGGGCGATCCGCGTCTCGTCGATGACGACCTCGCCGAAGGCGTTGAGCCCGCTGCCGTCGAAGAGGATCTTCCAGTCGGTGTACCCGGAGGACTTCGAGGCGGCGGCGATCCGGCCGAACGGGAAGACCGCGTAGGCGTTGTCGTACTTGTCCAGGAGCAGCTTGGTGCGCTGGCTGGAGCCGAGCACGACCGGGATCTCGGTCTTCTGCCAGGCGCCGGAGGAGTTCTTGCGGACGTGGAAGGCGCGGCCGTTGGCAGTGCGGTCCGCGACGTAGTTCGTGGTGCACTGGCCGAAGCGGCCGGGGACGTAGCTGATGATCGCGTGCGGCAGGCCGGCGGAGTCCGTGAACTGGCTCTCCTGGTTCATCAGGGAATGGTCCGGGTTCAGCGCGTCGATCACCAGGCCGGAGTCCGTGACGGCGACCTTGTCGGAGCCGCCGGTGGTGCCGACGACGGTGCCGGCGTTGGTGCGCCAGGTGCGTCCGCGGTCGTCGGAGTAGACGTAGCCGGTGTCGTGGTTGGTGATGCCGCCGCTGCTGCACATGACGGCGCCGTTCTGCTCGCGCCAGGTGAAGAACGCGTGCAGCCGGCCGTTCCGGTCGTAGTCGATGCCGTGCAGGTACATGTTGCGGGCCGTGGAGGAGCCGTGCTCGCTGGTGTAGGTGCCCGTCGAGCTGGACCACTCCCCGAGGTTGGTCCAGGTGGAACCGTCGTACTCCGCCAGCGCGTTGCGGCCGTTGCCGGATATCCCGGCCCGGTAGCTGAGCTGGAGCTTGCCGTCCGGGGTGGAGACGAACTGCGGGTAGGTGAACTGCGAGGTGAGGGCGAGGCCGTCCAGGGTGGCCTGGGGTGCGCCGAAGCGGGCGGCGGTCCAGCTCAGCCCGGACGGGTTGTCCATGAGGCCCGCCACCGACTTGACGTAGGTGAAGCCATCGCTGTGCGAGTCCATGTTGAGGTGGAGGCGGCCGTCCACCTTGGAGACGCCCATGGAGATGACGTTGTGGGAGTCGCTCGCCTTGAGGGTGTGCCCGACCTGGACGGTGGACCAGGTGCTGCCGCCGAGGACGCGGCGGCCGACGACGGCGTTCTTGTCGGCGGTGTACCAGACGGCGTACTGGTAGCCCTTGTAGGTCAGCAGGCCGTTCTTCTGGAACGAGTTGTTGTTCACCAGGCCGTCGTAGGAGACGAAGAAGACGGCCTGGCTGTCGAGCGTGGTGGTGCCGGTCCGGGTGACGGACGGACCGGGGTCGGCGGCGCGGGCGGTTCCGCCGGTGAGCACGGAGGTGGACATGGCGGACACGATGGCACCTGCGAGCAGCGTGCGTCTTCTCATGGAGCGGCTCCTGCGGTCCTGGTGAGGCTCTACGGGGAGGGGTCAGGCGAGGTGGAACACCTCGGTGAGCGGTTTCATCGCCTCGTCGGGGCGGGCTCCGTCGAGGGACTCGAAGAACTCACCCATCTCGGCCTGCCAGCGTGCGTTGACCTCGGTGGCTTCCATCCCTGCTTTGGCGGCCTCGAAGTCCTCGGTCTCCAGGTAGCCGACGAGCAGGCCGTCGTCGCGCAGGAAGAGCGAGTAGTTGTGCCAGCCGGTGGCCGAGAGCGCTTCGAGCATCTCGGGCCACACGGCGGCGTGGCGTTCGCGGTACTCGGCGATCCGGTCCTCACGGACCTTGAGGAGGAAACAGACGCGCTGCATGAAGTACCGCTCCTTCAGGGGGAGATCAGAAGTTGAACTGGTCGATGTTCTTGGCGTCGAACACGGTCGGCTTGCCGAGGTTGATCACGCCGTCCTTGCCGATGGTGTACGTGGTGTCGCCGGCCTTGAAGGTCTCGCCCTCCTTGCCGGTGATCTGGCCGGAGACCAGGGCGACCGCGGTCTGGGCGGCCAGCGCGCCGAGCTTCGACGGGTCCCACAGCTCGAACGCCTCGACGGTGCCGTTCTTGACGTACTTGCGCATGTCGTTGGGGGTGCCGAGGCCGGTCAGCTTGACCTTGCCCTTGTACTTGGAGCCGGACAGGTACTGGGCGGCGGCCTTGATGCCGACGGTGGTCGGGGAGATGATCCCCTTCAGGTTCGGGTACTCCTGGAGCAGGCCCTGGGTCTGCTGGAAGGACTGCTGGGCGTCGTCGTTGCCGTACGCGACCTTGACGAGCTTGACGTTCTTGTACTTCGGGTCCTTCAGCTCGTCCTTCATGAAGTCGATCCAGGTGTTCTGGTTCGTCGCCGTCTGGGCGGCGGACAGGATCGCGATCTCGCCCTTGTAGCCGATCTGCTCGGCGAGCAGCTGCACCTCGGTACGGCCCAGGTCCTCGGCGGAGGCCTGCGAGACGAAGGCGTTGCGGCACTCCGGCTTGGTGTCGGAGTCGTAGGTGACGACCTTGATGTCGTTCTTCATGGCCTGCTTGAGGGCGGTGCACAGGGCGCCGGGGTCCTGCGCGGACACGGCCATCGCGTTCACCTGCTGCTGGGTGAGCGTGTTGACGTAGGAGACCTGCCCGGCGGTGTCGGTGGCGCTGGAGGGACCGACCTCCTTGTACTTGCTGCCCAGTTCGGTCAGCGCCTTCTCGCCGCCCTTGTCGGCGGAGGTGAAGTACGGGTTGTTGACCTGCTTGGGCAGGAACCCGACGGTCAGGCCCTTCTTGGTGGCCGCGTTCGGGTCGGCCTTGGCGGTGGAGGCCGCCGAGGCGCCCTCGTCCTGCACGTCCTTCTTGGTGGTGCCGCCGCACGCGGTGAGCGCGAGAGCGAGGGAGGTGCCGGCGGCGAGGGCCGCGCAGGAACGGCGGAGGGATGACTTGCGCATGACGGATCTTCCTTACGAGGGTGAGCGGATACGAGGTTTCCTGAGCGCCCTGGGCCTATGCGGCCGGGGTGGGCGCCTTGGACGCCGGTGTCGAGGCGGCTCGGCGGCCGGCCCTCGCAACCGAGATCTGCCGTGCGACCCGCGGGCCGAGCACGGAGAGGACGAGAAGAACGCCGGTGACGACGATCTGCGACTGGGCGGAGACGTCCTGGAGGCTCATCACGTTCTGCAGCGCGCCGAGCAGGAAGACTCCCGCGATCGCGCCGCCGAGCGTGCCCTTGCCGCCGTCGAAGTCGATGCCACCGAGCAACACGGCCGCCACGACGGAGAGTTCGAGCCCCGTGGCGTTGTCGTAGCGGGCGCTGGCGTAGTGCAGTGCCCAGAAGATGCCGGTGAGGGAGGCCATCAGGCCCGTCACCGTGAACAGGATCAGCTTCTGGCGCTTGACCCGGATGCCGGCGAACCGCGCCGCCTCCTCGCTGGCGCCGGTCGCGAACACCGACCGCCCGAACGGCGTGGCGTGCAGGACGACCACCGCGATCGCGAGGAGAACCAGGAAGGGGATGAACGCCTGTGGGATGAAGGTGTCCCCGATGCGCCCGGCCGCGAAGTCCAGGTACTGGGTCGGGAAGTCGGTCACCGCGTCGGAGCCGAGCACGATCTGTGCGATGCCCCGGTAGGCGGCGAGGGTGCCGATGGTGACGGCGAGCGAGGGCAGGCCGAGCCGGGTGACGAGCAGGCCGTTGACCAGCCCGCAGACCACGCCGAGCAGCAGGCAGATCGGGATGATCACCTCGATGGTCAGGCCCTGGTTCCACAGGGCGCCCATCACCGCGCCGGACAGGCCGGCCGTGGAGGCGACGGAGAGGTCGATCTCGCCGGAGACCACGAGCAGGGTCATGGGCAGCGCGATCAGCGCGATCGGCAGGGTGTTGCCGATCAGGAACGACAGGTTGAGCGCGTTGCCGAAGCCGTCGACCGTGCCGAAGGACAACAGCAGGACCACGATCAGGAGCGCGCCGACGACCGTGTCCCAGCGGATGGCACGCGTGAGGGAGTCAGGCATGGCGGGCGTTCCTCTTCTTCAGGGCGGAGGCCACGCGCAGCGCGACGACCCGGTCGACCGCGATGGCGAGGATGAGCAGGATGCCGTTGATGGCGAGCACCCAGACCGAGCTGACGCCGAGAGCGGGCAGCACGCTGTTGATGGAGGTCAGCAGCAGGGCGCCGAGGGCCGCGCCGTAGACGCTGCCGGAGCCGCCGGTGAAGACGACACCGCCGACCACGACCGCGCTGACGACGGTGAGTTCGTAGCCGTTGCCGGTCCCGGAGTCGACGTTGCCGAACCGGGCCAGGTACATCGCTCCGGCGAGGCCGGCGAGGGCGCCGCAGAAGGTGTACGCGGCCAGGATCCGCTTGCGCACCGGGATGCCGGCGAGCCGGGCGGCCTCGGGGTTGGAGCCGAGCGCGTACAGCTCGCGTCCGCTGCCGAAGTGCTTGAGGTAGTAGGCGGTGGCGACGAGCACCGCCAGCGCGATCAGGGCCAGCCAGGGCACCGCGGAGATGCCGCCGGAGCCGAAGTTCACGAAGCTGTCGGGGAGGTCGGCCGCGGTGATCTGGCGGGAGCCGACCCAGATGGAGTCGATGCCCCGGATGATGTAGAGCGTGCCGAGGGTGACCACGAGCGCGGGCACCTGGCCGAGGCTGACGAGCAGGCCGTTGAGGAGGCCGAAGCCGACGCCGAGCAGGACGGCGAGCACGATCGCCACGACGGGGTTGCCGCCGCCCTGGAGGTAGGTGCCCGCGGCGAAGGCGCTGATGCCGAGGGTGGAGCCGACCGAGAGGTCGACGTTCCTCGTGATCACGACCAGCGACTGGCCGGTGGCGACCAGCACCAGGATCGTGGCGTTCAGCAGCAGGTCCTTGATGCCCTGCTCGGTGAGGAAGTCGCTGTTCCCGATCTGGGTGACGACGATCATCACCAGGAAGACGACCAGGATGGCCAGCTCCCGCATCTTGAAGACGCGGTCGACCAGGCGGGTGCCGCTGGACTTGGGGATGTCGGTCACGGGAGCCTCGTTGGGGGTGGTCACCGTCATGCGGCGGCCCTCCCGGTGGCTGCGGCCATCACGGTTTCCTCGGTGGCGTCGGAGCGCGGGATCTCGGCGGTCAGGCGGCCCTCGTGCATCACCAGCACGCGGTCGGCCATGCCGAGGATCTCGGGCAGGTCGGAGGAGATCATCAGGACGGCCACCCCGTCGGCGGCCAGCTCGCTCAGCAGCCGGTGCACCTCGGCCTTGGTGCCGACGTCGATGCCGCGGGTCGGCTCGTCGACGATGAGCACCTTGGGTCCGGTGGCCAGCCACTTGGCGAGGACGACCTTCTGCTGGTTGCCGCCCGACAGCGTGTTGACGGTGTCGGCGATCCGGGCGTACTTCACCTGGAGCTTGACGGCCCAGTCGAGGGAACGGCTGCGCTCGGCGCCGCGGTCCATCAGTCCGGCCCTGACGGTCGTCCGCAGGCCGGTGAGGCCGATGTTGCGCTCGATGGACATGTCCATCACGAGACCCTGGGCGCGCCGGTCCTCGGGGACCAGAGCGAGGCCCGCGGCCATCGCCGTCGAGGGCGCGCCGTTGACCAACGCCTTCCCGCCCACGGTGACCTCTCCGGCGTCCCAGCGGTCGATGCCGAACACCGCCCGCGCGACTTCCGTACGGCCCGCTCCGACGAGGCCCGCGAGACCGACGATCTCGCCCTGCCTGACCTCGAACGAGACGTCGGTGAAGACGCCCTCCCGGGTCAGCCGGCGCACCGTGAGCGCGACCTCGCCGGGGCGCACGTCCTGCTTGGGGTAGAGCTCGTCGAGGTCCCGGCCGACCATGCGGCGGACCAGGTCGTCCTCGGTCATGCCCTCGATCGGCTCGCTGGAGATCCAGGCACCGTCGCGCAGGGTGGTGACCGTCCGGCAGATCTGGAAGATCTCCTCCAGGCGGTGCGAGATGAACAGCACCGCGGCACCCTGCTCACGGAGCGCCTTGACGACGCCGAAGAGGCGGGCCACCTCGCTGCCGGTGAGGGCGGCCGTGGGCTCGTCCATGATCAGGACGCGGGCCTCGAAGGACAGCGCCTTGGCGATTTCGACGATCTGCTGGTCGGCGATGGACAGGCCGCGCGCCGGGCGGTCGGGGTCGAGCTCGACGCCGAGGCGCTGCATCAGGGCCAGGGTCGCGGTGTGGGTGGCCTTGTGGTCGATCCGGCCGAGGGCGCGCCGGGGCTGGCGGCCCATGAAGATGTTCTCGGCGATCGACAGGTCGGGGAAGAGCGTGGGCTCCTGGTAGATCACGGCGATACCGGCGTCGCGGGCGTCACCGGGACCGTGGAAGACGACCGGCTCGCCGTCGAGCAGTACCTGGCCGGAGTCCGGCCGGTGCACTCCCGCGAGGGTCTTGATGAGGGTCGACTTGCCCGCGCCGTTCTCGCCGGCGAGGGCGTGCACCTCCCCGGGAAACAGCTCCAGGGAGACGTCCCGCAGGGCGCGAACCGCGCCGAAGGACTTCGAGATGTCCTTGAGCGCGAGAACCGGGGCCGGACCCGTGGTGGACGGGTGGGTCATTGGGGGCTCCTCGACGACGCCGGCGGGACGGCCCTCACGGCGTCGTGAAAGGTTTCAACTTGGTTGCCGGGACGTTAGGCATGGAGCGCATGTCACGTCAATGGGTTCGTGTCGAAAAACTTTCGATGAACTCAGGTCACAGGGGGGTCACGAGCAACAGCCTTGGTCGCAGGGGTTGACACCCCTGCGGGGGCCCCATACTTTCCCGTCTTGAATCGTTTCACAGTGAAGCTGTTCGGAAGCCCTCAAGACCCCACGTCACAGGAGCCCTCAAGTGACCGAGCTCGCCGCGGTGAAGGCCGCTCTCAAGACCCAGGCCGTCGAGACGCCGTCGTGGGCGTACGGGAACTCGGGAACCCGCTTCAAGGTGTTCGCCCAGCAGGGCGTACCGCGTACCCCGCAGGAGAAGCTGGAGGACGCGGCACAGGTGCACGCGTTCACCGGGGTGGCCCCGACCGTCGCCCTGCACATCCCGTGGGACAAGGTCGAGGACTACGCCGCGCTGGCGAAGTTCGCCGAGGAGCGGGGCGTGAAGCTGGGCGCCGTCAACTCCAACACCTTCCAGGACGACGACTACAAGCTGGGCAGCATCTGCCATCCGGACGCCGCGGTGCGCCGCAAGGCCCTCGACCATCTGCTGGAGTGCGTCGACATCATGGACGCGACCGGCTCCCAGGACCTCAAGCTGTGGTTCGCCGACGGTACGAACTATCCCGGCCAGGACGATCTGCGGGCCCGCCAGGACCGGCTGGCCGAAGGTCTCGCCGAGGTGTACGACCGTCTGGGCGACGGACAGCGGATGCTGCTCGAGTACAAGTTCTTCGAGCCGGCCTTCTACTCGACCGACGTGCCGGACTGGGGCACGGCGTACGCGCACTGTCTGAAGCTCGGGCCCAAGGCGCAGGTGGTCGTCGACACCGGGCACCACGCGCCCGGCACCAACATCGAGTTCATTGTCGCCACGCTGCTGCGGGAGGGGAAGCTCGGCGGGTTCGACTTCAACTCGCGGTTCTACGCCGACGACGACCTCATGGTGGGGGCGGCCGATCCCTTCCAGCTCTTCCGGATCATGTACGAGGTGGTGCGCGGGGGCGGGTTCACCTCCGAGGTGGCGTTCATGCTCGACCAGTGCCACAACATCGAGGCGAAGATCCCGGCGATCATCCGGTCGGTGATGAACGTGCAGGAGGCGACCGCTAAGGCGCTGCTGGTCGACCGGGACGCCCTTGCGGCGGCTCAGCGCGAGGGGGATGTGCTGGAGGCGAACGCGGTGCTGATGGACGCGTACAACACGGATGTGCGGCCGCTGCTCGCCGAGGTGCGCGAGGAGATGGGGATCGACGCGAACCCCGTCGCCGCGTACAAGCGGTCCGGGTGGGCCGAGAAGATCGTGGCCGAACGGGTCGGTGGGGAGCAGGCCGGTTGGGGGGCGTGAGCGTCTGCCGGGATCTGTCGTCTGCGGGGTGCGCGTCCGTTGTGGCTGGTCGCGCCCGCGCGGCGGTAGCCGCATATGCAGCACAGCCCCGCGCCCCTAGGGAAGCAATCTCACCCTCTTTTCAGTAAGGACTGAACGTTCATGGCACTCCACCCCGAAGCCGCCGCCCTCCTCGCCCGTTCCCGCCGGCTCGGCTCCGATCCCCGTAACACCAACTACGCCGGGGGCAACGCCTCCGCCAAGGGCACCGACACCGATCCCGTGACCGGGGGTGATGTCGAGCTGATGTGGGTCAAGGGGTCCGGTGGTGACCTCGGGACGCTGACCGAGGCCGGGCTCGCCGTGCTGCGGCTGGACAGGATGCGGGCGCTCGTCGACGTGTACCCCGGTGTGGACCGCGAGGACGAGATGGTCGCCGCGTTCGACTACTGCCTGCACGGCAAGGGCGGGGCGGCTCCCTCGATCGACACCGCCATGCACGGGCTCGTCGAGGCCGCGCACGTCGACCACCTGCACCCGGACTCCGGCATCGCGCTCGCCTGCGCCGCCGACGGGGAGAAGCTGACCGCGGAGTGCTTCGGCGACACGGTGGCCTGGGTGCCGTGGCGGCGGCCCGGCTTCCAGCTGGGGCTGGACATCGCCGCCATCAAGGCGGCCAACCCGCAGGCGATCGGGGTCGTCCTCGGCGGGCACGGCATCACCGCCTGGGGCGAGAGTGCCGAGGAGTGCGAGAAGAACTCGCTGCACATCATCCGGACCGCCGAGAAGTTCCTGGAGGAGCGCGGCAAGGCCGAACCCTTCGGGCCCGTCATCGAGGGGTACGGCCCGCTCGGCGAGGCCGACCGGAAGGAGCGGGCCGCCGCTCTCGCGCCGTACGTCCGCGCGATCGCCTCCCAGGACAAGCCGCAGGTCGGGCACTTCAACGACTCCGAGCCGGTGCTGGAGTTCCTCGCCCGCGCCGAGCACCCGCGCCTCGCCGCCCTCGGCACCTCCTGCCCCGACCACTTCCTGCGCACCAAGGTGCGGCCCCTCGTCCTGGACCTGCCGCCGACGGCTCCGCTGGAGGAGGCCGTCGCGCGGCTCGGCGAACTGCACGCCGAGTACCGCGAGGAGTACGCCGCCTACTACCAGAGGCACGCCCTGCCCGACTCCCCCGCCATGCGCGGCGCCGACCCGGCGATCGTGCTGATCCCGGGTGTCGGCATGTTCTCCTTCGGCAAGGACAAGCAGACCGCCCGGGTCGCCGGTGAGTTCTACGTCAACGCCATCAACGTGATGCGGGGCGCCGAGGCCGTCTCCTCGTACGCACCGATCGAGGAGTCCGAGAAGTTCCGCATCGAGTACTGGGCTCTTGAGGAGGCCAAGCTCCAGCGGATGCCGAAGCCCAAGCCGCTCGCCACCCGGGTCGCGCTGGTCACCGGTGCGGGCAGCGGTATCGGCAGGGCCATCGCCGAGCGGCTGGTCGCCGAGGGGGCGTGTGTCGTCGTCGCCGACCTCAACGCCGAGAACGCGGCCGCGGTCGCCGAGGAGCTCGGCGGGCCCGACAAGGCCGTCGCCGTGACCGTGGACGTCACGGACGAAGCGCAGATCGCCGAGTCGTTCCGGGCCGCGCTGCTCGCCTTCGGCGGGGTGGACCTCGTGGTCAACAACGCCGGCATCTCCATCTCCAAGCCGCTCCTGGAGACCTCCGCCAAGGACTGGGACCTCCAGCACGACATCATGGCGCGCGGTTCCTTCCTGGTGTCCCGGGAGGCGGCCCGGGTGATGATCGCGCAGAAGCTGGGCGGCGACATCGTCTACATCGCCTCCAAGAACGCCGTGTTCGCCGGTCCCAACAACATCGCCTACTCCGCCACCAAGGCCGACCAGGCCCACCAGGTGCGGCTGCTCGCCGCCGAGCTGGGCGAGCACGGCATCCGCGTCAACGGCGTCAACCCGGACGGCGTGGTGCGCGGGTCCGGCATCTTCGCCGGCGGCTGGGGCGCCCAGCGCGCGGCCGTGTACGGCGTGGAGGAGGAGAAGCTGGGCGAGTTCTACGCCCAGCGGACCATCCTCAAGCGCGAGGTGCTCCCCGAGCACGTGGCCAACGCCGTGTTCGCGCTGACCGGCGGGGAGCTGACGCACACCACCGGGCTGCACGTCCCGGTCGACGCCGGCGTCGCGGCCGCCTTCCTGCGATGAGCGGGTCCGTGAAGTCGTACGCCGCGGTCGACCTCGGCGCGTCCAGCGGACGTGTCATGGTCGGCCGCGTCGGCCCCGACAGCCTGGAGCTGACCGAGGCCCACCGGTTCGCGAACCGGCCCGTGCGACTGCCGGAGGGCCTGCGCTGGGACATCCTCTCGCTCTACGGCGGTGTCCTGGACGGGCTGAGGGCTGCCGGCCAGGTCGACTCCGTCGGCATCGACAGCTGGGCCGTGGACTACGGGCTGCTGGACGCCGACGGGGCGCTGCTCGGGAACCCGGTGCACTACCGGGACTCCCGTACCGAGGGGGTCGCGCAGAAGGTGTGGGCGACCGTGCCCGCGCCCGAGCTGTACGCGGCGACCGGGCTCCAGTACGCGCCCTTCAACACCCTGTACCAGCTCGTCGCCGACCGGCTCACCGGCGCGCAGCGGCTGTTGCTCGTCCCCGACCTGCTCACCTACTGGCTGACCGGCGAGCAGGGCACCGAGCTGACCAACGCCTCGACCACCCAGCTCATCGATCCCCGGACGCGCGGATGGTCGTACGACATCGCGGAGCGGCTGGGCATCGACCTGGGGCTGTTCGCGCCGCTGCGGCAGCCCGGTGACCCGGCCGGTCTGCTGCGGCCCGAGGTGCTGGAGGAGACCGGTCTCACCGGGCCCGTGCCGGTGACGGCCGTCGGGTCGCACGACACCGCCTCCGCGGTGGCCGCCGTGCCCGCGTCCGGTGAGCGGTTCGCCTACATCTGCACCGGCACCTGGTCCCTGGCGGGGCTCGAACTGGACGCGCCGGTGCTGACGGAGGAGAGCCGGGCCGCCAACTTCACCAACGAGCTCGGCCTCGACGGCACCGTCCGGTACCTGCGGAACATCATGGGGCTGTGGCTGCTCCAGGAGTGCGTACGGGCCTGGGGCGACCCGGACCTGGGTGAGCTGCTGCGGGAGGCGGCCGCGGTGCCGGCGCTGCGGTCGGTGGTGGACGCGGGCGACGCCAGGTTCCTCGCGCCGGGCCGGATGCCGGAGCGGATCGCCGAGGCGTGCCGTGCCTCCGGGCAGCCGGTGCCCGTCTCGCCCGCCGAGATCACGCGCTGCATCCTCGACTCGCTGGCCCTCGCCCACCGCAAGGCGGTCGAGGAGGCGCAGCGGCTGGCCGACCACCCCGTGGACGTCGTGCACGTCGTCGGGGGCGGGACGCGCAATGCCCTGCTGTGCCAGCTCACCGCCGACGCCTGCGGGCTGCCGGTGGTGGCGGGGCCGACCGAGGCGGCGGCGCTCGGCAACGTCCTGGTCCAGGCGCGGGCCCACGGGCTCGTGAGCGACCTCGCGGGCGGGCGCGATCTCCTCACCCGGACCCAGCAGCTCACCCGGTACGAGCCGCAGGGCGACCCCGCGCGCTGGCGCGAGGCCCAGGCCCGGCTCGGCGGGGACTGACCGGGGTCTCCCCCGCCCCTGTGCCCCCGACTACGCTTCACTCATCCGATGACCGACCACAAGGAGCCGCGATGCGTGTCGCCCTGTTCCTGACCTGTGTCAACGACACGCTCTATCCGGACACCGGGCGCGCTGTGGTGAAACTGCTGACCAGGCTGGGCGTCGACGTCGATTTCCCGATGTCCCAGACCTGTTGCGGGCAGGCGCACTACAACACCGGTTACCGGCATGAGGCGGAACCGCTGGCCCGGCATTTCTCCGATGTCTTCCGGGACTACGAGGCGATCGTGACGCCGTCCGGCTCCTGCGGGGCGATGGTGCGGGAGCTGTATCCGCGGATGGGTGAGCGGGCCCGGGCCGAGGGGCGCGGGGAGAGCCTGGCGGCGACGCTGGCGCCCGTGGTGCCGAAGACATACGAGCTGACGGAGTTCCTGGTGGATGTGCTGGGGGTGACGGACGTCGGGGCGTACTACCCGCACACGGTGACGTACCACCCGACCTGTCACGGGCTGCGCGGTCTGGGGCTGGGAGACCGGCCACGGCGGCTGCTCCAGGCGGTGAAGGGGCTTGAGCTGAAGGAGCTTCCGGGCGCTGACGAGTGCTGCGGCTTCGGTGGCACCTTCGCCCTGAAGAACTCCGATGTCTCGGCGGCGATGGGTGCGGACAAGGTGCGCAACGCCGAGTCGACGGGCGCCGAGGTGCTGTGCGCGGCCGACAACTCGTGTCTGATGCACATCGGCGGCACGATGGGCCGGCTGGAGTCGGGCATGCGGCCGGTGCACATCGCGGAGATCCTGGCGAGCACGGAGGAGGAACCGGCCGTATGAGCGGGACGTTCGTGGGGATGCCGGCCTTTCCCCGGGCCGCGCACGAGGCGGTCAGCAACCAGACCCTGCGCGGCAATCTGCGCCACGCGACGCACACCATCCGCGCCAAGCGGGCGAAGGCCGTGTCCGAGGTCTCCGACTGGGCGGAGCTGCGCGAGGCGGGCAAGCGGATCAAGGACCACACGCTGCGGCATCTCGACCGCTACCTCGTGCAGTTGGAGGAGTCGGTGGTGGCGGCGGGCGGCACCGTCCACTGGGCCGCCGACGCGGACGAGGCCAACGAGATCGTGACCCGGCTCGTCAAGATGACCGGAGAGTCGGAGGTCGTCAAGGTCAAGTCGATGGCCACGCAGGAGATCGGGCTCAACGAGGCCCTGGAGGCCGAGGGCATCCGGGCCTACGAGACCGATCTCGCCGAGCTGATCGTGCAGTTGGGCAAGGACCGGCCCTCGCACATCCTGGTCCCGGCGATCCACCGCAACCGGGGCGAGATCCGGGACATCTTCGAGCGCGAGATGGGCGAGTGGGGCCGGCCGGCCCCCGAGGGCCTCACCGACACGCCCGCCGAGCTGGCGGAGGCGGCCCGGCTGCACCTGCGGGAGAAGTTCCTGCGCGCCAAGGTCGGCGTCTCCGGCGCCAACTTCATGGTCGCCGACACCGGCACCCTGGTGGTCGTGGAGTCCGAGGGCAACGGCCGGATGTGCCTGACGCTGCCCGAGACGCTGATCTCGGTCGTCGGCATCGAGAAGATCGTGCCGACCTGGCAGGACCTGGAGGTCTTCCTCCAGACGCTGCCCCGCTCCTCGACCGCCGAGCGCATGAACCCGTACACGTCCACCTGGACGGGTACGACGGACGAGGACGGCCCGCAGAACTTCCATCTGGTGCTGCTCGACAACGGCCGCTCCGACACCCTCGCCGACGAGGTCGGCCGCCAGGCCCTGCGCTGCATCCGCTGCTCGGCCTGCCTGAACGTCTGCCCGGTGTACGAGCGGGCCGGCGGGCACGCCTACGGCTCGGTCTACCCCGGCCCGATCGGTGCGATCCTCAGCCCCCAACTGCGGGGCACGGCCAGTGAGATCGACGCCTCGCTGCCGTACGCCTCCTCGCTCTGCGGGGCCTGCTACGAGGTGTGCCCGGTCGCCATCGACATCCCCGAGGTGCTGGTGCACCTGCGGGAGCGGGTCGTGGAGGGCGGGCCGGTGGTCCGCGAGGGCAACAAGGTGGTGCTCAAGCCCGCCAAGGGGCACGCGGCGGAACGGGCGGCGATGCGGGCGGCCCGCTGGGCGTTCGCCCACCCGGGCGTCCTGCGCACCGGCCAGCGGGCGGCCTCACGGACCCGGCGTCTGCATCCCCGCACGCTCCCGGGGCCCGGCCGGGCCTGGAGCGACACGCGGAACCTGCCGCCGGTGCCCGCGGAACCGTTCCGCGACTGGTGGCAGCGCACGGGCGGCGGCAAGGAGGGCGGCAAGTGAGCAGCAGGGAGCGGATCCTGGGCCGGGTGCGGCGCGCGCTGGCCGACGCGCCGGGCGAGGGCGTCCCGGTCGAGCGCGCGTATCTGCGGGAGCACGGCGACCGGAGCGTCGAGGAGACGGTGGAGCTGCTGGCCGAGAACCTCGCCGACTACCGGGCGATCGTGCACCGCTGCACGACGGCCGACCTGCCCGCCACGCTCGCCGGGATGCTGGCGGCACGGGGTGCTAAGACCGTCCTGGTGCCGCCGGGTCTCGAACCGGCGTGGCTCGCGGACGCCGGCATCGAGCAGGTCCCGGACCGCGCCGAGAGCACCCCGCACGAACTGGACCGCGTCGACAGCGTGGTCACGGCGTGCGCGGTGGCGGTCGCCGAGACCGGCACCATCGTGCTGGACGGCGGCCCGGACCAGGGCCGGCGCCGCATCACCCTGGTCCCGGACCACCACATCTGTGTCGTGCGCGTCCCGGACCAGGTGGTCTCCTCCGTGCCGCAGGCCCTCGAACGGCTCGACCCGGTACGCCCGTTGACCTGGATCTCCGGTCCTTCGGCGACCAGTGACATCGAGCTGGACCGGGTCGAGGGGGTGCACGGTCCGCGCACCCTGGAGGTGGTACTGGTGGAATCTCAGCCGAGCGAGGACGTCAACTCGTAGTACCCCGAGGGGAGTTCATAGGAGGCGACACCGTCCTCGAAGCCCAGGTACGCCACTCCCCCGGCCTGTGCCAGGGGGGTGCCGCCCTCGCGCACGGAGTCGGGGTCGGCCGCAGGGACGCACAGGGTCGCGGTGCTGTTGGCGGGGACCGCGACCCGGTGCGTGAACCTGCTGTCCCGTACCGTCCAGGCGCTGACGATCTCGCCGTACGGCGACCGGTGCGAGCCGGTGACCCGGGTGATCCTGCCGGTCGGGTCGAGGTGGGGCCGCAGGAAGAAGTGCCTGAAGCCCGGGTGGGCCGGATCCCCAGCGATGCCGGCCATGCTCTCGTACATCCACTCCATGATCGCGCCGTAGGCGTAGTGGTTGAAGGAGTTCATCTCGACCGGCCCGAAGCCGTCCTCCTTCGAGTACGAGTTCCAGCGCTCCCAGATCGTGGTCGCGCCGTTCTTCACCGAGTACAGCCAGGACGGCATGGCGTCCTGGTGCAGCACCTCGTAGGCCAGCTCCACCTGGCCTTCCTCGGTGAGGACGGGGGCCAGGACGTTCACCCCGAGGAAGCCGACGGAGAGGGTGTTCTCGGCGTACCCGACACGGGTGCTGTCGGGGTGGGCGGCCTTGTAGGCGGTGGAGTTGCCGATGTTCTCGACGAGCAGGCCGACGATCGCGCGCCGCTGGGCCTCGGTGTCGTACAGGCCGAGTTTGAGGACCCAGAGCAGAGCGGTCTGGCTGTCGTCCTCGGTCCGGGTGGGGCTGCCCCCCGGGGTCCACGGCGGTGGGGAGCCGAGGCTGGACCGCACGGTGAGCCGGCCGTTCTCGGTGCCGAGGTACTTGCCGATGAACACCCGTTTGATGCGGGCGAACAGCTCCTCGTAGGCGCGGGCCTCGGCGCTGCGGCCGGTGGCGTGGGCCATGTCCGCCATGAGCCGGGCGCTGTAGGCGTAGCAGGCGTCGCTGACGAGCTGGGTGCTGGTGACCTGGGGAGCCAGCCAGTCGCCGAAGACCGCGCCCTGTCCGGCACCGGTGTCGCCGGTGTGTGCGCGGATCCAGTCCATGTAGGCGGTCATCGCGTCCCAGCTGCGGTCGACGATGGTGGTGTCCCCGCTCATCTGCCACACGGTCCAGGGCAGGACGACCCCGCAGTCCGCCCAACCGCTCGCCGGGACCGGCTCGTTGTAGCGGGCGCCGGGGGCGATCCACGGGAACTGGGCGCCGTCCGCGCCGTAGGTGCGCTGGGAGTCGATCAGGACGTCCTGGAAGTGGCTCAGGAAGGCGACCGCGTCAGTGTTGTAGAGGCCCGTCCGGGCGAAGACCTGGGTGTCGCCGGTCCAGCCGCAGCGTTCGTCGCGCTGCGGGCAGTCGGTTGGGACCCAGAGGTAGTTGCCGCGCTGGCCCCAACGGACGTTGGAGATCAGCCGGTTGATGTCGGGGTCGTCGGTGGTGACGTGGCCGATGTCGTGGAGGGCGGAGGTGGCGACCCTGCCGGTCAGTCCGGTGAGGGTGACGGTCTCCGAAGCGGTGACGGAGACGTAGCGGAAGCCGTAGAAGGTCAGCGAGTCCTGATGGGTCTCGCCCTGCGGGTCGCCTTTGAGGATGTACGTGCTGGTGGCCTTGGCGGTGCGGAGGTTGGCCCGGTAGACGGACCCTTCGGGGCCGTCCGCGCCCGGGCTGGTGTCGTTGAGCATCTCCCCCGGCTGGAAGGCGACTTGGGCGCCGGACGGGCCGCGGAGGGTGTAGCGGAGGACACCGACCAGGTTCTGGCCGAGGTCGAGCACGGCGGTGTCGCCGGGGTGCAGGGTGAGGGGGGCGGTGGCGGCTTCGGCGGGGTCGGTGACCGTGCGGGCCGGGTCGGCGACGAAATCGCCGCCACCGGTGTACACCGTGATCGACCGCGGCCCGTGGTCCCACCGGGGCATCAGCCGGGCCGACTCGCCGGGGTGGGCGACCAGTCGGGAGTCGGGGAACCGGGTGGTGAAGTCGTGCTCCTCGGTGGTGGACCAGGCGGAGGCGTCGAAGCCGTTCGCGGTCCAGCCGGGCAGTTCGCGGCGGGCGTCGTAGGTCTGGCCGTCGTAGAGGTCGTCGGCGCGGTAGGGGCCGGTGTCCGTGGCCCTCCAGTCGTCGCCAGGGGTGGTGACGACGGTCTGGGTCGAGCCGTCCTCGTAGCGGATGAGGAGCTTGGCCTTGAGGGCGAGGCGGTTGCCCGCCCCGGAGCGGTAGACGCTGTTCTCGGAGACACGGCCGTTGTACCAGCCGTTGCCGAGGACGGCGGCGAGGGTGACCTGGGGCTGACCCTCCAGCAGGTCCGTCACGTCGTACGTGAAGTAGTGGACGGTGGTGTCGTAGTTGGTCCAGCCCGGGGTGAGGAGTTCGTACGTGGTGCCGCCGTCCTGGGGCACGCCGACCCGGCTGCCGTTGACGTAGGCGTCGTACACGCCGAGCGCGGAGACGTAGAGCCGGGCCTCGCGCACCCGGCCGGCCTTCAGGGCCGTCTGCCGTCGCAGGAGCGGTGCGCCCGCGCTGTTCGGCGCCTTGCCCGCCATGCAGATCCACCGCGCGCCGTCCCAGCCGGTCACCCCGTCGGTGCTGAGCAGACCCGTCTCGAAACGGGCCGCCGGGGCGTCGGGGAGCCTGCGGCCGTGCTCGTCCCAGACCTGGACCGTCCAGTGGTAGCGGGTCGAGGGGTGCAGTCCGGGTCCCCCGTAGGGCACGGCCACCGAGTCCGCCGAGCCGGTGCGGCCGCTGTCCCAGACGTCCGCGCGGCCGTCGGCCAGGAGGCCGGGGTCGGACGCCACCAGGACGCGGTACGCCGTCTGACGCCGGCCGCGGACCCGGGACGCGGTGCGCCAGCCGAACCGCGGGCGGGCCGCGTCCACGCCGAGGGGATCGGTGCGGTGTTCCACGGTGAGGCCCTCGACGGCGGTGCGGTGGACTCCGTCGGTCATGCCGTGGTCCCTTCGGCGGCTCGGGTTGTATCGATTCAGCCCGTTCGGCGGTTGAAGTTACTGGCGAATGCACCGGGTGTCCACTGTCCGCGTCGCGCGTTGAACCGTTCAAAACCCTGACGGCTCCTCTTCGCTGCGGTCGCGTCAGCTGTAGACGATCGGGCAGCCGCGCCGCAGACAGTGCTGGGCGGCGCGCAGGTACAGGGCCACGTAGAACGCGGCGTCGAGGTCCTCGGCCCACGGCCCCGGCCGGGCGGCCGCGACGTCCTTCACCGGCCCGTCCAGGAACCACACGGTCAGGTCGAGGTTGTCGCAGGTCCCGGGTATCTCGTCCACCGGCAGGCCGACGGCCCGCGCGAGCCGTTCGGCGAGGGCCAGCACCTGCGGGGCGCCGGCAACCATCGTCGTGTCGGCGTAGGAGTTCTCCACTGGCAGCCAGATCTCGTCGTCGAGCGCGAAGGGCACCAGGAGCGACCAGCCGCAGAGCAGTTCGTACTCCTCCCGCGACAGGTGCGCCTGGCACAGTGCCGCGAACCCGTCCATGGGCGGCACCAGCTTCTCCTCGAACGAGAGCCCGGCCCCGCGCACGACCCGCTCCGGCTCCTCCGGCACGGACGTGAACGGCGGCAGGCCCCGTCGGCTCAACTCCTCACCCAGGGCCGCGGCGAGGGCACCCCGGCCACCCTCGTCCTCGTCCGCGTCGAACCACTCCCGCGCGCCCACGCTCACCAGGTAGATCCCCATGCGCCGAAAGCTACAGCGCCCCACTGACAACGCCGCCGCGTCCCGTCAGGGGCCGGTCAGCAAGAGCGTGGGCAGGGTGTCCTCCAGGATCCGCTCGCGGGGCAGGGTGAGGCCGAAGTGCCGTTGGACCACCTCCAGGCAGGCCCGGTGCACGGCACGGTGTTCCAGGTCGTCGTCGGGCAGTCCGGCGGCGGTGAGCCTTTCCTGGACGGCGGCGGTCACCTCGGGGTCGCCCTCGGGACTGCCGTGACCCCAACTGCCGTCCAGGTGCAGGTTGAAGGCGCACATCAGGTTCTCGTCGTGGCGGTAGGCGAAGTGCGGGGGCACCGGTTTGCCGTTCTCCTCCTCGTACTCCAGGTGGTAGACGTGCAGTCCGCCGCGGTCGACCGGCCGGCTTCCGGTGCCGAACTCGCCCTGCCAGCCGCCGTACTTGACGACGTACGACCACTCGTCGAGCTCGCCGTGGCGCAGCGCGATGCCGTCCAGGACGTCTCCGTACAGGCCCTCCAGCAGGTCCTGCACCTGGCGGCCGGTGAGTTCGCCGATCGGGCGGGGGCGGCAGGGCCGGTGCGCGGTCTCGGCGATGCGCCTCGCCAGTGATTCCGACTCGAGGTCGGGTGCGATCACCACGCTGTAGCCGCCCCGGGCGATGGACTGCGGTTCGGCGAGCCAGGCTATTCCGTCGGTCATGACGAGCAACCCTGCCGTATCCGCCCTGCCGTGTCCGCCGGGGGGTGTCACTGAGTACACCCCGCAAGACGGGTTCTGCGCCCCATGTGCCCGGGCCCGTCTCTCCCTAGCGTCTTCAGCGAGGCACACGGCGTGCCGGACGAAGGGGGACGACGATGGTGCGCACACGTTCACGACGCCCGCAGGACGCGGGGCCCGCCGCCGAGGCGCTGCGGCTGGTGAAGGTCACCCGGACCTACGGCACGGGCGACGGTGCCGTGACCGCCCTGGACGGGGTCACGCTGAGCCTGGACCGGAGCACCTTCACCGCGGTGATGGGGCCGTCGGGGTCCGGCAAGTCCACGCTGCTTCAGTGCGCGGCCGGTCTCGACCGGCCGGACAGCGGGATCGTGCGGGTGGACGGCACGGAGCTGACCGGCGGCGGCGAGGCCGAGCTGACGCGGTTCCGGCGCGGGCGGGTGGGGTTCGTGTTCCAGCAGTACAACCTGCTGGAGACGCTGACGGTCGCCCAGAACACCGTCCTGCCGCTGAAGCTCGCCGGCCGGAAGGTCGACCGAAGGCGGGTGACGGAGGTCCTCACGGCCGTCGGTCTCGGCGACCGGCTCGGCCACCGCCCCGACCAGCTCTCCGGCGGGCAGCGGCAGCGGGTGGCGATCGCCCGCGCGCTGGTCGCGGACCCTCGGGTGATCTTCGCGGACGAGCCGACCGGCGCCCTGGACACCCGCAGCGCGCGGGACGTGCTGCGGCTGCTCCAGGAGGCGGTACGGGTGCACGGCCGGACCGTGGTGATGGTGACCCACGACCCGGTCGCCGCCTCCTGGGCCGACTCGGTGCTGTTCCTCGCGGACGGCCGGCTCGTCGGCCGGATGGACGCGCCGACACCGGACGCGGTGGCCGAGCGCCTCGCGCACCTGGGCGACGACGTGACGACGGGGGTGTGAGCGATGTTCATGCTGGCGATGCGGTCGATACGGCACCGGCCCGGACGCTTTCTCGCGACGCTGCTGGCCTCCTTCCTGGGCGCGGGCGTCATCATGACGTTCAACTCGCTCTACGACACGGCGGGCCGGCCGGGGGTCGACCGGGTGAGCTCGGACACCCTGACGCTGTCCGCGAGTGTCGTCGGCGGCTACGGCACCCTCCTGGTGTTCTTCGCCGTGGCGTCGACCCTGACGGTCAACGTCCGCCAGCGGACCGGTGAGTTGGAGCTGCTGCGCTGCTCGGGGGCGACACCGGGCCAGATCAGGCGGATGGTCGTGGGCGAGTCCGTGGCGGTCGCCCTGACCGGTGCCGTCCTGGCGATCGGTCCGGCGATGCTCGGCGGGCGGGCGCTGCTGGACGTCTTCCGCGACAGCGGGCAGGTCGCGGAGGACGTCGACCACTCCTTCGGTCCGGTCGCGCTGCTGTCGGGCGTCGACATCACGCTGGTCGCGGCGGCGGGCGCCGCCTTCCTCGCCGTACGACGGGCCACGCGCGGGCGTCGGCGCCAGGGCCGGGGGCGCACGTTCCTCGCGTACGCGGCGCTCGGCACCGGGGCGCTGTCGGTGACCTCCACCTTCGCCTTCTCCGCGACGGACGAGGCACTCATGGCGACGCCCGCGTACGGGGCGATCCTGCTCTCGGTGGGGTGCGCGCTGCTCGCCCCGCGGCTGCTGAAGGGCGTCCTGGACCGGTTGCCGCTGACCGGTGCCAGCGGCTGGCTGGCCGTGCGGAACCTGCGCCGGCGGCTCGACGACCTCTCCGGGATCCTGGTGTCGCTGATCCTGTTCACGGCGGTGTCCGTCGCCACGCTGTACATGCAGGGTGTCGAGAGCGACGCCATGAGGGCGTCGGGCGCGGTCAAGACGGTCGACGCGAAGAACCTGGAGACGCTGAACCTCACGGTCGTCGGCATCATCGTGGTGTTCGTGTGCGTGATGCTGGTCAACTCGCTGTACGCGGCGACCGCTTACCGCGTCCGGGAGTTCGGCCAGCAGCGGCTGGCCGGGGCGAGCCCGGGGCAGGTGCTGGGCACGGTGGGCGCGGAGGGGCTGATCCTCACGGCGGTCGGGCTGTTCTTCGGCACGGTGGCGGCGCTGGCCGGGATCATCCCGTTCACGGTGGTCCGCACCGACTCGGTGCTGCCGCATCAGGGTCTCGGGATCTGGTGGGCGGTGGTGGCGATCGCGGCGGCCGCGACGATCGGGACGAGCCTGGCGACGGCCCACCGGGTGCTGCGCACTCCGGCGGTGCAGGCGGTGGGAGCGGCGGCGTGAGGGGCGTGACCGGCAGGGGCGCCGCGGCGGCGTGCGGAGCATGGCAGGCGAGGGCGTCGCTTCGGCGGCGCCCGTCGCCGTGCGCTCCCGCACCACGTGACAGAAGCGGTGAACAAGCGCTTAGATAGTTGGCGGAACGAGTTCGCGCCGCCCGGGAGGCCCCGTTGCTGTTCACATCCGTCGACGACGTCTCCGCACGCCTCGCCGAGTCCGGCTACCTCGCCTCGCCCGCGGTCGCCACGACCGTCTTCCTCGCCGACCGGCTCGGCAAGCCGCTGCTGGTGGAGGGGCCCGCCGGGGTCGGCAAGACGGAGCTGGCCAAGGCGGTGGCCGAAGTCGCCGGGGCGCGGCTGGTCCGGCTCCAGTGCTACGAGGGCGTCGACGAGTCCCGGGCGCTGTACGAGTGGAACCACGCCAAGCAGCTCCTGCGCATCAGCGCCGGCCGGGACGAGACCTGGGACGAGGCCCGCACGGACATCTTCAGCGAGGAGTTCCTGCTCTCCCGGCCCCTGCTGACCGCGATCCGCGGCGACGAGCCCAAGGTGCTGCTGATCGACGAGACCGACAAGGCGGACGTCGAGGTCGAGGGCCTGCTTCTGGAAGTGCTCAGCGACTTCCAGGTCACGGTCCCCGAGCTGGGCACGATCACCGCGTCCCGCCGGCCCTTCGTCGTCCTCACGTCCAACGCGAGCCGCGAACTCTCCGAGGCGCTGCGCCGTCGCTGTCTGTTCCTGCACATCGGGTTTCCCGAGGAGGAGCTGGAGCGGCGGATCGTACGGCTGAAGGTGCCGGGCCTCGACGAGACGCTCGCGAAGTCCGTGGTGCGGGTCGTGGGGGCGCTCAGGGCCATGGACCTGCGCAAGGTGCCCTCGGTCGCGGAGACCGTCGACTGGGCGCGCACGCTGCTCGCGCTCGGTGCGGACCACCTCGACGAGACGGTCGTACGGGACAGCCTCGGTGTGCTGCTCAAGCACCAGGACGACATCCTCAAGGCCGGGGCCAAGCTCGACCTGGACGCGGTGTGAGCACCGCCGAGCGGCTCACCTCCCTGGTCGGCGCCCTGCGCGCGCACGGCGTACGGATCGGGACGGGCGAGACCGTGGACGCGGCGCAGGCGGTCGAGGCCCTCGGACTGGCCGACCGCGAGCTGCTGCGGGAGGGGCTGGCGGCGACCCTGCTGCACAGCAGTGCCCAACGGCCGGTGTTCGACCCGGTCTTCGACCTGTACTTCCCGCGGGGCGTCGGCGGGCCCCGTACCGGCCCCGCGGACCGGGAGGACCTGCGTGAGCGCCTCGCCGGGGCCCTGGCCGCGAACGACGAGACGCTGCTGGCCCGCCTCGCGGCGGAGGCCGTCGACGGGTTCGGCGGGTACGGCAGCTCCCCCTCCTCGGACGGCTGGTCGTCGTACCAGACGCTCGACCGGCTGCGGCCGCAGACGCTGCTCGCGCGCGTCCGGGACGACGTGCGGGGGCGGCAGGGCATGTCGGGGTTCACGGACCGGCTCCTGGAGGACGAGATCCGGCGGCGCATCGAGGCGTTCCGGGTGTTGGTGGCGGCCGAGGCCCGGCGGCGGGTCGCGGAGCGCCGGGACCGGGACGAGATCGCGCGGCGGGCGGTGGCCCCGACGACCGACCGGGTGGACTTCCTGTTCGCCGGGAAGGACCGGCTGGCCGAACTGCGGCGCACGGTGCAGCCGTTGGCCCGCAAGCTCGCCACCCGGCTCGCGGCCCGCCGCCGTCGTGCCGCGCGGGGCAGCATCGATCTGCGGCGTACCCTGCGCGGTTCGCTGTCGACGGGCGGGGTGCCGATGAAGCCGGTGCTGCGCAGGCGCCGGCCGGCCCGGCCCGAACTGGTGCTGCTGTGCGATGTGTCGGGCTCGGTGTCGGGGTTCTCGGACTTCACGATGCTGCTGGTGCAGGCGCTGCACGACCAGTTCAGCAAGGTGCGGGTGTTCGCCTTCGTCAACCGCCTCGACGAGGTCACCCCGCTCCTGCGGCACGGTGCGGCCGACCCGGAGGGGCTCGGCGCCCGCATCCGGGCCGAGGCCACGCTCACGGGGTGGCACGGCAGCAGCGACTACGGTGTGGCGCTGGGCGAGTTCGCGTCGCTGTACGGGGACGCGCTGAGCCCGCGCACCACCGTGTTCGTCCTCGGCGACGCCCGGACCAACATGAGCGACCCGAACCTGCCCGCCGTCCGCGAGATCACCGAACGGGCGCGCCGCGTCCACTGGTTGAACCCGGAGGCGCGGGCGCAGTGGGGCACCGGCGACTCGGCCGCGTACGCGTACGCCGAGCTGGTGGAGATGCACGAGTGCCGCAATGTCCGGCAGCTCAGCGCCCTGGTGGGGCGCCTGCTGCCGATCTGACCCCCGCCTCGGGCGAGGCGAGGCCCCGCAGGTGACTCAGGCCGCCAACTGCGGGTACAGCGCGCCGAGATCCGCGGCGAGTCCGGCCTTCACCCGGCGGGTCAGGTCGTCGGCGAGCACCTCGAAGGCGCCGGCCTCGATGCCGTCGAGGGCCTGCGCGGCCACGCTCTCGGGAGTGACCTTCGGGGCGTCGATCTTCGCGGCCATGTCCGTGTCGACGTATCCGACGTGCAGTCCGGTGACCTCGATGCCCCGCGGCTTCAGGTCCAGGCGCAGGGAGTTGGTCTGCGACCACAGGGCGGCCTTGGAGGCGCTGTAGGAGCCGGCGACGCCGAGCCAGGACAGCACCGAGTGGACGTTGAGGATGTGTCCGCCGCCGTTGCGTTCGATGACCGGGACGAAGGCGCGGGTCACCAGGAGGGGGCCGTAGAAGTTGGTCTCGAACTCGCGGCGGACGTCCTCGACGGGGGCGTTCAGGAAGTTCGCGTTCACGGACGCTCCGGCGTTGTTGATCAGCAGGGTGACGTCCTGGGCCTGTTCGGCGGCGGCCGCCACCGAGGCGGGGTCGCTCACCTCCAGGGCCAGCGGCACCGCGTCGGGGTGGGTCACGGTCCGCGGGTCCCGGGCGGTGGCGTACACCTTCTTCGCGCCGCGCTCGTACAGGGCGGTCACCAGGGCCCGGCCGATGCCGCGGCTGCCGCCGGTGACCAGGGCGACGGAGCCTTCGATGGTGGTCATGGGAGTCTCCAGGAACGTTGAGAAACCGATTGGTTTACCTACGCCCAGCAGAGTAAACCGATCGGTTTCCGATGGCAAGGCGAGGCCTCTTCCCTACGCTCCTGAAGCGACGGAGGGGGTCCCATGAAGGCAGTCGTCCAGGACCGGTACGGTTCGGCGGACACACTGGAGCTGCGCGAGGTCGAACAGCCCGTGCCGGCCGCCGACGAGGTGCTCGTGCGGGTGCACGCGGCCTCGGTCAACGCCTACGACTGGCACTACCTCCGCGGCGACCCGAAGATCGCCCGGCTGTCGTTCGGACTGCGCGCACCGAAGGTGCGGATCCGGGGCCGGGACTTCGCGGGCCGTGTCGAGGCGGTCGGCGCCGAGGTCACGGGCCTGCGCCCCGGTGACGAGGTGTACGGCGAGGCGGACGGGACCTTCGCCGAGTTCGTGTGCGCCAAGGACAGCCGGACGGACCTCAAGCCCGCCGGCCTCTCCTTCGGGCAGGCGGCCGCGATGCCGCTGGCCGCGAACACCGCGCTCGTCGGACTGCGGGACGTGGCCGGTGTGCGGGCCGGGCAGTCCGTCCTGGTGAACGGCGCGTCGGGCGGCGTGGGGACGTTCGCCGTGCAGATCGCGAAGGCGTACGGCGCCGAGGTGACCGGCGTGTGCAGCGCCCGCAACGTCGAACTCGTCGGGTCGCTCGGCGCGGACCAGATCGTCGACTACACCCGAGAGGACTTCACCCGCGCCGGACGCCGCCACGACGTGGTCCTGGACCTGGTGGGCAACCGGTCACTGGGCGACCTGCGGCGCGCGGCGACCCCCGACGGCACGGTCGTGCTGTCCGGCGGGGGTGTGTACGAAGGCGGCAGCGTCCTCGGCCCGGTGCGGCTCACGCTGCGCGGAACGCTCCTGTCCCCCTTCGTCCGGCAACGGCTGCTCCGGCTCACGGCGAAGGCGTGCAAGGAGAACCTCGCGGCCCTGCGCGAACTCGCCGAGGCGGGCAGGATCGCCCCGGCCGTCGAGCGGACCTACCCGCTGAGCGAGGCGGCCGAGGCGGTCCGCCATCTGGAGGTGGAGCACGCGCGCGCGAAGATCGTCGTCACGGTGTGAGAGCCGACGGCACGGGGCGGGTGTGCCTCAGTCGCCCTTCGCGTAGTCCTTCGCCATGCCACCCGCGAAGTCGTAGAGAACGCACTGCTCGTCGCCGACGACCCAGGCGTCGTGTCCGGGCGCCAGCACGAAGACGTCGCCGGGGCCCACTTCGCCCTCGCCGCCCTCGTCCGTGACGACGTGCATGCGGCCCTGGACCACATAGCCGTTGTGGTGGACCTCGCAGCTCCTGGTGCCCGCGATGGGCCCCACGGACTCCGACCAGCGCCAGCCCGGCTCGAAGGTGCCCACGGCGAAGTCCAGCCCGCTCATGTGGACCGCTTCGAGGTGGCCCCGCGGAAAATCACGACGCTCGTCCGGCTTGTCGAGCGTCTTCACCTCAAACATGACGGCTCTCCCTTCCGGCCGTGTTGCGGTACGGCCGGGGCCGCCTCCGTCTCCCGCCCTGCCTGGGCGGCACCGGCGGGGGCGCGGCCCCATCACTCCATCGTCCGCCTGTCCAGTCGGGCCTGCCATTCGAGTGACGGGCGCCCGGTCAGTCGCCGCCCGCGCAGAGCCGCGCGAAACGGTCCGCGTCGACATTGCCACCGGAGACGATCACCCCGACCCGGTCCGGGAGGCCGCTCACCCGGCCGCTGAGCAGGGCGGCCAGCGGGGTCGCACCGCTCGGCTCGACGACGGTCTTGAGCCGCTCGAAGGCGAAGCGCATGGCCGCGCGGATCTCGTCGTCGGAGACCAGCACGACCTCGTCGACCAGCCGCCGGTTCACCGAGAAGGTCAGCTCGCCGGGCGTGTGCAGGGCCTGTCCGTCGGCGATGGTCCTCGGCACCGGGACGCTGACGCGCCGCCCCGCCTCCAGGGACCGCTTGGTGTCGTCGCCGGCCTCGGGTTCCACGCCGACCATACGGATGCCCGGGTACAGGCCCTTGGCGGCGGTCGCGCTCCCCGCCATCAGCCCGCCGCCGCCGACCGGCGCGAGCAACGCACCCAACTCCCCTGTCTCCTCAAGGAGTTCGAGGGCGGCGGTGCCCTGACCCGCCATGACGTGCGGGTGTTCGTACGGCGGGATGAGCGCCAGGCCCCGCTCGGCGGCCAGGGCCTGAGCGATGGCCTCGCGGTCACCGGTGTAGCGGTCGTACGTCACGATCTCGGCGCCGTAGCCCTCGGTGGCCGCCCGCTTGGAGGCCGGGGCGTCCTCGGGCATGACGATCACCGCGGTGGTGCCGAGCTCGCGGGCCGCCAGGGCGACGGCCTGGGCGTGGTTCCCCGAGGAGTAGGCCGCGATGCCCCGGGCCAACTGCTCGGGGGTGAGCCGGGAGGCGGCGTTGTAGGCGCCGCGGAACTTGAAGGCACCGACCCGCTGGAGGTTCTCGCACTTGAGGAGGACCTCGGCACCGACCAGGGCGTCGAGGGTCCGTGAGCGCAGCACGGGTGTGCGGTGCGCGACGCCCTGGAGCCGGGCGGCCGCGTCCCGGACGTCGTCCAGGGTGACCGGTGGGATGGTGGTCGTCACGAGGGGCCTCCGGTGTTCGCCTGTTTCCGGGACTGGGACAGATAGCTGTAGGCGGAGGCGCGGGAGATGCCGAGCCGTCCGGCCACCTGCTCGATCACCCGCCGGACCGCGAACACGCCCCGCTCGTCCAGGCTGCGGAACAGGTCCAGGCGTCCGGCGCGGTCGAGCAGCGCCCACGACTGGTGCCGGTGCGCGTCGAGCATGACGTCGACGACGGAGTCGATGTCGTCGCCGAAGGTGGTGACGGGCGGTTCCTCGGGGGCGGCTCCGATCCCGGCCAGGGCTCCCAGCAGGGCATGGACCTCGCTCGCCGCGGTGACGTCGACATTGACGCACAGCGCTCCGAAGACCGCGCCCGAGGAGTCCCTCAGCAGCATCGTCGACGACTTGACGAGCTTGCCGGTGCCGGTCCGGGTGACGTAGTTCAGCTCGTCGGCCGCCTCGTCGCCCCGGGCCACCATGCGCAGGCCGATCTCGCTCATCGCCCCGCCCACCGTGCGCCCGGTCACCGAGCCGGCGATGGCCACCACCGAGCTCTCCGGTCTCCGGTAGTCGTGCAGCACCGCCTCGCACACCGGCCCGAAGGTCGCCGCGATCCCGTCGACGACCGTCCTGAGCGCGCCGATGACCGCGTCCCGCTCGGCCTCCATCACACCCTCCCGCCTCCACCAGTCCTTCTAGACTAACAATCCAAACCCTGGACCACCAGTCCAGCATCCTGCCTCTTTCGAGGGATGTCCGCAGATCTTGACGGCTCGGATGTTACCGGTAACATTCCACCATGTCCTCGACATCGGCGCCCGCGCGCACTCCGGTCTTCAGCCCGGTCGCAGTGGTCGCCTCCTGCGCGGGCTTCGTACTGATCGGCGCGCTCCAGGCGCTGTACGGCCCGGCGATCCCCGCGTTCCGCGAGGAGTTCGGCCTCTCTCCCTCCGGGGCCGGACTGGGGCTGAGCGCCCACTTCGTGGGCGGGGTGGCCGGTGTCCTCCTGTTCGACCGGTGCTTCGGCCGGATCGGCAACCGGCGGCTCCTGGGCGCCTCGTACCTGCTGATGGCGCTCGGCGCGGCGGGTTTCGCGCTCGCGCCGAACTGGCCGGCCACCCTGGCCGCCGCGCTGCTCGCCGGTCTCGGCTTCGGAGGCATCGACTACGGCCTGAACCAGCTCTTCGCGGTCGGCTTCGGGCACCGTTCCGCCGCGATGCTGAACATCCTCAACGCGCATTTCGGCATCGGCGCGATCCTCGGTCCGGCACTGATCGGCGCGGTGGGCGCCGGGCACTACCCGGCGGTCTTCCTCGGCTTCGCGCCGGCCGTTCTGCCCCTGCTGCTGTGCCTGAAGGGTGTACGGGACCGGGCGCCGCAGCTGTCCGGCCCGGCTCCCGACAGCTCCGGCCCGCCGGGCGTCCTCGGCCGCAGCCTGGCCTCCGTGCTCTGCGTGTTCGTCGCGCTCTACGTCCTGCACGTGGGCATCGAAGCGGGCGTCGGAGGCTGGGAGCCCACCCATCTGGAGACCGTCGGACACGGCGCCGGGGTGGCCGCGACCGCCACCTCCGTCTACTGGCTGATGATGACCGTGGGCCGCTTCCTGGTCGCCCCGATCGCCCTGCGGTTCTCGGCGCAGACCATCATCACCGTGTCCTGCGCGGGCATGACGGTCTGTCTGCTCCTGGCGTCCGTAGCGGAGTTGGCGCCCTACGCGTACGCGGGTGTCGGTCTGTTCATCGCGCCGGTCTTCCCCACCGGTCTGCCCTGGCTGCACCGGGCCGCCCCCGGCGCCCGACGGGCCGGTGCCCTGGTCATCGCCGCCTCGATGACCGGCGGTGTGGCGGCGGGACCCGCGCTGGGCAAGGCCATCGAGTGGTCCGGGATCAGGGCGGTCCCGCTCCTGCTGAGCGGTGTCTCGGCGGTGTGCCTGGCCGCGACCCTCTGGCTCGTCCGCAGCACCCGAACCCATTGAACTCCCGCCGCATCGAAGGGATGCCCCGCATGCCCGCTCTGACGACGTCCTCGGACGGTTTCCTCCTGCACGGCGAGCCGTTCCGGATCGTCTCCGGCGCCGTGCACTACTTCCGTGTCCATCCCGACCAGTGGGCCGACCGGCTCCGCAAAGCCCGGCTGATGGGCCTGAACACGGTGGAGACGTACCTGCCGTGGAACCTCCACGAGCCCGAGCCTGGCCGGCTCGTCCTGGACGGCTTCCTCGACCTGCCCCGCTGGCTGCGGCTCGCCCAGGACGAGGGTCTGCACGTCCTGTTGCGGCCGGGGCCGTTCATCTGCGCCGAGTGGGACGACGGCGGTCTGCCCTCCTGGCTGCTCGCGGACCCCGGCATCCGGCCCCGCAGCAGCGACCCCCGCTTCACGGCGGCGTTCGACGGCTACCTCGACCGACTCCTGCCCGCGCTCCGGCCGTTCACGGCCGCGCACGGCGGTCCGGTGATCGCCGTGCAGGTGGAGAACGAGTACGGGGCGTACGGCGACGACACCGCGTACCTCAAGCACGTCCACCAGGCCCTGCGTGACCGCGGTGTCGAGGAGTTGCTGTACACCTGCGACCAGGCCGACACCGAGCACCTGGCGGCCGGCTCCCTCCCGGGGACGCTCGCCACGGTCACCTTCGGCGGCCGGGTCGAGGAGAACCTGGCCGCCCTGCGCGCCCATCAGCCTGAAGGCCCGCTGATGTGCGCGGAGTTCTGGGTCGGCTGGTTCGACCACTGGGGCGGCCCGCACCACGTACGGTCCGCCGCCGACGCCGCCGCCGACCTGGACCGCCTGCTGTCCGCCGGCGCCTCGGTCAACATCTACATGTTCCACGGCGGCACCAACTTCGGCTTCACCAACGGCGCCAACCACAAGCACGCCTACGAGCCCACCGTCACGTCCTACGACTACGACGCCCCGCTCACCGAGAGCGGCGACCCCGGCCCCAAGTACCACGCGTTCCGCGAGGTGATCGCCCGCCATACGGCCCTGCCCGACGAGCCGGTCCCCCCGCCCGCCCCTGTCTCTT
>NZ_LJBR01000082.1 GCF_001282115.1 Streptomyces sp. NRRL B-24085 | reverse complement strand
CCGGCGGCGAAGGTGCCGAACGCGGCGATCGTGCCGACGGCGGGGTCGGCGCCGGGGAAGAACAGTTCGCCGAAGACGAGGGCTGCGACGGTGCCGTAGACGAGGAAGTCGTAGAACTCGACGGCGGTGCCGAGCAGGCCGGAGAGGGCGACCCGGCGGAGTTGGCGGGTGCGGTCGGACGGGGCGGGGGACGGGGGCATCGCGGTCTCCCTTGAGCGGGGGAAGGACACCGTGAAATTAGGCTGTCTGATGACCGTCGTCAATAAAGTGCACAACATTGGCTTCGGCGGGACCCGGGTGGGTCGCGCGTCATGGAAACCCGCGGCGGGTTCGCTTCCGGGTTCGGTCGGCCTCCGGGGCGGGTCCCGTCCGCCCCGCCCGCGCGGCCGTCAGGTCAGGCCCGTTGCAGCACCGGGGCGGGCCGCTCGCCCGAGCCTCGTACGATCAGGCGGGTCGGGACCGTGATGGTCCGGGCCCGGGTGCGGTCGCCGTCGAGGCGGGACAGGGCCGTGGTCGCCGCTGTCCTGCCGATCTCCTCGGGGTCCTGGGCGACGACGGTCAGGGCCGGTTCGAGCGCCTCGGCGAGCGGGACGTCGTCGAAGGAGACGACGGCGACGTCCTTGCGCCTGCTGCGGGCGAGTTCGGCGACTATGCCCAGGGCGACGATGTTGTTGCCGGCGAACAGGGCGGTGGGGGGATCGGCCAGGGCGAGGAGTCGGGAGGTCGCGGCCGAAGCCCCCTGCTGGTCATGGGCGTTGGCGACCAGGGAACGGTCGTACGGCAGGCCGGCCCGGTCGAGGGCCTCGCGGTACCCGGCCAGGCGCTCACGCCGGGTGTAGAGCTTGACCGGCAGGTCGCCGACGAAGCCGATGCGCCGGTGGCCGTGGGCGATCAGGTGGGCGACACCGTCGTGCGCGCCGGTGCGGTTGGAGCTGACCACGCTGTCGGCGGCCAGGCCCACTCCGGGGCGGTCGAGGAAGACGACGGGCAGCCCCGTGGCACGGTGGGTCTTGAGGTGGGAGTGGTCGGCGCCGACGGACGGCACGACCAGCAGGATGCTGACGCGGCGGGCCAGGAACTTGTCCGTCAGGGCCCGTTCACGGTCCGGTTCGTCCGCCGAAGAGCCCATGAGCAGGGTCAGTCCGCGGTCGCGGACCGTGTCCTCGATGCTGCGGGCCACCGCCCCGAAGAACGGGTTGCCCAGGTCGGGGATGACCAGACCGATCGTGGTGTCGGGCCCGCCGACGCGGATGTTGCGGGCCATGAGGTTCGGCTGGAAGCCGAGCTTGGCCACGGCGGCGAGCACCTGTTCCCTGGTCTCGGCCGACGCGGGTCCGTCCTCGTTGAGAACGCGGGAGACCGTCTTGGCGCTGACGCCCACTTCGCGGGCGACGTCGGCCAGGGTCGGGCGGCGGTTCGCTGCCATGGAGGAAACCGTCTCCTGTGCTCGTCGGTTCCGGCCGCGGCCTCGGCCGGACGCCGTCGAGTGTCGAGTGCTGTGGTCAGGTGGCCTGGACGCCCGCGGCCTTCGCGGCCTCGGAATCCGCTACGACAGTACCTCCGGCCTCGTCGACGGTGAGCGCGCCGGTCATGATGGCGACGACCTCCGCCATGGAGTAGTCGGAGGGCTTGATCAGGGCGGCCCGCCGGCCCAGCCGGTGCACGTGGATCCGGTCCGCGATCTCGAAGACGTGCGGCATGTTGTGGCTGATCAGGACGACCGGCATGCCCTTGTCCCGGACCCGGCGGATGAGGTCGAGGACCTGTCCGGACTCCTTGACGCCGAGCGCGGCGGTGGGCTCGTCCATCACGACGACGCTGCGCGCCCAGGCGACGGAACGGGCGACCGCCACGGCCTGCCGCTGTCCGCCGGAGAGCGTCTCGACCGCCTGGGTCAGCGACCGCAGGCCGATCTTCAGGTCGGCCATGTGCTCGGCGGCCTCCTGCCGCATCCTTTTCTTGTCGAGCATCCGGAACACGCTCCCGAGGACACCGGGGCGCCGCAGCTCCCGTCCGAGGAACATGTTCGAGGCGATGTCCATGGAGGCGGCCACGGCCAGGTCCTGGTAGACCGTCTCGATGCCGTGGGCGCGGGCGCTCTGCGGGCCGGAGAAGGTGATGGGCTCGCCGTTGAGCCGGATCTCGCCCGCGTCCGGTGTCACCGCACCGGTGAGGGCCTTGATGAGGCTGGTCTTGCCGGCGCCGTTGTCGCCGATGACGGCGAGCACCTCACCGGGCAGCAGGTCGAAGTCGGCGCCGTCGATGGCGGTGACCTGGCCGTAGCGCTTGACGAGACCGCGGGCCTGGAGGACGGGGGTGGGGGAGGCGAGGGCGCTCATCGGGCCTTCTTCCGGGAGATCTGGTCGACGGTCACCGCGAGGATCACCAGCACACCGGTGATCAGGGTCTGGTAGATGGAGGCGACGCCCATCAGCTGGAGCCCGTTGCGGAAGACGCCGACGATGAGGACGCCGATGAAGGTGCCGAGCACCGAGCCGCGGCCGCCGAAGAGGCTGGTGCCGCCGAGGACGACGGCGGTGATGCTGTCGAGGTTGTCGGTCTGGCCCGCCTGCGGGTCGCCCACTCCGGTGCGGGAGATGAGCAGCAGGGCGGCGACGCCGTAGAGGAGACCGGCGACGGTGTAGACGCCGATGGTCAGCCGGGAGGTGCGGATGCCGTTGAGCCGCGCGGCCTCCTGGCTGTTGCCCAGGGCGTAGACGTGCCGGCCCCAGCCGGTGCTGCTCAGTGCGTAGGCGAGCAGCAGGAACAGGCCGATGGTCACGAGGGAGCCGTAGGTGATGTCGGTGTGGCCCATCGGGAAGGTCTGCCCGAGGGCCGTCAGCGGGCCCGGCAGGTTGGTGACCGTCTGCTCCTCGGAGTAGATGTGGGTCAGCGCGAACGCCACGTTGAGCATGCCGAGCGTGACGATGAACGGCGGCAGCGGGATCTTCTGCACCAACAGCCCGTTCAGCAGCCCGAATCCGCCGCAGACGGCCAGTCCCAGCGCGATGGCGAGAAGCGGCGGCAGCGAGCCCTCGGCGGCCATCTTGGCGATCACGATGCTGCCGAACGCCATCACCGCCCCGCACGACAGGTCGATGCCCGCGGTGAGGATGATCAGGGTCTGGCCGATGGCGAGGGTGCCGACGACCATGACCTGCTGCACGATCAGCGAGAAGTTCCCGCCGGTGAGGAACTGGTCGGTCGAGACGGCGAAGAAGACACAGGCGAGCAGAAGGGCGACCAGCGGGCCCGTGGTCGGTGCCGTGAGCAGCCTGCGGGCCGTGGTCGGCGCCTTGAGCTCGGCGTACGGCGAGGAGGTGCTCGGGGGCGTGGACGTGGCGGTCATGCGAAGTCCTTGTCGGAAGACAGAAGTCCTGGTGGGAGGACAAGGGGGCGGCCGTCCCCGGGTCGGGGAGGAGCGGGACCGGCCGCCCCGCTCAAGGGCGGGGCGAGGTCGTAGGGAGCCCGGGGCGGGGCTCAGCCCCAGCAGTTCTCCAGACCGAAGGCGGTGTCCTTGGAGTCGATGCCCGGCTGGGCCTTGTCGGTGATCAGGGTGACGCCGGTGTCGGTGTACCCGGACACCTTCTTGCCGCCCTTGGCGTACGTCACCACGGCGTTGACCCCCTCGGCGGCCATCTTCAGCGGGTACTGCTGCGAAGTGGCCGCGATCTTGCCGTCCTTGACGGCCTGGGTGCCGGTGCAGCCGCCGTCGACGGAGACGATCAGGACGTCCTTCTCGCGGCCCTTGGCCTTCAGCGCGGTGTACGCGCCGAGCGCGGCCGGCTCGTTGATGGTGTAGACGAGGTTGATGCCGGGCTCCTTCTGGAGGCAGTTCTCCATGGCGGTCTGGCCCTTGGCCTGGTCGCCGCCGGTGTCCTGGGCGCACGCCACGTCCTTCTCGGTGGCGCCGAAGCCCTTGAGGAACCCGTTGTGCCGCTGGACGCCGACGGAGACGCCGGGGGCGAGGTCGAGGGCGGCGATCCTGGCCTTCTTGCCCTTCATGGCGGCCTTGGCGTACTCGCCGATCAGCTCGCCGGCCTTGAGGTTGTCGGTGGCGAACAGGGCGTCGACCGCGCTCTCCGGCTCGGTCGGCGTGTCCAGGGCGATGACCAGCACGCCCTTGGCCTTGGCCTTGGCTATCGCGGGCACGATCGCCTTGGAGTCGCTCGGGGTGATCAGGATGCCCTTCACCCCGGCGGCCACCATGTTCTCGATGGCGGTGACCTGACCGGCGTTGTCCCCGTCGAACTTGCCCGCCGCGGTCATGAGCTGGACGCCGTCCTTCTTGGCGGCCTTCTCCGCGCCCTCCTTCATCTTCACGAAGAACGGGTTGGTGTCGGTCTTGGTGATCAGCCCGACCTTGACGCTGCCCGAACCGGCGCCGACGGAGTCCGATCCGGAACCGGAGCCGCAGGCCGTCAGGGCGAGGGCCCCGACCGAGGCGCAGGCGGCGACTCTGAGCAGGGAGGAAGGCAGTCGAGGGGTGCGAGACATGGACGACTCCAGCGGGATTGCGGGCGAGCGGCGGCATCGGAGCATGCCGTCCCTGGGTGTCATCGTTGACTTATGTCATCGTTGACACTGCCGAGGATGATGACCCCGTCTCCCTGAGACGTCAATGCCCCGCGTCCGTCACAAGTCCGCAACGCCGGTGGCGGCCGCCCGGTCCGTGCCCGTTTCCGTCCCGACCCGCCGTGGCGGGGCGGCCCGGGGCAGCGCGCGGCCGTCGGTGGCGCGTGACGGAGGCACGGGCCGGGCAGAAGTGGTCGCGGCACGACCGTTGACGAGCCGTACGCCTTGCGTTCATCATCGGCCCTCGGTGTCAACGATGACATGAGTCAACGATGACACCTCCGACCGGTGGGCCGCGGAGGACGGTGCCGGTCCCAGGCACGTCACCAGTACGGGAGACCCATGACTTCTGGACGTGTATCCCGGCATGCCCGCACCCGGATGATCGCTGCTGCGGCGACCGTCTGCGCCCTGTCCGCGACCCCGCTCGCCCCGCGGGCGGTCGCCGCCGACACCCCGCCGTACACCGAGACCTACCGCCCCGGGTTCCACTACACCCCGCAGCGGAACTGGATGAACGACCCCAACGGGCTCGTGTACTTCAAGGGCGAGTACCACCTCTTCTACCAGTACAACCCGAACGGCGACTCCTGGGGAGACATGTCCTGGGGGCACGCGGTCAGCAAGGACCTCGTGCACTGGAAGGAGCTGCCGCTCGCCCTGTCGCACGACGACAAGGAGATGGTGTTCTCCGGCAGCGCGGTCGTCGACAAGGACAACACCACCGGGTTCGGCACGAAGAAGGACCCGGCGATGGTGGCGGTCTACACCAGCCTCGACAAGAGCACGGGCACCCAGGCCCAGGCGCTCGCCTACAGCACCGACCGCGGCCGTACCTGGACCAAGTACCAGGGAAATCCCGTCCTCGACATCGGCTCGAAGGACTTCCGCGACCCGAAGGTGCAGTGGTACGCGCCCACCAGGAGCTGGCTGATGACGGTGTCGCTGTCCGCCGAGCACAAGGTGCGGTTCTACTCGTCCAGGAACCTCAAGGACTGGGACCTGCTCAGCGAGTTCGGCCCGGCGGGCGCGACCGGCGGGGTGTGGGAGTGCCCCGACCTGTTCCCGCTCGCGGTCGACGGGGACCCGAAGAAGATCAAGTGGGTCCTGGTCGTCAACATCAACCCCGGGGGGATCACCGGTGGTTCGGGCGCCCAGTACTTCGTGGGCGACTTCGACGGCCGGAAGTTCACCGCCGACGACAAGGGCTCCTACACCCCGCCCGCCGGCACGGTGGTCCAGGACTTCGAGGGCACCGGCCTCGACCCGTGGACGACCACCGGGACGGCGTTCGGCGAGGCCCCGGCGCCCGGCGCGCTGGAGGGACAGTCGGCTGTCACCGGCTACGACGGCAAGGGCCTCGCCAACAGCTTCCACGGCGGGGACTCCGCCACCGGCACCCTCACCTCCGAGCCCTTCACGGTGGCGACCCCGTACCTGAACTTCAAGGTCGGCGGCGGCAACCACCCGCACCAGGACGGGACCGTACCGGAACGCGGGGCCCCGCCCGAGGGGACGGTCCTCGCCGACTTCGAGGGCGGCACCTACGGCGGCTGGACGGCGACCGGCGACGCCTTCGGCACGGAACCGGCCACCGGCACCCTGCCCGGCCAGCAGGAGGTCACCGGCCAGCTGGGCGGCGGCCTGGTCAACACCTTCCTGAACGGCGACGCCACCACCGGCACCCTCACCTCGCCCGAGTTCACCCTCGACCGTGACTACGTCGACTTCCTCGTCGGCGGCGGCAACCACCCGGCCGGCTCGGACCACCCGACCGCGCTGGAACTCCTCGTCGACGGCCAGGTCGTGCGCAGCGCCACCGGAAGCGACGCCGAGGCGTTGAACTGGGCCTCCTGGGACGTGCGCGACCTCGCCGGGAAGAAGGCGCGGATCCGGATCGTCGACGACAACACCGGCGGCTGGGGCCACCTGAACGTCGACCACGTCGTGCTGTCCGACACCCGGGCCGCGCCCGTCTCCCGGGAGACCTCCGTCAACCTGCTCGTGGACGGCGAGGTCGTGCGCAGCGCCACCGGTTCCGACAGCGAGACCCTGGACTGGGCCTCCTTCGACCTGCGCCCCTACGCGGGCCGGCAGGCGCGGATCCAGATCGTCGACAACAACACCGGCGGCTGGGGCCACATCCTGGCCGACCGGTTCACCACCGCGGCCGCTCCCGCCAGGTCGGTCGTGCAGCGCGCCGACTGGGCCGACTACGGCAAGGACTACTACGCGGCCGTGTCCTGGGAGAACGTGCCGGGCGGCGGGCGGTACATGATCGGCTGGATGAGCGACTGGGAGTACGGCGGCTCCGTCCCGACCTCTCCCTGGCGCGGCGCGCAGAGCGTTCCGCGCCGGATGGCGCTGCGTACCGTGGACGGCCGGGTCCGGCTGACCAGTGAACCGGTGGCCGGCCTGGCGTCCCTGCGCGTCGGGGACGCGGCGACGGCGTCCGGCGTCACCGTCACCAGCACCTCGCAGCCGCTGATCGGCCCGCAGGCGCAGGGCGCGGAGCTCGACATCGAGGCCGCCTTCTCCCTCCGGGACGCCGACCGCTTCGGCCTCCGGGTGCGCACCGGCACCGGCGGAGAGGAGACGGTCGTCGGCTACGACACCACGACCCAGGAGCTGTACGTCGACCGCACCCGCTCCGGCGCCACGGACTTCAGCAGCGCCTTCCCCGGCGTGCAACGGGCTCCGCTCAAGGCCGTCGACGGCAAGGTCAGGCTGCGGATCCTGGTCGACCGGTCCTCCGTCGAGGTCTTCGGCGGGAACGGTGAGGCCGTGATCACCGACCTGGTCTTCCCCCACCCCGACAGCCGGGGAGTGCGGGTCTTCGCCGAGAACGGCTCGGTGAGACTGGACCGGGCCCGGGTCCGGCACCTCGGCTCCTACCGCGACTGACAAGGACACGAACCGTGAAGAAGACCCTGCTCGCCGAGTTCACCGCCCGTGAGGGAGCCCAGGACGAGGTCGCGCGCATGATCGTGGAGTACGCCGGCAAGGTGCGTGCGGAGGAGGGCAACCTCGTCTTCGACGTCTACACCAAGGCGTCCCACCCGCGTGCCTTCTGGATCTTCGAGGTCTACCGGGACGAGGACGCCTTCCAGGCGCACCTGAAGGCCCCGTACGGCGGCCCGTTCAACGCCGCGCTGGCTCCGCTGATCGAGGAGGACGCCTCCGTGCTGACGTTCCTCGACCCGGTGGTCTGACCGGGGCCGGCCCCGCGGGCACGGTGGCGTTCACCGCGCCGGGCGCCGGGTGCGCGTCTCCGGCGCGGGTCAGCCGTTCGCGGCCTCGTGTTCGCGGTCGGGGGTGGGCCGGCGGCCGCCCTGGGCGAAGAAGTCGGCGAGGGGAAGGCTCGCCGCGCCGACCGTGACCGCGTCCGGGCCCAGCCGGCCGACGTCGATGGAGACGCGTTCGGCGGGGTGGCGCAGCGCGTACGCGTCGGCGTACCGGCGTACGGCGGGCAGGAAGTGGCGGCCGAGCTGGAGGCCCGCCCAGCCGCCGATGAGGATGCGCTCGGGCTGGAAGAGGTTGACCAGGTCGGACAGGCCGGCGCCGACGTACTCGGCGGTCTCCTCCAGGACGGCGACGGCCACCGGCTCGGCCTCGGCGTCCCCCTCCGGGTGGGCGGCGGCGAGCAGCGCCGCCAGCGCGGTCTCCTCGTCGGCGCCCTCCGGCGGGTGACCGCCCGCCTCCCGCCAGCGGTCGACGAGCGCCCCCGCACCCGCGTACGCCTCCAGGCAGCCCTGGGCGCCGCAGCGGCAGCGGCGCCCTCTGACCCGCACGGTCACGTGGCCCCACTCCAGGGCGCGGCCGTACTCCACCTCCTCGGTGACCAGGCAGGCGCCGATGCCCGAGCCGAAGAGGACGACGACCGCGTTCCGGGAGCCCCGGCCGGCCCCGAACCACAGCTCGGCCTGGCCCAGGGTGCGGGCGCCGTTGTCGATGAAGTACGGCACCGAGCCGGGGAGTTCACAGGCCGAACGCAGCAGGGACTCCAGCGGCACGGTGTCCCAGCCGATCGTCTGGCCGTGCACCACCGCGCCCTCGCCCGGGGTGCGGGCCACGATGCCGGGGACTCCGATGCCGACGCCCAGGAGCTGTTCCGGGGTGACGTCCGTGTCGGCGAGGACCTCGGTGATGCCGTCGCGGATGTGGCCGACGACGGCCTCGACGTCGTAGCCGTGGTGCTCCAGGGGCCGTTCGGTGCGGGCGAGTTCGGTGAGGGCGAGGTCGAAGAGCTCGACGCGGACGCGGGTCTCGCCGACGTCGACGCCGATCATGTGGCCGCCGGCGGGGGCGACGCGCAGCAGGGTGCGGGGGCGGCCGCCGTCGGACTCGACGGTGCCGGCCTCCTCGACCAGACCGTCCTCGACGAGTTCGGCGACCACGTTGCTGATCGAGCCGCCGCTCAGGCCGGTGGCGGGGGCCAGTTCGTAGCGGCTCATGGGGCCGTCGAAATACAACCGTTGCAGTACGGCGGTTCGGTTGCCCCGTCGCAGGTCACGCACCGTCCGCCCGCTCCGCCCCGCCATGTGGTTCCCTTCCGACGCCGCCTCGACCTGCAAGATACCCTCGCGCCGACTCTTGACGCGACTTTCCTTCGCGTCTTAAATCACGCCATAAATTAACTCCGGGGTGGTGTTCGAGAAGCGAACGCACCGGGGTTTCCCTGGAAGGGACGCCAGAGCCATGCGCAGAACCCGAGCCGCGGCCGCCGGTGCGGTCACCGTTTCCCTCATGACTCTCGTGACCGCCTGTGGCGGCGGCTCGTCGACGAGCGGCGGGTCCAACGACTCGCCGAAGACCCTGACCTACTGGGCCTCCAACCAGGGCGCCAGCATCGAGGTCGACAAGAAGGTGCTCCAGCCCGAACTCGACAAGTTCGAGAAGCAGACCGGCATCAAGGTCAAGGTCGAGGTCGTGCCCTGGTCCGACCTGCTCAACCGGATCCTCACCGCGACCACCTCCGGGCAGGGCCCCGACGTCCTCAACATCGGCAACACCTGGAGCGCCTCCCTCCAGGCCACCGGCGCGCTGCTGCCCTGGGACGCGAAGAACTTCGCCGCGATCGGCGGCAAGGACCGCTTCGTCGACTCCGCGCTCGGCTCCACCGGCGCCGAGGGCAAGGACCCGGCCGCGGTCCCGCTCTACTCGATGTCCTACGCCCTCTACTACAACAAGGAGATCTTCGCCGACGCCGGCATCACCAAGCCCCCGGCCACCTGGGACGAACTGGTCGCCGACGGCAAGAAGATCCAGGCCAAGGGCAAGTCCGCGCTCGGCGCCGAGGGCGCGAACCTCTCCGAGAACATCCACCACGTCTTCGTCTTCGCCAAGCAGCACGGCGGCGACTTCTTCACCCCCGACGGCAAGCCCGACTTCACCAACGACAACGTGGTGGCCGCGGTCAAGCAGTACGTCGACCTGATGGCCAAGGACAAGGTCATCCCGACCGGCGACGCCGAGTACGCCCAGAACCAGTCGGTCAGCGACTTCGCCAAGGGCAACCAGGCCATGCTGCTGTGGCAGTCCGCCTCCGCCAACCTCAAGTCCCAGGGCATGAGCGAGGACAAGTACGGCATCGCGCCCGTGCCCGTGCAGTCCGGCACCCCGGGCACCGGCACCCAGGTCAACTCGGCCGTCATGGGCATCAACCTGGCCGTCTTCAAGAACACCGACAACATCGACGGTGCCAAGAAGTTCGTGAAGTTCATGACCAGCGACGCCGAGCAGAAGATCCTCAACACCGCCTACAGCTCCATCCCGCCGGTCAAGACCGTGCAGGAGGACACCACGTTCAGCACGGGCCCCAACAAGGTCCTCAAGGACACCCTCGCCACCAGCGCCGCCGCCCTGCCGCAGGTCGCCGACGAGTCGCAGTTCGAGACGGCCGTGGGAACCGCCGTCAAGGACCTGTTCGCCGACGCGGCCGCCGGACGCGCGGTCACCACCGAGTCGGTGAAGGCGGCACTGGAGAAGGCCCAGCAGCAGATGCCGACGAAGTGAGCACGATGACCACCACCGCGCCCGCAGAGGCCGCCGTGGGCGAGACCCCTTCCGGGGCGGCGCATCCGAATCCCCGCCGCCGCCCCGGAAGGATCCGCCGCATCGGGCTGCCGTACCTGCTCCTGCTGCCGGCCCTGCTCCTCGAACTCCTGGTCCACCTGGTGCCGATGGTGATCGGCATCGTGATGAGCTTCAAGGAGCTCACCCAGTTCTACATCCGCGACTGGGGCGCCGCGCCCTGGTCCGGCCTCGACAACTACAAGGTGTCGGTGGACTTCGACGCCCCGGTCGGCGAGGCGCTGCTGCACTCGTTCCTCGTCACCGTGGCCTTCACGCTGCTGTCGGTCGGCCTGTGCTGGCTGATCGGCACGGCGGCGGCCGTCTACCTCCAGGACAACTTCCGCGGCCGGGGCCTGCTGCGGGCGCTGTTCCTCATCCCGTACGCCCTGCCGGTCTACGCGGCCGTCATCACCTGGGTGTTCATGTTCCAGCACGACAACGGCCTGGTGAACCACGTCCTGCACGACCAGCTCCACCTCACCGACAAGCCGTCCTTCTGGCTCATCGGCGACAACAGCTTCTGGGCCCTGCTGACCGTCTCGGTGTGGAAGGGCTGGCCGTTCGCCTTCCTCATCGTCATGGCCGGACTCCAGAACATCCCCGGCGAGCTGTACGAGGCGGCCGCCCTGGACGGCGCCGGGATGTGGCAGCAGATCCGGCGGATCACGCTGCCGTCCCTGCGGCCCGTCAACCAGGTGCTGCTGCTGGTGCTGTTCCTGTGGACGTTCAACGACTTCAACACGCCGTTCGTCCTGTTCGGCAAGTCGGCCCCGGAAGCCGCGGACCTCATCTCGGTCCACATCTACCAGGCGTCCTTCGTCACCTGGAACTTCGGCACCGGCTCCGCCATGTCCGTGCTCCTGCTGCTGTTCCTGCTCGTGGTGACGGGCGTGTACCTCCTGCTGACCTCCCGGGGAAGGAAGCCGGCCCATGGCTAGCACCAACTCGCCGATGGCACCGCCGCGTTCGTTCTTCTGGTCCCGGCGGATCTTCCTCACCCTGCTCACCGGCTTCGTCCTGCTGCCGGTGTACGTCATGGTCTCCAGCTCGCTGAAGCCGCTCGCCGACGTCACGGGCCAGTTCCACTGGCTGCCGAGCGAGGTGACCATCCGGCCGTACATCGACATCTGGTCCACGATCCCGCTCGCGCGGTACTTCGTGAACTCGCTGGTGGTGGCGGGCGCGGCGACCGTCTGCTCGGTGGTGATCGCGGTGTTCGCCGCGTACGCCGTCAGCCGCTACGAGTTCCGCGGCAAGCGCGTCTTCACGGTCACCGTGCTGTCCACGCAGATGTTCCCGGGCATCCTCTTCCTGCTGCCCCTCTTCCTGATCTACGTCAACATCGGCAACGCCACCGGCATCGCCCTGTTCGGCTCGCGCGGCGGGCTGATCCTGACGTACCTGACCTTCTCCCTGCCGTTCTCCATCTGGATGCTGATCGGGTACTTCGACTCGGTGCCGCGCGATCTGGACGAGGCCGCGCTGGTGGACGGCTGCGGGCCGTTCGGGGCGCTCTTCCGGGTCGTGGTCCCGGCCGCGATCCCCGGGATCGTCGCGGTCGCCGTCTACGCCTTCATGACCGCCTGGGGCGAGGTGCTCTTCGCGTCGGTGATGACCAACGACACCACCCGCACCCTCGCCGTCGGACTCCAGGGCTACTCCACGCTCAACAACGTGTACTGGAACCAGATCATGGCCGCCTCGCTGGTCGTCAGCGTCCCCGTGGTCGCAGGGTTCCTGCTGCTCCAGCGCTATCTCGTCGCCGGGCTGACGGCGGGCGCCGTCAAGTGACCGATCTTGAAAGGACTTTCGTGAGCATCGACCTCGCCGCACTCCCGCACGACTTCCTGTGGGGCACGGCCACGGCGGCCTACCAGATCGAGGGAGCCGTGTCGGAGGACGGCCGCTCGCCGTCGATCTGGGACACCTTCTCGCACACCCCCGGCAAGGTCGCCGGCGGCGACACCGGCGACGTCGCCTGCGACCACTACCACCGCTGGCGCGAGGACATCGGCCTCATGCGCCGGCTCGGCACCAACGCCTACCGGCTGTCCGTCGCCTGGCCGCGCGTGCTGCCCGGCGGCGACGGCCCGGTCAACCCCAAGGGCCTCGACTTCTACGACCAGTTGATCGACGCCCTGCTGGCCGCCGGCATCACCCCGTCCGTCACCCTCTACCACTGGGACCTGCCCCAGGTCCTCCAGGACCGCGGCGGCTGGCCCGCCCGCGAGACCGCCGAGCACTTCGCCGCGTACGCCTCGGTCGTGGCCGAGCGGCTCGGGGACCGGGTCGACCACTGGACCACCCTCAACGAACCCCTGTGCTCGGCCTGGATCGGCCACCTGGAAGGGAAGATGGCCCCGGGTCTGACCGACCTCACGGCCGCCGTCCGCGCCTCCTACCACCTGCTCCTCGGCCACGGCCTGGCCGCCCAGGCGATCCGCGCCGCCTCCCCGTCCGCCCAGATCGGCCTCGTCACCAACCTCTCCACCGTGCACGCGGCCACCGACAGCCCCGAGGACCTCGCCGCCGCCCGCCGCATGGACGGCCACACCAACCGCTGGTGGCTCGACCCGGTCCACGGCCGCGGCTTCCCGGCGGACATGCGCGAGGTCTACGGCGTCGACCTCCCGGAGCGGGACGGCGACCTCGCGGTGATCGCCACCCCGCTGGACTGGATCGGCCTCAACTACTACATGCCGGTCACCGTGGCCGACGACCCCACCGGACCGGCACCCCGGGCCCGCCAGGTCGCCCGCCCCGGCGTCCCCCGCACCGGCATGGACTGGGAGATCGACGCGTCCGGCATCGAGACCCTCCTGCTCCGCCTCACGAACGAGTACGGCGCCCGCAAGATCTACGTCACCGAGAACGGCTCCGCCTACCCCGACGTCGTACGCCCCGACGGGACGGTCGACGACCCGGAACGCCAGCAGTACCTGGTCGACCACCTGGCCGCCTGCGCGTCCGCCGCCCGCAAGGGCGCCCCGCTGGCCGGCTACTTCGCCTGGTCCCTGCTGGACAACTTCGAGTGGGCCTACGGCTACGACAAGCGCTTCGGTCTGGTCCACGTCGACTACGAGACCCAGCGGCGCACGATCAAGGGCACCGGCTACCGCTACGCGGACATCATCCGGGCCCACGCGGAGAGGGACCGCAAGGCGGCCTGAGCACGCCTGCACGGAGAAGAAGGGCGGGGTCCCGGGACCCCGCCCTTTCGCCATGCTCGGCCGACCGGTCTGAGCACCGCATTAACAGTCGCCTCAGGTTCGCTCGCTAGGAAGTCGGCATCCAGACAAGCGAAGTGACCCGTATGCAGGAGGCTAGTGATGGCAGTCGACGCAGCGCCGCCCGGACAAGCGCCGGTCGGCCGATTGGCAGGCCGGTGGGTGCCGTGGTTGGTGATCGGTCTGTGGCTGGTGCTGGCGGTGGGCATGGTGCCGCTGAGCGGAAAGCTCAGCTCGGTCACCACCGACAGCGCCGTGGACACCCTGCCGGCCGGCGCCGAGTCCACCAAGGCGGCGGTGCTGGACGACCGCCTCCCCGGCGGCGACGACAACACGTTCGTCTTCGTGTACCACCGCGCCGGCGGCATGACCGACGCCGACCGCGCGACGGTCGAGCGCCACTACGGCACCCTGACCAAGCGGTACCCGCCGAAGGGGACGGCGGCGGCCGGCGAGGACGACGAGGGCTCACCGGTGAGCCCCTCCAGCGACCACAAGGCGATGATGTTCACCCTCGACGTGAGCACGGCCTACGGCGCACCGGAGGAAATCGTCGGCCCGTTGCGAGACGCCGCGAAGGACCGCCCCTCGGGCCTGGAACTCGACGTGACCGGCCCAGGCGCGATCGACGGCGACATGGAAGCCGTCTTCGACGGCATCGACGTGCAGGTCCTCCTCACCACCATCGCCGTCGTCACGCTCCTGCTCATCCTCACCTACCGCAGCCCGGTGCTGTGGATCATCCCGCTGCTGGCCGTGGGCGCGGCCGCACTCACCGCGATGGGGACCGTCTACCTGCTCGTCAAGGGCTTCGGCATCGTGGTCAACGACCAGAACTCGGCGCTGCTGACGATCCTGGTGTTCGGCGTCGGCACGGACTACGCGCTGTTGCTCATCGCCCGGTACCGGGAGGCCCTGCACCACCACGAGAACGTCCGGGTCGCGATGGTCCACGCGCTGCGCGGCGCGGCCCCGGCCGTCGTCGCGTCCGCGGCCACCGTGGTCGCCGGCCTGCTCTGCCTGCTCGTCGCGGACCTCAACAGCACCAGCGGGCTGGGGCCGATCGGTGCGGCCGGCATCCTGTGCGCGCTGGTGGCCATGCTGACGCTGTTCCCGGCGGTGCTCGTGGTGCTCGGCAGGCGGATCTTCTGGCCGGCCGTCCCGCGGTTCAGCACGGCCGTGGAGGAGAAGCCGGGGCTGTGGGGACGGCTCGGCGCCGCCCTCAGCCGTCGCCGGTGGGTGGCGACGCTCGGCTCGCTCGGCATCCTCGGCGTGCTCGCCCTCGGGCTGGCGGGCAACACCGGCGCCCTGCGGGAGCAGGACCAGTTCCTGTCCGCGCCGGAGTCGGTCACCGGGTTCGCCGTTCTCCGCCAGCACTTCCCTGAGCTCGGCGGCCAGCCGATGACGGTCTTCACGCGGCCGGCGCATCAGGAGCGCGTCCTCGATGTCGTCAAGGACACCCGCGGGGTGGCCCTGGCCGTCCCGGAGCAGACCAGCGGGGGCTGGGCGAACATCTCGGTGTTCCCGAAGGACGCGCCGGACACCGCCGCGGAGTACGACACGATCAAGCGGGTGCGCACCGCCGTGCACGCGGTGCGCGGGGCGGAGGCGATCGTCGGCGGGCCGAGTGCGGAGAACATGGACACCGAGGTGACCACCGAGCGCGACGAGAAGCTGGTGATCCCGCTGGTGCTCGTCGTCGTCCTGATCGTCCTCGGGCTGCTGCTGCGCGCGATCGTGGCCCCGCTGGTCCTGATGGCCACGGTGATCGTCTCGTTCGCCGCGGCCTTCGGCGGCAGCGTGTTCGTCTTCGACACGGTCCTCGGTTTCAAGGGTGTCGACTACTCGGTGCCGCTGCTGGCGTTCCTGTTCCTGGTGGCGCTCGGCGTCGACTACAACATCTTCCTGGCCAGCCGGGCCCGGGAGGAGACCGTGCGTCTCGGCACCGCGGCGGGCATGCTCAAAGCCCTCTCCGCCACCGGTGGTGTCATCACCTCGGCCGGCCTGGTCCTGGCCGCCACGTTCGCGGTCCTCGCCACACTTCCGCTGGTGATGCTGATCGAGGTCGGGTTCCTGGTGGCCTTCGGCGTGCTGCTCGACGCCCTGCTGGTGCGGTCGGTCCTGGTGCCCGCGCTCACCCTGCTGATCGGCCGCCGGATGTGGTGGCCGAGCCGGCTGTCCCGTCCGGCGGCCGAGCTGCCGGACGGTCGACAGCCGCTCACCGCCGACGAGGAGGCCGCGCTGCAACGGTGAGCGCGGCGGCACGGACAAGATCCGGGACGGGCCCCAGGCCCGTCCCGCTTTTTTACGGAGCCGACGGACCCCGCCCGGTGGTCCTGCGCCCCGCGCCGAGGGCCGGGGTCTGGGCATCGCGAAGCCCTGTCCGGTGGCGGACCGCTTGTCCCGCGCCGTGCGGCCGGGGCTGGGGCCGGCGCACCGCGGGACGAGCCACCGACGCCGGCCCACGCCGGAGCCACCAGCGCCGGCCCACGCCGCACTACGCGGTCCTGCCCCGGCGGTGGGCCGCGTGGGGCCATGCCCGAGGGCCGTTATCACCTGTCCTGCGCTGTGCCGCCTGGCGGGTCAGCGCCCCGGGGTGTCTTCGCCGGCGGTGGGTCGCGTGGGGCCGTGCCCGAGGTCCGCCGTTCCTTGTCCTGCGCTGTGCCGCCGGGCGGGTCGGCATCTCGTGGGGTCCTGCCTCGGCGGTGGGGCGTGTGGAGCCGTGCCCGAGGGCCGCCGCCCCCTGTTCTGCGCCGCGCCGCCTGGCGGGTCAGCGCCTCGGGGTGTCCTCCCCGGCGGTGGGCCGTGTGATCGGCGTGGGCGGGGGCGCGGCCGGGAGGTCGATCCGGAGCAGTGCGCCACCGCGTGCGGAGCGGGTGACGGTGGCCCGGCCGCCGTGGGCGTCGACGACCCGCTGCACGATCGACAGCCCCAGACCGGATCCCGGCAACGCCCGGGCGCTGTCGGCACGGTAGAACCGGTCGAACACCCGCGGTACGTCGGCGGCGTCGATGCCCGGCCCGGCGTCGTCGACCTCGAGCACCGCCGACATGCCCTCGGCATGGAGCCGGACCTGGACCGGCTGGTCCCCGGGGGACCACTTGCCGGCGTTGTCGACGAGGTTGAGCACCGCCCGCTCGAGCGCGGCGGGACGCCCGCTCACCCAGACAGAGGTCACGTCGAGCGCGATCTCGATGTCGGGCACGCGGGAACGCGCCCGGGCCGCGGCGGCCACCACCACGTCGGCGAGGTCGAGCAGCTCGGTGCTCTCGTCGCTGACGTCACCGCGCGCCAGGTCGGTCAATTCGGCGACGAGGGTGCTCAACTCGGCCACCTGGGCGCCGAGATCCTTGAGCAGCCGGGTCCGGCTCTCCGCCGGTAGCGCGCTGTCCAGGGTGCCGCGCCGATCGAGCCGGATCAGCAGCTCGGCGTTGAGGCGCAGGCTGGTGAGCGGGGTCTTGAGCTCGTGGGCGGCGTCCTCGGCGAGCAGCCGCTGGGCCCGCCGGGAGTCGCGGAGCGCGGCGAGCATGTCGTTGATCGACCGGATCAGCCGCCGGATCTCCCCGCCGCCCTCGTCCGGGATGTCGGCGTCGAGATCCCGGGTGTCCGCGACACGTACCGCGGCGGCGGTCAGCCGGTCGATCGGTGCCAGCCCGGCCCGTGCCACGGTCCGCCCGACAAGGGCGCCGCCGACCACGCAGAGCAGCCCGATCAGCAGCATGCCCGCCCCGAACCGGTTGAGCGGGCTGTCGTCGACGACGTGGGCCACCTGGACCGCGCCGTCGCCGGCCCGCAGCGTGTAGACGAGGTAGCCGTCCTCGTCGCTGTCGTCCGACTCCATCAGGTCGGCCGACACGCCCCGCGCCACGCGCTCGGCGCGCTCGCTGACCGGGGGCAGCGAGGGTTGGCCGGCCGGCGTGCGGACCGAGCCGTCGGGCAGGATGACCCGCACCAGCCGACCTGATCCGGGATACGGCGGCAGCCGGACCTGAGCCGGACCGGCGCGCTCCGCGTCCGCCGCCAGGACGCGGGAATCGGCGCGCAACTGATCCTTGGCGCTGTCCTGGAGCTCCCCGCCCAGCAGCTCGCTGGCCACCTGGAAGGCCACGAACACGCTGACCGCGATGGCCGTCGCCGCGATCACCGTCAGCCTGGCCCGCAGGGACCGCCGGCGCCACCATCGGGTCAGCCGGCGCGGTTCCCGGCCGGTGGGCCTGCTCACGGAGGGGTCTCCCGCAGCGTGTATCCCAGGCCGCGCAGCGTGTAGATCAAGCGCGGCTCGCCCTCGGCCTCCATCTTGCGGCGCAGGTAGCTCACGTACACCTGGAGGTTGTTGGCGGTGGAGCTCATGCCCCAGCCCCAGATCGCCTCGAACAGCGCGTCACGGGTCACGACCCGGGTCGCGTTGCTGATCAGGACCTCCAGGAGGGAGAACTCGGTCCGGGTCAGGTGCAGCGACCGCCCGCCCCGCCACGCCTCGAACCGGTCGGGGTCGAGCCGGACGTCGGCGAACGACAGGATCTGCGACTCCTCGTCGGTCGGCGTGCGCCGGCGCAGCAGGGCCCGCACCCGGGCCAGCAACTCCTCGGTGGCGAACGGCTTGGGCAGGTAGTCGTCGGCGCCCGCGTCCAGCCCCGCGACCCGGTCGGAGACCTGGTCACGGGCGGTCAGCATCAACACCGGCAGATCCCGGCCCGCGGCCCGCAACCGCCGGCAGGTCTCCAACCCGCCGAGGCGGGGCATCATCACGTCGAGGATCAGCAGGTCCAGCGTGTCACCGCCCGCCCCGCCGACCCCGTCGAGCACGGCGAGACCGTTGGCGACGGTGCTGGTGTCGTAACCCTCGACCTGGAGCACCCGCTCCAGGGAATCCCGGATGGCCGCTTCGTCATCCGCGATCATGATCCGCACGCCCGGCCCGCCCCCTCCCGTCGATGTTTTGCGGCTCATTGTCCCCGGCCGACCTGAGGCCAGTGTTAGAGCGCCGCCGGGGACCGCGCAGGTGTCGACGACCGGGCTGCCGCCGACGCCAAAAGGGCGAGGCCCGAAGACCTCGCCCCACTCTCGGGAAGCCTCAGCTCAGGGCCACACGAGGCAGTACGGCTGATGCCCCGCCTCATGCAACCGATGGCTGAAGTCCTGCCACTCGTGCAGCAGTTGGTAGACGTTGAACGCATCCCGCGGGCCGCCCCGGTCCGGGACCGTCGACCAGATGAACGCCGCCGCGCCGACCGCTTCCTCGCCTATGCCGCGCAGTGGGTCCACGACCGTCATGGGGAGCTTGACCACCGCGTAGTCGGGGTGCAGGACGACCAGTTCGAGCGGGGGGACCTTGTGCAGGGGGACGCCCTCGATGCCGGTGAGGACCATGGCCGCCATGGTCTCCGGCTTGATCTTGGTGAACATGCCGTTCATCCCGAGCTCGTCGCCGCCGAGTTCCTCGGGGCGCATCGAGATCGGGACCCGGGCCGCGGTCGCGCCGTCGGGCGCGCCGAAGTACTTGTACGTCACCCCCACCCGACCACCATTCCTGCTTCCCGCCCTCAACGGATCGATACGACGTTCGATACGTCGCTCGTCGCGTTCCGACTCATCCGGGGTGCCCGGAGCACCGCGTCCCTGACGTGTCTCGGCCGCTTCCTCCGCCTCGCGCCGGTGCCTTCCCCGCCGGGCACGTCGAGGACCCAGGTCGTCAGTCCCCTCGCCCAGTCCGCCACCGCGATGCATATCTCCACCCGACTGCTTTTCTAGGACGCGCAGGCCCCGCCGCGCAACCCGATCATCGTGTCAGTGACCTCCCCCACGGCCGCCCGCCGAAACGTGCGTTGAAACACCTGTCCGCAGGATCTTCGCAGCCCCTGAACACACGACTGCGCGCCATCGTCTCCGTGAGCTGTGTGTATCTGCATCCAGTTTCGCAGATCGCGGGACGCCGGGGGGTTGCGAGGGCTGGCCTACCCTGAGGTAGTCACCGGCAACGGAGTCGAGAAAGCCGAACAAACCGGAGAAGGTCGGAGTAGTCGCAGGATATGAGTGAATTGCCCTATTCATACGAGGCGCCTGTCTCGCAGGCCCTGTTCGACCGCGCGTCTGCCGTCACGCCCGGCGGCGTGAACTCCCCGGTCCGCGCCTTCCGTGCCGTGGGCGGCACCCCCCGCTTCATGGTGTCCGGCACCGGGCCCTACCTGACCGACGCCGACGGGCGGGAGTACGTCGACCTCGTCTGCTCCTGGGGCCCCATGATCCTCGGGCACGCGCACCCCGAGGTCATCGCCGCCGTCCAGGAAGCGGTGGCGAAGGGCACCTCCTTCGGCACCCCCGGTGAGGGCGAGGTCGCGCTCGCCGAGGAGATCGTCGCCCGGGTCGAGCCCGTCGACCAGGTGCGGCTCGTCTCCAGCGGGACCGAGGCCACCATGTCGGCGATCCGGCTCGCCCGCGGCTTCACCCGCCGCACCAAGGTCATCAAGTTCGCCGGGTGTTACCACGGTCACGTCGACTCGCTGCTCGCCGCGGCCGGTTCCGGCGTCGCCACCTTCGCGCTGCCCGACACCCCCGGGGTCACCGGTGCCCAGGCCGGCGACACGATCGTGCTGCCGTACAACGACCTCGAGGCCGTGCACGAGGCCTTCCACCGGCACCCCGGCGAGATCGCCTGTGTGATCACCGAGGCCTCGCCCGGCAACATGGGAGTCGTGCCGCCGCTGCCCGGCTTCAACCAGGGACTGAAGGACGCCTGCGCGCAGAACGGCGCCCTCTACATCTCCGACGAGGTCATGACCGGGTTCCGTACCAGCAGGAGCGGCTGGTACGGCATCGACGGGGTCCGCCCCGACCTCATGACCTTCGGGAAGGTCATGGGCGGCGGGTTCCCGGCCGCCGCCTTCGGTGGCCGCGCCGACGTCATGGCCCACCTCGCCCCCGCCGGACCCGTCTACCAGGCCGGCACCCTCTCCGGGAACCCGGTCGCCACCGCCGCCGGCCTCGCCCAGCTGCGGCTGCTCGACGACGCGGCCTACGCCAAGGTCGACGCCGTCTCCGAGCAGATCCGCTCACTGGTCTCCGAGGCGCTCGGCAAGGAGGGCGTCGCGCACACCGTGCAGACCGCCTCCAACATGTTCTCGGTGTTCTTCACCGACCGGCCGGTGCGCGACTACGAGGACGCCAAGGCACAGGAGTCCTTCCGGTTCACCGCGTTCTTCCACTCCCTCCTGGAGAACGGCGTCTACCTGCCGCCGTCCTCCTTCGAGTCGTGGTTCGTCTCCACGGCCCACGACGACCAGGCGGTTCAGCGCATCGCCGACGCCCTCCCGGCGGCGGCCCGAGCGGCGGCGGAGGCCACGGCAGCATGAGCACCCCCAGCAACAGCGACATCACCGTCGTCCACCTGATGCGGCACGGCGAGGTCGCCAACCCCGACGGGGTCCTCTACGGCCGTCTCGCGGGCTACCACCTCTCCGAGCTCGGCCGGCAGATGGCCGACCGGGTCGCCGAGCACCTCGCCCCCCGGGACGTCACCTATGTCTGCGCCTCCCCGCTGGAGCGGGCGCAGGAGACGGCCACGCCGATCGCCAAGGCGCACGGCCTCGACCTCGCGACCGACGAGCGGCTCATCGAGGCGGAGAACGTCTTCCAGGGCAAGACCTTCGGCGTCGGCGACGGGGCGCTGAAGAACCCGGAGAACTGGAAGCACCTCGTCAACCCCTTCAAGCCGTCCTGGGGCGAGCCGTACATCGACCAGGTCGTCCGGATGAAGGGGGCGCTGGACGCGGCCAGGGACCGGGCGCGCGGGCACGAGGCCGTCCTGGTCAGCCATCAGCTGCCGATCTGGATCGTGCGGTCCTACGTCGAGAAGCGGCGGCTGTGGCACGACCCGCGCAAGCGGCAGTGCACGCTCGCCTCCCTGACGTCCTTCACGTACCAGGGCGACCGGATCGTGTCCGTGGGGTACAGCGAGCCGGCGATCGACCTGGTGCCGGTTCATCTCCGGGCGGGTGCGCGGCCGGTGAAGGGCAAGAGCAAGGCGTTCGGGGCGTAGTCGGTTCGTGGGGAGCTGCGGGTCCGTTGTGGCTGGTCGCGCAGTTCCCCGCGCCCCTGTCAGGGGCGCGCCACCTCGGCCTCGTTGTTACGTAATCCGGAAAAACGGCCTGGAACCTCCCCCCTCGTCACTGCCTCTGACTGGGTGACCACCCAAGCACGTGACGAATCGGGGAAGCATGCACTCTCTCACTCGAAGGGGAGCCATAGGCCTCGGGGCGGGCGCCGCGGCCGCCGTCGGACTCTCGGGGTGCGGCACTCTCACCGGCTCGGACGGCTCGGACGGGGTGACCCACGGGGCCGGCTCCCCGCCCAGCAAGAAGCCGACCCCCACCGCGCGCCCCATCGGCGACGGCTCCACCTCCTTCACCGGCAAGCAGCCCCACCAGCCCGGCAAGCCGGTGCCGCTGGAGCCCGGCCAGACCCCGCCGCAGTTCGTCGTCTTCTCCTGGGACGGCGCCGGCGAGGTCGGTAACGGCCTCTTCCCGCGCTTCCTCGACCTCGCCAGGAAGCACGACGCGCACATGACCTTCTTCCTCTCCGGGCTGTATCTGCTGCCCGAGTCGAAGAAGCGGCTCTACGACCCCCCGAACAACCCCCGCGGTGCCTCCGACATCGGCTACCTCACCGACGAGCACGTCAAGGCGACCCTGACCAACATCCGCCGGGCCTGGCTCGAGGGGCACGAGATCGGCACCCACTTCAACGGTCACTTCTGCTCCGGCTACGGCACCGTCGGCAACTGGACGCCCCAGCAGTGGAAGAGCGAGATCCAGCAGGCGAAAGCTTTCGTCAAGGAGTGGCGCACCAACACCGGCTGGACCGACCTGCCCGCGCTGCCCTTCGACTACGACAAGGAACTCGTCGGCGGCCGCACCCCCTGCCTGCTGGGCCAGGACAACCTGTTGCCCACCGCCCGCGAGCTCGGCTGGCGCTACGACGCCTCCTCGCCCGGCGGCCGCCAGGTCTGGCCCGGGAAGAAGAACGGCATATGGGACCTGCCGCTTCAGCAGATACCGTTCCCCGGACGCGGCTTCGAGGTCCTGTCCATGGACTACAACATGCTCGCCAACCAGTCGATCAACTCGACCAACGCGCCCGCCCACAACTACCCGGGCTGGCGTGAGCAGTCCGCCGGGGCCTACATCGCCGGCTTCCAGCGGGCCTACGAGACCAACCGCGCCCCCTTCTTCGTGGGCAACCACTTCGAGCACTGGAACGGCGGCATCTACATGGACGCCGTGGAGCAGGCCTTCAAGCACATCGCGCGGGAGAAGGAGAAGGGCGCCGACGTCCGCATGGTCTCCTTCCGGCAGTTCGTCGACTGGATGGACGTGCAGAAGCCGGAGGTGCTCGCCAAGCTGCGCACGCTCGACGTCGGCCAGGAGCCGGCGGGCGGCTGGAACACGTTCCTCAAGGCACCCTCGACACCCTCCTCTTCCGCCTCCTCGAACGCTGCCTGAAATGCGGGTTTCCGCCCGCAAGGGGGGTGCCCAAGATCCCCGGAACGGGCATGCGAAACTTTTCACATGAGTGCCGCCAGCCGTAGTCGCTCCCGAATCCGCACCGCCCTGCTCAGCGCGGGTGCCGCAGCCGCGGCGCTGACCCTGTCCGCGTGCAGCTCGGGCGGCACCTCGGGCGGTGGCGGCGACACCAACTTCATCATGGGCGCGGACGGCATCTCCACCGCCGAGCAGGGGGACCGGGGGGCCGCCCCCGACCTGTCCGGCAAGACCGTCGACGGGGGGCAGCTCGACGTCGCCGACTACAAGGGCAAGGTCGTCGTCCTGAACATGTGGGGCTCCTGGTGCGCCCCGTGCCGGGCCGAGGCACCCAACCTGGAAGCGGTCTACAAGCAGCTCAAGGGCAAGGGCGTGCAGTTCGTCGGCGTCAACACCCGCGACACCAGCGTCCAGAACGCCCGCGCCTTCGAGAAGGACATGGGCATCACCTTCCCCAGCCTGTACGACCCGACCGGCAAGCTGATGCTCCGCTTCGCCAAGGGCACCCTCAACCCGCAGGCCGTGCCCTCCACGCTGGTCATCGACCGGGACGGGAAGATCGCCGCCCGCTCACTGGCCGCGCTCAGCGAGGGCAAGCTGCGCAAGATGATCGACCCGGTCCTGGCGGAGAAGTGACGTGAGCGCAGTCGCCACGCTCGCCGCCGAGACGGGCTACAACGGCACCGTCCTCAACGGCGCCCTGCTCCTCGCCCTGCCCATCGCGGTCCTCGGCGGCCTCGTCTCCTTCTTCTCGCCGTGCGTCCTGCCGCTGGTGCCTGGCTATCTGTCGTACGTGACCGGCGTCACCGGCACGGATCTGGCCGAGGCCCGGCGCGGCCGGATGGTCGCGGGTGCCTCCCTGTTCGTGCTCGGCTTCACCGCGGTGTTCGTCTCCAGCGGGGCGCTGTTCGGCTACTTCGGCCAGACGCTCCAGGAGAACCAGGGCGTGCTGTCCAAGGTGCTGGGCGTGCTCATGATCCTCATGGGCGTCTTCTTCATGGGCCTGATGCCCTGGATGACCCAGCGGGAGTTCCGCTTCCACAACAAGCCCACCATGGGCCTGGTCGGCGCCCCGCTGCTCGGCGCGCTGTTCGGCATCGGCTGGACCCCCTGCATCGGCCCGACCCTCGCCTCGGTGATCGCCCTGTCCTCCCAGCAGGGCAGCGCGGGCCGCGGTGCCATACTGACCGTCGCCTACTGCCTCGGCCTCGGGGTGCCCTTCGTGCTCGCCGCGGTCGCCTTCCGCAAGGCGCTCGGCGCCTTCGGCTGGGTCAAGCGCCACTACGTCTGGGTCATGCGCATCGGCGGCACCATGATGATCGTGACCGGGCTGCTGCTGCTGACCGGCGCGTGGGACCGCCTCGTGCAGGACGTCCAGTCCTGGTCCGCCGGCTTCACTGTGGGGATCTGATCCATGAGCAAGACCGCACCCGACACCCCCGACGCCCCCGTCGGCGACCAGGACCTCGGCGCCGCCGGCTCCCAGCTGTCCACCGCGCCCGTCGAGTCCGCGCCGAACCTGCCGTCGCTCGGGGTGATCGGCTGGGCCCGCTGGTTCTGGCGGCAGCTGACCTCCATGCGGGTCGCGCTGCTGCTGCTCCTGCTGGTGGCGCTCGGCGCGATCCCCGGCTCGCTGATCCCGCAGACCGGGACCGACGCCACCAAGGTCGCCGACTTCGTCAAGAAGAACCCCACCCTCGGGGACGTCTACGACAAGCTCGGCCTCTTCCACGTCTACAGCTCGGTGTGGTTCTCCGCGATCTACATCCTGCTGTTCGTCTCCCTCATCGGCTGCATCGTGCCCCGCACCTGGCAGTTCGTCGGCCAGCTCCGCAGCCGCCCGCCGGGCGCGCCCAGGCGGCTGACCCGGCTGCCCGCCTACACCACCTGGCGCACCGGGGCCGAGCCCGAGCAGGTCCGCGAGGCCGCGCTCACCCTGCTGAAGAAGCGGCGCTTCCGTGCCCACCTCGCCGGTGACAACGTCGCCGGTGAGAAGGGCTACCTCCGCGAGGTCGGCAACCTCGCCTTCCACATCGCGCTGATCGTGATGCTGACCGCCTTCGCCTGGGGCCAGCTCTTCAAGTCCGAGGGCAACAAGCTGGTCGTCGAGGGCGACGGCTTCTCCAACACCCTCACCCAGTACGACGACTTCAAGTCCGGGAACCTCTTCGACACCGGCGACCTGGTGCCGCTCAGCTTCACCCTGGACAAGTTCACCGGCACCTACGAGACCACCGGCCCCAACAAGGGCACCCCGCGTCTCTACCAGGCGGCCATCACCTACAGCGAGGGCGCCTACGGCAAGGAGCGCAAGACCCTCGTCAAGGTCAACGAGCCGCTGGAGATCGGCGACGCGAAGGTCTACCTCACCGCCCACGGCTACGCCCCCCTCATCACCGTGCGGGACGGCAAGGGCAACGTCGTCTTCCATGACGCGGTCGCCCTGCTGCCGCTGGACTCCAACGTCACCTCCACCGGTGTGATCAAGGTCCTCGACGGCTACCGCAACGCCAAGGGCGTCAGCGAGCAGCTCGGCATCTCGGCCTTCTTCCTGCCCACCTACACCAAGGGCAGCGAGACCGCCTCGACCTTCCCCGCGCTGCTCAACCCGGTGCTCAACCTCACGCCGTACCACGGCGACCTCGGTGTCGACTCGGGCATCCCGCAGAGCGTGTACCAGCTCGACAAGTCGCATGTGAAGGACTTCAAGGACGCCAAGGGCCAGGAGCTCAGGGAGAACCTCAAGCCCGGTGAGACCATGCAGCTCCCGAACGGTGCCGGCTCGGTCACCTACGAGGGCACCAAGCAGTGGGCGAACTTCCAGGTCGTCCAGCAGCCCGCCAGTGGCTGGGCTCTCGGCGGTGCCCTCACCGCGATCTTCGGCCTCGCCGCGTCCCTGTTCATCCAGCGCCGCCGGGTGTGGGTGCGGGCGGTGCGCGGCGACGACGGTGTGACGGTCGTGGAGATGGCCGGCCTCGGCCGCAGCGAGTCCGCGAAGCTGCCGGAGGAGCTGGGCGAGCTGGCAGGAGTCCTGTACGACCGAACGCCGAGTACCGAGCAATCCACCCCCGAACCCCAAGAAGCACCCTCCGAAGGGGCTGAGAAGTGACTCTCGCCGCCGCAACCGAGTTGGCCACCGCCACCAACGAACACCTCGCCAACATCAGCAACACGCTGATCTACTCGTCGATGGCCGTCTACACGCTGGCCTTCTTCGCGTACATCGCCGAATGGCTCTTCGGCAGCCGCAGCAAGGTCGGCCGCACGGCCGCCGCGCTCACCGCCGACACGAAGGCCAAGGCCAAGGCCAAGGCGCCCGCCGTCACCGTCAACCAGGGCGGCAGCACCGCCGTACTGGAGCGGCCGCAGGTCGTGGTGCGGTCGGCGGCCGGGGCGCGGGACGTGCCGGACGGGCCCGGGGCGCACGGCGGGGACGAGCAGGGCGACCTCTACGGGCGTATCGCCATCTCCCTGACGGTGCTCGCCTTCCTCGTCGAGCTCGGCGGCGTGATCGCCCGCGCGGCCTCGGTGGAGCGGGCGCCCTGGGGCAACATGTACGAGTTCAACATCACCTTCTCCACGGTGGCCGTCGCCGTGTACCTGGGGCTGCTGGCCCTGAAGAAGAACGTGCGCTGGCTCGGGCTGTTCCTGGTCACCACGGTCCTCCTCGATCTCGGTCTCGCCGTCACTGTCTTGTACACCGCCAGCGACCAGTTGGTTCCCGCCCTCCACTCGTACTGGCTGTACATCCACGTCTCCACCGCGATCTTCTGCGGCGCGGTGTTCTACGTGGGCGCGGTCGCCACGATCCTGTACCTCTTCAAGGACAGCTACGAGAACAAGATCGCGACCGGCGGCACCCCCGGCCGGTTCGCGAACTCCGTCCTCGACCGGCTGCCGGCCTCCGCGAGCCTCGACAAGTTCGCCTACCGCGTCAACGCGGCCGTCTTCCCGCTGTGGACCTTCACGATCATCGCGGGCGCGATCTGGGCGGGCGACGCGTGGGGCCGCTACTGGGGCTGGGACCCGAAGGAGACCTGGTCGTTCATCACCTGGGTCGCCTACGCCTGCTACCTGCACGCCCGCGCCACGGCCGGCTGGAAGGGCCGCAAGGCCGCCTACCTGGCGATGCTCGCCTTCGGCTGCTGGCTGTTCAACTACTACGGCGTCAACATCTTCGTCTCCGGCAAGCACTCGTACGCAGGCGTCTGACCACGTGCGGAACGCCGGGCTCCGGGTGACCCTGGAGGCATGACCGGTTCCGTCGAACACGGCAGCAGCCAGACCCACGGCAGCACCCGTGTGCTGCACTTCCTGGTGCGGTTGCCGGCGCCCATGGAGACGGTCTGGCCGGCGGTGGCCACCGCGGAGGGGCTCGCCGCCTGGTGGACCGGGGCGGAGGCGCTCGAACCCCGGCTCGGCGGCGCGGTCGTGCTGCCGGGCCTCGGGGAGGGCCAGGTCACCGCGTGGGACGTGGACCGGGTCGCCGAGTACACGCTGGAGCGGGGCGGCCGGGTCCGCTTCCATCTGGAGCGGGACGGGGACGACGGGGCGGTCCTGCGCTTCACGCACGAGTACGAGGGCGAGGGTGAGACGGAGCCCGCGTGGCGGGCCCGGTTCGAGCGTCTGCTGGAAACCCTGGGTCCCGCTTCGTGAGTGCCGCCCCCGACCGCACGACCGCCTTCTGGACATTTCGCGGCGAATTTTGACACGGTGAGGTGCACCGGCCCGTAATCGAACGCGCGGTCGATGACGCCTTCCGGGAGGCCTCCGTGTCGCTCTCCTTCCATGCCGGGCAGAGCACGTTCACCGACCCGGGCGACCTCGTCCGTCTCTACGACGGGTTGCCGCGCGATCCCGCCCGCCTGGCCCGGGTCGCGCGCGACCTGATGATCCACCGGCTGGAAGGCGGCCTGTTCGGCCACACCCATCCGACCGACCGCCTCCACAACGACGCCGAGTCCCGCTACCTCGACGACATCCTGCGCATCGTCGTGGACCGGAACGACGCCCCGCTGACCGTGCGGCGCGAGCCAGGCGACCGGTTCGTCGGGACCTGCCGCGACTTCACGCTGCTGCACGTCTCGTTGCTGCGCCATGCCGGCGTCCCGGCCCGGCTGAGGTCCGGGTTCGCCGACTACTTCTCGCCCACCGGCTTCCACGGCGACCACGTGGTCACCGAGTACTGGGACGAGGAACGGGGCTGGCTGCTGGCGGACGCGCAGCTGGCGGACCCGGAGATCACCGCGCACTGGCCCGTGGACTTCGACCCCATGGACGTCCCCCGGTCCCGGTTCCTCGTCGCCGGCGAGGCCTGGCGGGCCATCCGGGAGGAGGGGGCGGACCAGGAGACCTTCGGGTTGCATCCGCCGGCGGAGGGGCCGTTCTTCGGGGAGCGCTTCGTGGCCGGGAACATCAGGCTCGACCTCGCCGCGCTCAACAAGGTGGAGACGCTGCTGTGGGATGTGTGGGGCGCGGACGAGGGGGAGCCGGGCACTCCGTTGCCGCCGCGCGCCCGGGAGTTGTACGACCGGGTGGCGCCCGTGGTGAGCGGGCAGGTGTCGGTCGAGGCCGTGCGGAAGGTGTTCGCGCAGGAGGACGGGTTGCGGACACCCGCGACGGTGACGTGTTACGCGCCCTTCAACGGGCCGAGCCTCGTCACCCTTCGCTAGGCCACCGTCCGCAGCCCGCCGCGTACGACGGTGGGCGTCCCGCGCACCACCCGGTACGCGCAGGTCGCCGTCAGCAACTCGCCCAGCAGGTCCGGGTCGTCCACCTCCAGGCCCAGCAACGACTCGATGCGCTCCAGGCGTTGGTACAGCGACTGGCGGCCGATGTGGAGCAGAGCGGCCGTGCGGGTCGGGGAGCAGCCGTTGCGCAGATGGACCTCCAGGGTGCGCACCAGGTCGCTCGGGTGGGCGGCGTCCCAGGTCAGGAGGGGATCCAGGGTGTGCTGGACCAGGGCCGTCAGGCGGTCCCGGTTGGCGTCCACCCCGCCCCGGGTCAGCTCCCGCTCCAGTGCCAGGGCCCGGGAGGAGGTCACCAACGGGCCGTCGGGGGCGGCCGGTTCGGCCGAGGGGACGGTCAGTGCCAGTTCCCGTGTCGTACGGGCCGCCCGCAGTGTGTCGCTCCAGCGCAGCCAGCCGTCGCCCTGGGCCACGGCGTGCCCCACGGCGACCGTGAGTCCGGGGGCCGCCGTCGTGCGGAAGGCCTCCTGGACCGCCTTCACGGGGTCACCGGTGCGTGCCGCGGGGAGGGACAGCAGGGCCAGGACGTCCCCCGGGAAGGCGGCCCGCAGCACCCCCGCCCCGCCCAGCTGCCGTACCGCGCGGTCGACCGTGCTCACGTCCCGCGTGCCGTGCAGGGACACCCCGATCAGACGGGCGCCGGGGCCGGGGTGGAAGCCCGCGAGCGCCGCCCGCCCCTCCACCTCGGGCTGGTTCAGCGCCGCCCGGTCGGCGAGGTCGGCGAGCAGGGCCGCCGTGTGGTCGCCGCCCCACGGCCGTACCACCGCACGGCCCGACAGCCCGCGGGCCACGATCGCCCGGTTGGCGGCCTCCGTGATCCGTACGAAGGGCACCACCCGGTGCATCGCCAGCAGCGGCAGCCCGCGGCGGCGGGCCTCGTCGACCACCTCGGCGGGCATGACCGGCAGGGAGCGTCCCACCTCCACGGCGAGCCCGGCGGCGCCCCGGGCGGCCAGCTCGCGGACGTAGCGGCGGCGGGTCTCCTCGTCGGGGTCGGTCAGCCCGAATCCGTTGGTGAGCAGCAGTTCGCCGCCGTCCAGGAAGTTCGCGCCTTCGTAGACCTCGCTGATGGGGGTCCCCCCGCTTCGAGCGAAGTCGAGAAGGAGGGGGAGGACCCAGCGGACCGGGCGGTCCAGGGCGGTGTGTCCGGCCAGCAGCTCGGGCTCGGCGGCGCGGACCGGGTCGAGGGCGAGGATCTCGCGAAGGGTGAGTGCGGGCATGCGCGCCTCCCGACAGTTCGTCCGGCTGTGGGCTGCCGGGAGAGTACTTTCCGCACGTTGCCCTCGTGTTTCGGCCACAGGAGAGTGAGGGACATGGATCAGGCACAGGCACACCGGTGGCTCGCCGCCGCCGTCGAGGAGGCCCGCGCCGGGCTCGCCGAGGGCGGCATCCCCATCGGTGCCGCGCTCTACGGCGCTGATGGCACCCTCCTCGGACGGGGCCACAACCGGCGCGTCCAGGACGACGACCCCTCCATGCACGCGGAGACGGCCGCCTTCCGGGCGGCGGGACGGCAGCGCTCGTACCGCGGTACGACGATGGTGACCACCCTGTCGCCGTGCTGGTACTGCTCCGGGCTGGTCCGCCAGTTCGGGATCTCGCGCGTGGTGATCGGGGAAACCGCCACCTTCCACGGCGGGCACGACTGGCTGGCCGGGCACGGCGTGGAGATCGTGCTGCTCGACGATCCCGAGTGCGTCCGGATGATGACCGACTTCATCGAGAAGAACCCGGCACTGTGGAACGAGGACATCGGTGACTGACACCCCGCAGCCCCGCATTCCGACCATCGACCTGCGCCCCTGGCTCTCCGGGGACCCCGAGGCCCGCGCCGCCGTCGCCCGCACCCTCGACGAGGCCCTCCAGACCGCCGGGTTCTTCCTGGTCACCGGGCACGGCGTGGACCCGGCCCTGCGCGCGGGCATCCGGGAGGCGGCGCGGACCTTCTTCCGGCTGCCCGCGGCGACGAAGCGGGCGTACGAGGCGAAGGTCGGCGGCCGTGGCTGGCTCGGCCCCGGCGCCGAGGCCAACGGCTACGCGGAGGGCACCGAGACCCCGCCCGACCTGAAGGAGTCGCTGACCTTCGCCACCCACGAACCCTTCGAGGACCCGGTCGTCAACGCGGAGTGGTACGCGCCGAACGTCTGGCCCGCCGAGGTGCCCGGGCTGCGGGAGCTGTGCGAGGAGTACCTGGCGCGCATGGCCGAGCTGGAGAAGCGGCTGCTGACCCTCCTCGGCGAGGCGCTCGGGCTCGAACCCGACTTCTTCTCCCGGCACATGGACCACCCGACGTACGGCTTCAACATCAACTGGTACCCGGGGACCGAGGTCGTCGGGGAACCGCAGCCGGGTCAGTTCCGCATCGGCCCGCACACCGACTTCGGCACCGTGACCATCCTCGACCGGCAGGCCGGCAAGGGCGGGCTCCAGGTGTTCACGGACGCGGGCGGCTGGGAGGACGCCCCCTTCGACCCGGACGCCTTCACCATCAACATCGGTGATCTGATGGCCCGTTGGACCGGCGACCGGTGGCGGTCCGGACGCCACCGGGTGCTGCCGCCGCCGGCCGACGCGCCCGCCGAGGAGCTGATGTCCCTCGTCTACTTCGGCGAGTGCACCCCCGGCACGACCGTCGAGTCCGTCCCGGCACCCGTCGGGCGAGTGGCGTACGAACCGGTCGACTCCCACGCGTACCTGAGGGCCAAGCTGGACTCGATCACGGTTGCCTGAGAGCCGTCACCGCGCCGGGAACCGCCTCCGCAGCACCGCGTACAGCAGCGCGCTCACCGTGAAGCCGACCACGGGGGTGATGTCCCCGAACGACGGCCAGTGCTCCGGCACGTAGCCGACGTAGTCCTCCTGGTTGGAGAAGAGGGGGACGGACACGGCTACGCCCGTCAACAGGGCCGCGAGGCCGGGCCGGTTGGTGAAGGAGCGGTCGGCGAGGCGGGTCGCCGACCGCTCCTGGGGCACCCGGGCCCGCAGCCACCGCTCCACCAGGACCACGCCCAGCCACGGCGCCACCCAGTACGCGATCACCAGCAGGAACGCCTCGTAGGCCGCCCCCGCGTCGGAGAGCGAGGCCCAGGCCGCCGCCGTACCGGCGATCCCGGACACCACGACCAGCACGCTCCGGCTCAGCCAGGCGGGCAGGTCAAGGCCGAAGGAGGCGATCGAGATCGCGCCGGAGTACACGTTGAGGGCGTTGGCGGAGACCGCGCCCAGGATGATCGCGAGCAGGACCAGGTCACCCAGCCAGCCGGGGAGATGGCCGGTGAAGGCGGCCGTCGGGGTGGCGCCCTCCGGGGCCGCGATGGTCGCCGAGGCCGCGCCGGTCACCGCCACCACGGTGACCGACAGGAACAGGCCGAGCGCCGGACACAGAACCGTCCTGGCCCTGTTCGCCGTACGGGGGAGATAGCGCGAGTAGTCCGAGGCGTACGGGTTCCAGCCCGCCGCGTATCCCCAGGCCGCGCTGAACGCGAGCAGGAACCCGCCGATGCCGCCGCCCGTGCCGCCCCCGCCGAGGTCGGCGTCCTTGAAGGTCCACACCCCGGCCAGCAGGAAGATCACCGCGAGGACGGGGAAGGCGTACTTCTCGAAGATGTGGACGAAGTTGTGGCCGATGAAGCCGATCAGGATCTCGGCGGCCACCACGAGGAGGAGGGAGGGCAGCGGCCGCAGCCCGGTGAGGGTGTTGAGCGCGTAGGCCGCGCTGACGCTGTTCACCGCGAACCAGCCGACGCCCGCGACCAGGCCGTTGGCCGCGGCGGGCAGGATGTTGCCGCGGTACCCGAAGGAGAGGCGGCCGATCACCATCTGCGGCACCCCGAACCGGGGCCCGTCCAGGGACAGGATGCCCTGGGTGAGCGCGCCGAGGGCGGTGCCGAGCACGATGGCGGCCGTGGCCTGCCAGAAGCTCAGGCCGAAGAAGAGGACCGCGATCACCCCGATGAAGACCGTGGCGAACTCGATGTTCGGGGAGGCCCAGGTCCACAGCAACTGGAGCGGGCCGCCGTGCCGTTCGGACTCGGGGACGGGTTCCGAGCCCGCCGCCTCGACGGCGATGACCTTGTCACCGTATGCGGGAGCGAGGGTGCCGGGGGAGTCGGCGGGAGCTGTCGTCATGCGAGGTAAGTGTCCGGCCCCCGCCCGCCTCCGCCCAGGGGCGCGATGTCCGCTCCGGGGCCCTCGCCGGCGTACAGCCTGTCAGTCGCCCTTCGGCTCCTCGCCGGCCTCCCGGCGCTTCAGCTCCTCCTCGCGGCGGCGCAGGTCCGCCTCCCAGTCCTTCAGCAGGGCCTCGTCCTTCTTGTTGTCGGCCTTGAGGGAGTTCAGGAACTCGGGGTTGTCGTCCGGGGCGACGTACTCCATGCGGTGGTTGCGGTGCCACTCGGAGGGGGTGCGGCCGTTGGCCGGCGGGGTGCGCAGCTTGCCCGCGGCGAGCCAGGCGATCGGGCCGACGATCCAGAACAGCAGGATGATGAAGACCCAGGCGATCTTGGGAAGGTGCTTCGCCTCGTCCTCGGGAGTGTTGAGGCAGTCGATGAACGCGTAGATCGTCAGCGCCAGCGGGATCAGGTACATCAGCAGCCGGAACATGTGCTTGGGCCCCCCAGGGAACGGTGTGTGGAGCCTGTGACGGGCCCCTGACGGGGTCAGGGTAGCGGCTCGGGGATACTGGACCCCATGGCTTACGACGATCTTCGCTCCCTGCTCAGGGCACTGGAACGCGAGGGAGACCTCAAGCGGATCAAGGCCGAGGTCGACCCGTATCTGGAGGTCGGGGAGATCGTCGACCGCGTGCAGAAGGCGGGCGGCCCCGCGCTGCTCTTCGAGAACGTCCGCGGGTCGGCCATGCCGCTCGCCATGAACGTCTTCGGGACCGACCGCCGGCTCCTCAAGGCCCTCGGCCTGAAGTCGTACGGCGACATCTCCGACAAGATCGGCGGGCTGCTGCGCCCCGAACTCCCGCAGGGCTTCGTCGGGGTGCGCGAGGCCTTCGGCAAGCTCGGCGCGATGACCCACGTCCCGCCGAAGAAGGTGAAGTCCGGCGACGCCCCGGTGCAGGAGGTCGTCCTCACCGGCGACGACGTGGACCTCGACCGGCTGCCCGCGCTGTTCACCTGGCCCAAGGACGGCGGGTCCTTCTTCAACCTGGGACTGACCCACACCAAGGACCCGGAGACCGGGATCCGCAACCTCGGTCTGTACCGCCTCCAGCGCCACGACAAGCGCACGATCGGCATGCACTGGCAGATCCACAAGGACAGCCGCAACCACTACCAGGTCGCCGCCCGGCGCGGTGAGCGCCTCCCCGTCGCCATCGCCTTCGGCTGCCCGCCCGCCGTCACCTACGCCTCCACGGCCCCGCTCCCCGGCGACATCGACGAGTACCTCTTCGCCGGGTTCATCGCGGGCAAGCGGATCGAGATGGTGGACTGCAAGACGGTCCCGCTCCAGGTCCCGGCGCAGGCCGAGGTGGTCATCGAGGGCTGGCTGGAGCCCGGCGAGATGCTCCCGGAAGGGCCCTTCGGGGACCACACCGGGTTCTACACCCCGCAGGAGCCGTTCCCGGCGCTGACCATCGACTGCGTGACGATGCGGAAGCGGCCGCTGCTCCAGTCGATCGTTGTGGGCCGCCCCCCGACCGAGGACGGACCGCTGGGCCGCGCGACGGAACGCTTCTTCCTCCCGCTGCTGAAGATCATCGTCCCGGACATCGTGGACTACCACCTGCCCGAGTCGGGCGGCTTCCACAACTGCGCGATCGTCTCGATCGACAAGAAGTACCCCAAGCACGCACAGAAGGTGATGCACGCGGTCTGGGGGGCACACATGATGTCGCTGACCAAGCTGATCGTGGTCGTCGACGCCGACTGCGACGTCCACGATCTGCACGAGGTCGCCTGGCGGGCGCTGGGCAACACGGACTACTCCCGGGACCTCTCGGTCGTCGAGGGACCGGTCGACCACCTCGACCACGCCTCCTACCAGCAGTTCTGGGGTGGCAAGGCGGGCATCGACGCGACGAAGAAGTGGCCCGAGGAGGGCTACACCAGGGACGGCGGCTGGCCGGACATGGTGGAGTCGGACCCCGAGACGGCGGCGAAGGTCGACCGACGGTGGAAGGAGTACGGCCTGTGAGCCCCATCGCCGTGGGCGGCCCGGCCCTGTTCATCGGCACCGACACCGACTACGTGGCCCTCGTGCGGCCCGCGCTGGACCCGGCCGACCCCGGCGTCAGGCTGGCCGCCGAACAGGCGGGCGTCACGCCGGAGGAGCTCGCCGGCGCCGGTGACACCTGGGCGGTCCTCTTCGAGCGCGGCGGCGACGGCGACGGCTTCGAGCTGCCCGGCGTGCGCGACGCGGAACCCGCCGACTTCGCGGAGCGGCTGCGCGCGGGGCTCGTCGCGGCGGACGGTCCCTTCACGGTCGACGGCGGAGCGGCGCTGCGGCTGGACGCCCGTCCGGCCGGCCCGGACGGCTACGCCTTCACCGCGCACGTCACCCCACCCGACGACGCCGCGACACCGCTGACCGTGGAGACGGGCCCGCTGCCCGCCGCCGCACTCCTGACCGACCTCGACGCCTTCCTCGGGAGCCTCGCATGATGACCACCGCCGACGGGGTCGTGGGCCCGGGCCCGGCGCCGCAGCCGGCCGGGAAGGTGAAGAGCTTCCTGCGCCTCGTGATGATCGAGCACTCGGTCTTCGCGCTGCCCTTCGCGTACATCGCCGCGCTGACCGCGATGTACGAGTGGGACAAGAACATCCACTGGGGGCGGCTGCTCCTGGTGACGATCTGCATGGTCGGCCTGCGCACCTTCGCGATGGCGGTCAACCGGATCATCGACCGCGAGATCGACGCGCGGAACCCCAGGACCGCCCAGCGCGAACTGGTCACCGGGGCGATGTCGGTGAAGCACGCCTGGACCGGGGCGCTGGTCGCGCTCGTGGTCTTCCTCGGCTCGGCGGCGCTGCTGAACCCGCTGTGCCTGGCCCTGGCGCCCGTCGCGGTGATCCCGATGGTGGTCTACCCGTACGGGAAGCGGTTCACGAACTTCCCGCAGGCCATCCTCGGTCTCGCCCAGGCGATGGGGCCGATCGGCGGCTGGCTCGCCATCACCGGGTCCTGGTCCTGGGACGCGGTCGTCCTCGGCCTCGCGGTCGGCATCTGGATCGGCGGGTTCGACCTGATCTACGCCTGCCAGGACGTGGAGACGGACCGGGAGATCGGGGTCATGTCGGTGCCGGCGCGGTTCGGCATCCCGGCGGCGATCCGGGGCGCGCGGGTCTGTCACGCCCTGACGACGGCCCTCCTCGTCTGGTACGCCGTCGCCACCGAGGCCGGTGGGTTCTTCTGGGTGGGCCTGATGATCGTCGCGGGCGCGTTCGTGTACGAGCACTCGATCGTGCGCCCGCATGACCTGTCCCGCCTGAACCGGGCGTTCTTCAGCGTCAACGGCTTCATCGGGATCGCCCTGTTCGTGTGCGCGCTGCTGGACCTGCTGGTGCGGGGACTGACGGTCTGAGCCGGGTCCGCAGGGTCGTTGCGGGGTGCGGGTCGTGGGGGTTGCTCGCGCAGTTCCCCGCGCCCCTAGGTGGGTACAGGTCCTCGGCGTCCGAAGGCGAACGCCGTCGCCACCCCCGCCATCAGACCCACCAGATGTGCCTGCCAGCTCACGCCCGACTGGGTCGGTGCCAGGCCCACCAGGATCGACGTGCCCCAGACCGCAGCGACCAGGAGCCCCACCAGGACGCCCAGCGGCCTGCGCTCCACGAAGCCCGTCACCACCAGGTAGCCGAACAGGCCGAAGACCAGGCCCGACGCGCCCGCCGTGTTGCTGTGGGCCGGGGCTATGAGCCAGACGCCGAGGCCGTCGGCCACGACGATCGCCGCGCAGACCATCGCGAAGCGCCGGATACCGCCGAGCGCCGCCAGGAACCCCATGACCAGCAGCGGGACGCTGTTCGCGGCCACGTGGGCGAAACCGAAGTGGATGAAGGCCGCCGGCACGACGTCGACCAGCTCGGACGGCGTGCGAGGCGTGATGCCGAGGCCGTCCAGGGCGTGACCGCTCGCCACGTCCACCACTTCGAGCAGCCACAGCAGCGCGACCCAGCCCACCATCAGCTTGGCCGCGGCCTTCGCCCGGTCCCCGCGCGACCACTCAAGTTCATTGCCCGTCATGGCAACCCCCATCCCCACAATGGAACGCCCCGACCCCTTGGCCGGTTCCCACCCCGTGGCGCCGGATAGGCTCGGGGGTGTGAACCCAGTCAAGCCAGGAGAGACGCGGCGTACGCCTTGGATCGTAGGGGTGTCCGGCGCCTCCGGCACCCCGTATGCCGCGTCCGTGCTGCGTGCGCTGCTCGCCGCCGGAGAGAGCGTCGACCTGGTGGTCTCCCGTGCCTCGCGGCTCACCCTCCTCGACGAGACGGGGATCTCGTTCCGGGACGCGCACTGGCGCGAGGACCTGCGGGAATGGCTGTGCCGGGGAGCCGACGGCAAGCCGGCCTTCGACGTGGACACCGACGCGGTGCGGTACTGGCCCGCCGGGGACCTGGCCGCGGGGCCGTCCTCGGGGTCGTACCCGAGCAAGGGGATGCTGATCGTCCCCGCCTCCACCGCCTGCGTCGCCGGAGTCGCCCTCGGTCTCTCCAAGGACCTGCTCCAGCGGGCCGCGAGCGTCACGCTGAAGGAGCGGCGGCCGCTGGTCGTGGCCGTACGGGAGACCCCCCTGAACGGGCAGACCCTGCGGCACCTCGTCGCACTCGACGACGCCGGCGCGAGCGTGGTCCCGGCCTCGCCGGGTTTCTACGCGGGCGCCACCCACATCCAGGACCTGGTGGACTTCGTCGCCGGGCGGGTGCTGGACGCGGCGGGCGTCGGGCACGACCTGTACCGGCGCTGGCAGGGCGAACTGGGCGGCGGCACATCGGGTCAGTAGGGCAAGTGGCAGTACCGGCAGTACCTCTCATCACTTCAGGCACTTTTCAGCGGAAGGCTTCGATCCCATGGACGCGGTGGACAGGCAGCTCATCCAGGCCCTGAGGGAGAACGGCCGGGCCTCCTACGCGGAGCTGGGGCGCCTCGTCGGTCTGTCGGGACCCAGCGTCACCGACCGCATCAACCGGCTGGAGGCGGCCGGTGTCATCACCGGTTACCGCGCCACCGTGGACGCCGCCTCGCTCGGCCTCGGCGTCACCGCGCTGATCGGCATCTCGCTGTCCGACGCGGTGGACCACGAGGACGTGGCGCGCCGGCTGCGGGACCTCACCGAGATCGAGGACTGCTGGTTCATCGCGGGCGACGACTCGTACATGCTGAAGGTGCGGGCGCCCGACGTGGACGGCCTGGAGAAGATCATCCGGCGGCTGTCCGGGACCGAAGGGGTCTCCCGGACCCGCACCACGATCGTGCTCTCCACGAAGTGGGAGAACCGGGTCGGGGAACTGCCCGAAGAGGCGTAGTGGCAGGGACGTACCGTTGTAGCAGTCGTCGGAGAAAGGTGTGACCCCCATGGACGTCGGGCTCAAGCGCGAGCTGGAGGAGAAGGTCAGGGCCGGTGAGCGGCTGACCCGTGAGGACGGCATCGCGCTGTACGAGTCGGACGACCTGGCCTGGCTCGGCGGCCTCGCGCACGAGGTGCGGACGCGGAAGAACGGCGACGTCGTCCACTTCAACGTGAACCGCCACCTCAACATGACCAACGTGTGCACGGCGTCCTGCGCCTACTGCTCCTTCCAGCGCAAGCCGGGCGAGAAGGACGCGTACACGATGCGCATCGAGGAGGCGGTCAAGCTCGCCAAGGCGATGGAGGGCGAGAACCTCACCGAGCTGCACATCGTCAACGGCCTGCACCCGAACCTGCCGTGGCGCTACTACCCGCGGTCGCTGCGCGAGCTGAAGGCGGCGCTGCCCGGTGTCTCGCTGAAGGCGTTCACCGCGACGGAGATCCACCACTTCGAGACGATCTCGGGTCTGTCGGCCTCCGAGATCCTCGACGAGCTGATCGACGCGGGTCTGGAGTCCCTCACCGGCGGCGGCGCCGAGATCTTCGACTGGGAGGTCCGGCAGCACATCGTGGACCACCGCACGCACTGGGAGGACTGGTCCCGGATCCACCGCCTGGCGCACGAGAAGGGTCTGAAGACCCCGAGCACCATGCTGTACGGCCACATCGAGGAGCCCCGCCACCGCGTGGACCACGTGCTGCGCCTGCGGGAGCTCCAGGACGAGACCGGCGGCTTCCAGGTCTTCATCCCGCTGCGCTACCAGCACGACTTCGTGGACGTGAAGGACGGCAAGGTCAGGAACCGCCTCCAGGCGCGGACCCGGATGGCGACGGGCGCGGAGGCCCTGAAGACCTTCGCGGTCTCCCGCCTGCTGTTCGACAACGTCCCGCACGTCAAGGTCTTCTGGGTCATGCACGGTGTGCAGACCGCCCAGCTCGCCCTCCAGCACGGCGCGGACGACATGGACGGCTCGGTCGTCGAGTACAAGATCACCCACGACGCCGACAACTACGGCACGCCGAACAAGCTCACCCGCGAGGACCTGCTGGACCTGATCCGGGACGCGGGCTTCCGGCCGGTGGAGCGGAACACGCGGTACGAGGTGATCCGGGAGTACGACGGGCCTGACGCGGGGCGTCGGGAGTCTCCTCAGCCGATGCGGGTCTGATTGCGGCCGCGGGTGCGTGGGGGCTGGTCGCGCAGTTCCCCGCGCCCCGGGTGGGTACCCGGGGCGCATGACTGCGAAGGCACCCGAGGATGCCTATACCGCTGAACCGTTTCTTCCGGAGCGCGGTGGCCTTCCCGCTCTGCGGCGGGCCGCCGCTGCATGTCGTGGGTGCCCGCTTCATCGCGATGCCACTCAGGTCGTCTTCGGCACCGGCGACCCCCACGCGCGTGATGCTCGTGGGGGAGCAGCCCGGGGATCAGGAGGACCGGCAGGGGAAGCCGTTCGTCGGGCCTGCCGGGAAGCTGCTGGACCGGGCGCTCGCGGAAGCCGGGATCGATCCCGCGCACGCCTATGTCACCAACGCCGTGAAGCACTTCAAGTTCACGCAGGCCGAACCGCGCAAGCGGCGCATCCACAAGTCGCCCACGCTGCGGGAGATGACGGCCTGCGGGCCCTGGCTCGCCAAGGAGCTGGCACTCGTCGAGCCGGAGCTGATCGTCGTGCTCGGCGCCACCGCGGGCAAGGCCCTCCTCGGCTCCTCCTTCCGCGTCACCCAGGTGCGCGGGACCGTGCTGGAGGAGGAGATCCACGGCAGGCCGGAGCGGCTGGTGCCGACCGTGCACCCCTCGGCCGTGCTGCGGGCCGACGACAGGGAGGCCGCGTACCGGGGCCTGGTGGCGGACCTGGAGGTGGCGGCACACGCGCTGGGGTAAGGCTTACGATGCTGCTGTGTCCCTTACCTTTACTCTCGACCCGGCCGTCACTCCCGCCCTGCGGGACGGCCTCCTCGACCTGTGGACGGACGTCAGCAACGCGGGCGGCGCCGTGGGTTTCGTCCCTCCCGTGGAGCGGGAGACCGTACGCCCCGAGCTGGTGAAGCACTTCGCGGCGATGGCCGACGGCCGCACCCGGCTGCTCGTCGGACACGACACCGAGGGCCGGGTGGCCGCCACCGCGTTCCTCACCTTCAACACGCACCGGCTGATGACCCACTGGCTGTGGCTCTACACGGTGATGGTCCACCCCCGCCACCAGGGCCGCGGCTACGGCCGCGACCTGCTCGCCGCCGCCGCCGACGCGGCCCGCGGGCTCGACGGCATCGAGGCGATACGGCTCACCTGCCGCGGCGGCCTCGGCCTGGAGCGTTTCTACGGCTCGTGCGGCTACAAGGAGGTCGGCCGCATACCCGACGCCATACGGGTCGCCCCCGGGGACGACCGGGACGACGTGATCATGCTGCTGCCGCTCGGCTGACCCCCGTCGAAGATCGGGTGCCCGGCGTGCTTCACTGGACGGTGTCCCTTTAGGAACCGGAAGAGTGGATTGACATGCTCCGCTACACGCTGATGCGCCTCGGGATCTTCGTGGGCTGCCTCGTGGTCGTCTGGGGCCTCGTCTACTCCGGCCTCGCCCCGCGCGGCCTCGGCGACTCCAACGGCATGTGGATCGTCCTGCTCTCCCTGCTGCTCTCGGCCCCCATCAGCTTCGTGGTCCTGCGCAAGGAGCGCGACCGCGCCTCCATCCAGGTCGTGCAGCGCGTCGACCGGATGAAGGCGAACCTGGAGGCGAACCGCAGCCAGGAGGACGAGGCCGCCGACGGGGCCGCCCCCTCCCAGGGCCAGGCCCCGCAGACCTCCTGAGCCCAACGCCCGCGCCGGCGTGCCCGGGTGACCGTAGGCTTTGGGCATGGGTGTCGTGAAGAGCAAGCGCATGCCGCGTGCCGTGCGGGAGCAGCAGATGCTGGACGCCGCCGTGGAGATCTTCGGGCGGCGCGGGTACATGGCCGCCTCGATGGACGAGATCGCCGAACTCGCCGGTGTGTCCAAGCCGTTGGTCTACCTGTACCTGAACTCCAAGGAAGACCTCTTCACCGCGTGCATCCGCCGGGAGGCGGCCGCGCTCACCGAGGCCGTGCGGACGGGCGTGGGCACCGGCCCCGCGGCCGACCGTCAGCTCTGGGACGGTCTGCTGGCGTTCTTCACGCACACCTCCCAGAACCCGCACGGCTGGTCCGTGCTGCACCTCCAGGCCCGTATCCACGGTGAGGCGTTCGCCGCCGAGGTCACCGCGATGCGCGAGGAGATCGTGGCGTTCGTGACCCATCTGATCGTGGTCGCGGCCCGTGCGGCCCACCGCGACCCGGACCTGCCCGAGCGCGAGGTCGCCGGGCTCGCCGAGGCGCTCGTGGGCGCCGCCGAGTCCCTCGCCGCCTGGGCGAACGCGACCCCGGGCGTGACGGCGAGGCAGTCCGCGGCGACCCTGATGAACTTCGCGTGGGCCGGACTCGGCAACCTCATGGAGGGCCGGCCGTGGACGCTCCAGGACACGCCGTCCGGGAGCGCCCCCGTCCAGGTCAGCTAGCGGCGCCCGCCGGGGCGGGGCCGCCCGGCGGGTACACACCGCCGGTCACGTGCACGCGCTCCCCGTCGCACAGTTCGAAGCGCTCCCCGTCCGCCGCGTAGGTCACCGTCCCCGGCAGCAGCACCGGCGCCCTGAACTCGGCCAGCACCCGTACCGCCGGGGGCGTGCCGTGCGCGGCCAGACAGCGGGCCGCCGTCCACATGCCGTGCGCGATCGCCCTCTTGAAGCCGAAGAGGCGGGCCGTGAGCGGGTACAGGTGGATCGGGTTGCGATCGCCGGACGCGGCGGCGTAACGCCGTCCGATGTCCCCGGCCAGCCGCCATTCGGCGACCGCGGGCAGCGGCCCGTGCTTCTCCTGGTCCGGGCCCCGGTCCCGCTGCGCACCGGTCTCCGTCGTGCGGTGCCGTGCCAGATAGGTGCTCACCGACTCCCACACGACGTCCTCGCCCACCCGCAGCTCGGTGACGACCGAGGCCTCGGTGCCGCGTCGGTGCGGCGCCAACCCGTCGACGTACACGGTGAGTTCGTACTCCCCGGACGCGGTCAGCTCCCGGTGGCGGGTGATCTCGACGGAGGTGTGCACCAGTCCGAGCAGCGGCAGCGGGAAGTCCCGTCCGCTCATCAGGCTCATGGCCAGCGGGAAGCCCAGCACGTGCGGATACGTCACCGGCAGCGCGTCCTCCCCGGTCGCGAACCCGCACACCCGCTCGTAGGCGGCCAGTCGCGCGAGGTCCACGCGCAGCCCGGGCAGCACGAGGCGGGTGCGGGGGAAGTCCGCGGTGGCCGAGGGCCGCTTGAAGGGGGAGCGCAGGGCGCCCCGCGCGAGGAGCGGGAGGAGGGCGGGGGAGCGGCGCAGGACGGTCCGCGGGCGGCCGTACGACCGCTCGGCCCGTGTGTCGTGGGATCCCACTACGCCCCCAACAGGCTCTGGCCGCACACCCGTACGACCTGGCCGTTCACCGCGCCGGAGGCGGGGTGGGCCAGCCAGGCCGTCGTCTCGGCCACGTCGACGGGCAGTCCGCCCTGTCCGAGGGAGTTCATGCGCCGCCCCGCCTCCCGGATGAACAGCGGGACCGCCGCCGTCATCTTCGTCTCGATGAATCCCGGGGCGACGGCGTTCACCGTCACTCCGTGCCCGGCCAGCGCCCGGGGTGCCAGGGAGCGCACCAGTCCGACGACTCCGGCCTTGCTCGCGCCGTAGTTGGTCTGTCCGGCGTTGCCGGCGAGCCCCGCGATGGACGCGGTGGCGACGATCCGCCCGCCGCGCCGCAGCGTGCCCGCCTCCAGCAGCGCGTCCGTCGTGCGCAGCACACTCGCCAGGTTCACGTCGAGCACCGAACTCCAGCGTTCCGCGGGCATGTTGACCAGCCGCCGGTCCCGGGTGATGCCCGCGTTGTGGACGAGCACGTCCAGGCCGTCGGGCAGCGCCTCGGCGATCCGCGCGCCCGCGTCGGGAGCCGTGATGTCCAGCGCGAGGGCGCTGCCACCGAGCCGCCCGGCCAGTTGCTCGGCGTCCGCCGCCGCCCCCGGCACGTCGAGTACGACGACCCGCGCCCCGTCCCTCGCCAGGGTCTCGGCGACCGCCGCGCCGATGCCCCGCGCCCCGCCGGTCACCAGGGCCGTGCGCCCGGCGAGCGGGAGGTCCCGGTCGAAGTCGGCCTCCTGCGGCTGCCCGACCTCGATCACCTGGCCGCTGACGTACGCCGACCTGGGGGAGAGCAGGAACCGCAGGGTCGACTCGGCGGCGGAGGCGTCGGTCAGCCGGACGAGGTTGACCGTCCGGCCCCGCCCGATCTCCTTGCCGAGGGAGCGTGTGAACCCCTCCAACGCCTGCTGGGCGGCGGCCTGGTGGTGGTCGGCGGGGTCGAGCGGTGCGCCGAGGACGACGACCCGTCCGCTCGCGGCGACCGAGCGCACGACCGGGTGCAGGGCCGCGTGCACCTCGGCGAGCCCCTCGACGTCCCGCACTCCGGTGGCGTCGAGGAGGACCGCGGCGGGCGTGTCCGACGCGGCCGGGAAGTCCAGCCCGGACAGCACCGACTTGCCCGCCGTCAGCTGGAGCACCCCGCCCTCGAACTCCGGGGACTCGGGTGACCAGCGGCGCAGCACCGCCGGTTGCGGGAGTCCGAGGCGGCGGGTGAGGAACCGGCCCGGCGCGGTACCGGTGAAGCTCAGATAGCGGTCGGCCATGTCCATCTCCCGGGTCGGTCGCAGATTCCTTACTCTGGAGTAAGGTTACCGTAGGTAAGTCCATTCTCGTGGTGAGGAGCTGGTGGAGATGAGCCCCCTGGAGCCGCCGGTGGCCCGGCGTGTGGCGATCGTCGCGGGGACCCGTGTGCCCTTCGCCCGCTCGGACGGCCCCTACGCCACCGCCTCGAACCAGGAGATGCTCACCGCCGCCCTCGACGCCCTCGTCGAGCGGCAGGGGCTCCAGGGGCCGGGCGCGGTGGGGGAGTTCGTTGCCGGTGCCGTCCTCAAGCACGCCCGTGACTTCAATCTCGCCCGCGAGACGGTCCTCGGCTCGAAGCTGGACCCGCGCACCCCGGCGTACGACGTCCAGCAGGCGTGCGGGACCGGACTCCAGGCCGTCATCGCCGCCGCCAACAAGATCGCCCTCGGCCAGACCGAGTCCGCGATCGCGGGCGGCGCGGACACCGCGAGCGACGCGCCCCTCGGCGTCAACGACGACCTGCGCCGCATCCTGCTGGAGGCCCGGCGCGCGAAGTCGGCCGGCGCCCGCCTCAGGGCACTCGCCCGCATCCGCCCCGCCCACCTCGTGCCCGACATCCCGCGCAACGCCGAGCCCCGCACCGGTCTGTCGATGGGGGAGCACGCCGCCGTCACCGCCCGGGCGTGGGGCGTGAGCCGCGAGGACCAGGACGAGTTGGCGGCGACCAGCCACCAGCGGCTCGCGGCCGCCTACGAACGCGGCTTCTTCGAGGACCTGGTGGTCCCCTTCCGCGGCCTGGCCCGCGACCAGAACCTCCGCCCCGACTCGACGGCCGCGAAACTCGCCGCGCTCAAGCCGGTGTTCGGCCTCAAGGACCCCGAACCGACCATGACGGCCGGGAACTCCACCCCGCTGACGGACGGCGCGGCGGTGGTCCTGCTGGCGTCGGAGGAGTGGGCTAAGGCGCGCGGCCTGGAGGTGCTGGCGTACCTCACGGCGTACGAGACGGCGGCCGTCGACTTCGTGCGGGGGGATGTGGCCCAGGGCGAGGACGGGCTGCTCATGGCTCCCGCCCACGCCGTCCCCCGGATGCTGGAGCGGACCGGGCTCGGCATGGAGGACTTCGACCTGGTCGAGATCCACGAGGCCTTCGCCTCCCAGGTCCTCGCGACCCTCGCCGCCTGGGAGAAGCGGGGTCTGGCCCCGGTCGACCGGGCCCGGCTCAACGTCACCGGGTCCTCCCTCGCCACCGGGCACCCCTTCGCGGCGACCGGGGCGCGGATCGTGGCCACGCTCGCCAAGCTGCTGGCCGAGCGGGAGGGCCCGGGCCGCGGGCTGATCTCGGTATGCGCGGCGGGCGGTCAGGGGGTGACGGCGATCCTGGAGCGGCCGTAGCAACCGATAGCTGACAAATTCTCACTTTGCGGTCGAGATTGCACAGTCCTGGCTCCGGACCATCAACGAACCCGCACAGAGTCGCCACTTGAGCCACTTAGGATCACCCTCCTACCCCTGGTAACCCTTCCCGGCGCACTCGCGGGTGAACGCCCCGGTACGTCCCCTGCGTACCTCATGCAGCGGAGCGGTACCGAGCTGCACGTCCCAGGAGCTGACCATGTCCCTCTCGTACGTGTCCGGCCACGACTACGACGGCGCGCCCGTACTCGTGGAACCAGAGATCGTGCGGCTGGACGGTGAGGTCCGCGAGGTGTCGGTGCCGCCGCTGGTGCCGCCGGTGACCCACGGCTCACTCGCGGACCTGCCGTTCGACAACGCGGAGGCGGCGCCGCAGCAGCGGGTGATGAGCCGCCGCACCGAGGACGGCCGCTGGGTCGACCTCACGGCGGCCGAGTTCGCCCAGCAGGTACTGGCGGTGGCGAAGGGCCTGATCTCCGAGGGCCTGATGCCGGGCGACCGGGTCGCGATCATGGCGCGTACGACGTACGAGTGGACGCTCCTGGACTTCGCCGCCTGGGCCGCGGGCCTGGTGACGGTCCCCGTCTATCCCACGTCCTCCGTCTTCCAGACCCGGTTCATCCTGCAGGACTCCGGCGCGGTCGCCCTGGTCACGGAGACGGCCGCCCAGGCCGCCGCCCTCGGCCCGGAGCTCAGCCGCCTCCCCGACCTGCGCCACATGTGGGTCATGGAGAAGGGCCACGTGGACCGCCTGGCCGAGCTCGGCCGGCCCGTCCCGGAACAGGAGATCGGCGTACGGCGGGGCATGCTGGGCCCGGACACGGTCGCCACCGTCGTCTACACCTCCGGCACCACCGGCCGCCCCAAGGGCTGTGTGCTCAGCCACGGCAACTTCCTCGCCGAGATCGACAACGCGGTCGAACTCCTCTACCCCGTCTTCAAGTCGAAGTCGGAGGAGGCGGACCTCGCGACCCTGCTCTTCCTGCCCATCTCGCACGTCTTCGGCCGCATGGTCGCCATCGCCTGCGTCCGCGCCCGGGTCCGCCTCGGGCACGCGCCGAGCCTCCAGGCCGAGGACCTGCTGGCCGACCTGGCGAGCTTCAAGCCGACCTTCCTCCTCGTGATCCCGTACATGCTGGAGAAGGTCTTCAACAACGCCCGCGCCAAGGCGGAGAGCGGCGGCCGGGTCACCGTCTTCGACCGCGCGACCAACGTCGCCGTGCGCTACGGCGAGGCGATGGAGGCCCGCAACGCGGGCACCGGCTCCGGTCCGGGCGCGGCCCTGAAGGCGGCCCGCACCTTCTACGACCCGCTGGTGTACCGCCGTATCCGCAACGCCATGGGCGGCCGGATCCGGCACATCATCTCCGGCGGCTCCCCGCTCGGCCGCCGTCTCGCGGCCTTCTACGCGGGCGCGGGCATGGAGATCTACGAGGGCTACGGCCTGACCGAGTCGACCGGGGCCGCCACCTGCACCCCGCCCCTGAAGCCCCGGCTGGGCACGGTCGGCTGGCCCCTCCCGGGCACCCGGATCCGCATCGCGGCCGACGGCGAGATCCTGCTGAGCGGCGGCCAGGTGTTCCGCGGCTACTGGGACCCCTACGGCGAGGGGGTGGCCCCCGCCTCCGCCGACGGCTGGTTCCCGACCGGTGACATCGGACAGCTGGACGACGAGGGCTATCTGACGATCACCGGCCGCAAGAAGGAGATCCTGATCACGGCCGGCGGCAAGAACGTCGCCCCGGCCCCGCTGGAGAACTGGCTGCGCTCCCACCCCCTGATCTCGCAGTGCATGGTCCTCGGTGACCGCCGCCCCTACATCTCGGCCCTGATCAGCCTCGACATGGACGGCGTCCACCACTGGCGCCAGATGAACGGCAAGCACCCCGTCCCCGCCGAACTCCTGGTCAACGACGAGGAGTTGCGGCAGGTCCTGCAACGCGCGGTGGACGAGGCGAACAAGATGGTCTCCCGCCCGGAGTCCATCCGCCGCTTCGCCGTCCTGCCGACCGACCTCACCGAGGCGGCCGGCCATCTGACCCCGTCGATGAAGCTGCGCCGGGAGGCGGTCATGCGGGACTTCGCGGACGAGATCGAGAGGCTCTACGAGCGCTGAGCACCGTGCGCGGCGAGGAAGGCCGACCAGGCGCCGGGGGAGAGGGCGAGGTGGGGGCCGGTGGGGTGCTTGGAGTCACGGAGGTGGACGGTGCCGGGGGTTACGGCGACCTCCAGGCATTCGCCTCCCTCGCCGCCGCTGTAGCTGGACTTGAACCAAGTGAGCTGCTCGACGTTCATAGCTCCTCCAGCTTCCGCTCGATCAACTTCCGGGACTCCGAGGGCGAGAGTGCCATCGCTCGCATGATCCCATAGCGGTCGGTGATCTTCCGGACCTCTTCCGACTCGGTGATCAAGCGGGGGTATCCCTGGACCTCCGTGTACGCCACCTGGTTGTGCCCCTTCGGCGTCAGCAGGTTGAACGCCCCGTCCATGTTGGGGTGTTCCTCCAGCGTGGACGGCATCACCTGGATCTCGACGTTCTGCATCTGCCCGACCTGGAGCAGGCGTCGAAGCTGATCCGCGTGCACCCGGCGTCCGCCGATCGGTCGGTCCAGCACGATCTCCTCAAGGACGTAGCTCACGATCGGCACGGGCCAACGTCCGAAGACCTGCTGTCGGGAGAGGCGGTCCGCGACCCGCTTCTCGATCGTCTCCTCGTCCAGGAACGGCCGCCGTTTGGCGAACACGGCTCGCGCGTAGTCTTCGGTCTGCAACAGGCCCGGCACCCCGTGGTTGGCGTAGAAGTGCAGCTCGACCGCCTCCGCCTCCAGCCCCGCGTAACTGCGGTACCACTCCGGGTGTCGAGTCCGTGTCTTCGCCATCGCCTCCTCGACCTCCGGGACGACCTCCTTCAACAGGCCCCCCGCGTCGAGCAGTTCGTCGGCCTTGGTGAGCACCTCGGGCCGCAGCGTCCGCACTCCCCGTTCCATCGAGGAGATCGCGTCGGGGCCGTACCCCACCATTTCCCCGAACTCCTTCTGGGTGAGCCCCTTCCGCTCGCGCAGCAGCTTCACCATCTTGCCCAGCGCGACGAACAGCCCCGCCGTACCGTCCGCCTCCGCAGGCGTCTCCGGCCTCCGCTCGACCATGCGCCCCCCCCCTCCCG
>NZ_LJBR01000081.1 GCF_001282115.1 Streptomyces sp. NRRL B-24085 | reverse complement strand
TCTCCGCCCCCGCCGTCTCCGGGAGTGGACGGCCGACCCTCAGGACGCCCCCGGCGAACCGCTGGCCGGTGGCGGGGAGGCCGTCTCGGTGGGTGACGCCGGGATGCTCTCCGACGGGGTCGGAGGCGTGGCGGGGGCCGAGGGGCCCGTGCCCGGTGACGACGGTTCCGGGCCCGCCGACGTGCCCTGCGTCGGGGAGGCCGGCCCGCGGGAGGAACCCCCGCCCGCCGGGCCCGGGGCCGTCGCGGACGACGCCGGTGCGGAAGACGCCGAGGCGCCGGAGGACGTGCCGGGCGAGGACGCGTCCGAGCCCGCGGAACGGCCCGCCGCCGTGGGCGCGACCGCGCCCGAGCCCGGGTCCGCCGGGTCGTCCGGGGTGTCCTGGTCGGAGGTCGAGGAGTCGCCGTCCGGAGTGGTGGCCTGCCGGGGCTGGGGCTCCTCCGTAGACACGCCGGGCTGGAGGATCGGCGCGATCGGGGGCTTCTTCGGGAGCGGCTGGGGCGTCAGCCCCGACGTCCACGCGTAGCTGAGGCCCGCCAGCCCGGCGAGGACCACCACGCACAGCGCCACCCGCAGCCGGGGCCGCCCCGCCGTGGACCGTTTCGCGGCCCGCAGGAGCCGTCCGCCGATCTTCACGGAGAGATAGACGACACCGCCCATGGGGATCAGCAGCATCAGACAGCCCAGCACCCCGACGAGTCCCTCGACGACCTGGCCGTCCGCGAAGGCCGCCCCGGTGCCGGAGAACTGCTCGACCATGGACCGGGTCATCGTGGCGATGATCCGGGGCAGGTTCCACAGCGCGTAGCCCATCTCGCCGATGATCAGCGGCACCATGGTGAGCACCCACGTGGCCACGATGGTCCGCGCCGACTTCTTCAGCCCGGCGACCTCCTTGCGCGCCGCCCGCCCCTTCCTGCCCGGCACCAGTCCGAGCAGGATCGGCTTGATCTTGCCGTAGAGGTCGGGGACGCCGGCGAGGTCACCGAGGATGTAGTAGCCGTCGAGGCGTACCGCCGGCATCAGCTGTTCGAGGATCTCGAAGTGCCCGAGGTACACCGCGGCCAGGAAGAAGGGCTCCCCCGTGGCGAAGTACAGCCCGGCCATGCCGAGCATGAAGACCACGTTGAAGTAGACCCCGCCCAGGTCGGTCCTGATCCGGCCGCCGCGTCCGATCCGGTACACGTCCGTCACGTCCGTGTACATCGACGGCCAGATGAGGAAGATCCCGCAGCCGATGCACCCGGGCCGGGCACCCCCGTACCGGCACGCGGACGCGTGGCCGAACTCGTGGAAGACGAGCGAGGCCACCGTCAGGGCGAAGACGATCAGGATCAGCACCGGCTGGTCGAGGACCTCCAGGACCGGCTCGATCGCCCCGAAGAAACCGAACAGCCACACATCCATGGCCACGGCCGCGAGCAGCACGGACGCGACCACGACCGGCCGGTGCAGCCAGGCGAACAGCCGCGCGATCCGGGCCGTGCGCCGCTCGTCGAAGATGACCCGGTGGCCCTTGAGGGCGAGCAGCAGGTCGGAGCGCGGGGCGTCGACCTCGTCGCTCTCCTGCCCCTCGGGGACCGTGACGCCGAGCGGTTCGAGCTTCTTCTCCACGAGGAAGCGGATGTTCTCGCCGCTGACCTCGCGGCCGAAGCGCGCGCTCACCCGGTGGGCGATGGACTCGGTGTCGCGTTCCCCGTCGACGGAGGACGCCACCAGGTACAGCAGCCGCGAGAGCTGTACGACCTGCCCGTCCCCCCGACGGGCGATGTACTTGGGCTCGGTGAAGCCCGATCCCTGGTACTCGCCGTGCAGTCGCAGTCCCGCGCTCAGCCGCGGCACGAGCCGCTGTTCGACGACCGGCAGGCTGCCCGTCGCCACCTGCTCGTACGTCACCGGCCAGCCGCCCGGCCCGGGCACCGGCCCCGGGTCGTACAGCGTCGGGGGCCCGTCTCCGAGCACTGTCATATGTGGTCTCCCCCCACGTCCTCCCCGTTTCCCCCCTGGCACGGCCGTCGGGGTGGACCGCACCGCTGGTACGGGCGGCCCACCCCGACGGCCGTGGTCACACCGGTGCTACTGCTTGACGGTGATCGACTGCGAGGCCTGCGACTCGGCGACCGAGTAGGAGGAGTGGTCGTTCAGCGCCGCGGACTGGTTGTCCGCCTGGATGTTGGCGATGTGCTTGGTGACGTTGGTCGTCTTGTTGAAGCTGAACTTCAGACGGCCCAGGGCCTCCCGGCCCGGCAGCAGCTCGGCGGACTCGGTCTCCAGCTCGTGCATGTCCATGCTCATGACGGACGTCCTTTCAGGTGGTGTGGATCGGGTTCGAGGTGGTGCGCGGGTGTTACTGGGTGACCGTGATGCTCTGGCCGGCCTGCGAGGCGGCGGCCGAGGCGAAGGAGTGGTCGTTGACGGCCATGGACGAGTTGTGGGCCTCGACGTTGGCGATGTGCTTGGTGACGTTGGTCGTCTTGTTGAAGCTGAACTTCAGACGACCGAGGGCCTCGCGGCCCGGCAGCAGTTCCGCGGACTCGGCCTCGAGCTCGTGAGCGTCCATCATGATCAATTCCCCCTCAGGGATGGGCATTTCCGGTCGGACCGAGTCAGGTTCCCCCCGGACTCTGTCCAACTTGGTCGGACGAGCTGTCCAACGAGATTGGACACTAGGGCTTCGCGGGGCCACCGCGCAACCCGTTCGGGGAATCACTCTTCCGGCGGCAGGTGGGGCCGCCCGTAGAATCGGCCCCGACATGGACGGTTCCGCCGAGCGGCGAGCAGGAAGTGACCCACCCGTGGCCAACGCACTCCAGCAGTTGATCCGTGAGCGCCTGGACCGCAAGGGCTGGTCCTACGGCGACGTGGCGCGCCGCGGTGGCGTCCCGCGCTCCACCGTCCACCACCTGGCGACCACCGACCGCGTCGTCCGCATGCCCCAGTCGACGACGCTGGAGGGACTGTCCAAGGGACTGGAACTTCCGTTGGACACCGTCCGCCGGGCCGCCGCGGAGGCCTGCGGAATCCACGTGTACGGCAGCCCGCAGGGCCAGGACGCCGAGGCCGACCCCGAGGTGGACCTCCTGATCGCCAGTGTCCAGAAACTCTCGGCGGACGACCGCCGCCATGTCGCCGCGCTGGTGGAGTCCCTCCTGGACCGCACACCCAAGCAATAGTCGGTCGGCTGCGGGCCGGTGGGGGCTGATCGCGCAGTTCCCCGCGCCCCCGATGCCTGCGGCGGCCTGTGCGGCTCCGGAGCAACGTGCGTGACTGCCCCCACCTGGGGGCGCGGGGAACTGCGCGATCAGCCCCCACGCACCCGCGGCCGACCAACCGCCCCACCGCCCGCCACAGAAGTGACCGTGCGGCGGCGGTCCGCGACCGGGGATGTTCACTCTTCCGTGGAGTCGGAAAAAGAATTCGACTGTGCCCGAAAGCGCCGCACCGCCCCGCTAGTCTCTCGTCCTGCCCGAGGAGCGAGAGCCGCACGACCCCGGGCTCCCAGGGGGGAATGTGTTGTTCGTGCATGGCGGGCCGGCCACGGCCGTGGTCCGTGGGCCCGCCGGAGAATCCGTCGTTCTGCTCTCCGGCGAGCTGCCCGAGGTACTGACCGACCAATCAATGACCGAACTCGTGGAACTGGCCGCCGCCGTCCTGGACACGGACGAGCTGCCCCTGTTCCACACCTGTCTGAGAACCCTGCGCCGGGACGGCCTGCGCGCCGGCCGCAGGATCGAGATCGACGGTGCCGTACTGACCGTTTACGAAGGGTGACGACAGGACGCCGGCCCACGCGTGCGTACTCGTCGCGTGGGCGGGGAAGTGCCCGGAGCCGGACTTGAACCGGCACGCCCGCGAAGGGGCAGCGAGGTTTAAGCTCGCCGTGTCTGCATTCCACCATCCGGGCAGGTCATGGCTCCGCGTTTGAGGTCCCGAGCCTATCGGGACGCATCCCTCGAACAGTGGGCGGGCGGGCCGATGTTGTCTTATTTTATTGACGTCTGAGGGTGCATCAGACCATGGAACAGGCCATCCGCACTTGCCAATAGCCTTACGCGGGGCACCCGGCCGCGCATACGGAATGACGGAATTTCACCGCCCGAACGAGGACGCTCCACCTGTTCTCCGCGCACGCCCCTGATCAGGGGCCGCCGTCATCCCCAGGTATGACACCGGGCGGCGCGGTCCCTCCGAAGTCTGCCCCCGGAACCAGGACTGCGGCTGACTACACGACGGCGTCCGGCCACCACGATGGAAGACGTCCTTCAACGACGTCGTCCCGCTAGGAGTTCCATCCCGTGACCACCACACCAGTCGCCGGCCGGGCCACCTCCGTGGCCGCACGCGCCACGGATCTGTCGAAGATCTACGGACAGGGCGAGACCCAGGTGGTCGCCCTGGACCGGGTCACCGTCGAGTTCCGGCAGGCCGAGTTCACCGCGATCATGGGCCCCTCCGGTTCCGGCAAGTCCACGCTGATGCACTGCGTGGCCGGCCTCGACACCTTCTCCTCCGGGTCGGTCCGCATCGGCGACACCGAGCTGGGCTCCCTGAAGGACAAGCAGCTCACCAAGTTGCGGCGGGACAAGATCGGCTTCATCTTCCAGGCGTTCAACCTGCTGCCGACCCTGACGGCCCTGGAGAACATCACGCTCCCGATGGACATCGCGGGCCGCAAGCCGGACAAGGAGTGGCTCGACTCGGTCATCCGGATGGTCGGCCTGCGGGACCGGCTCAGCCACCGCCCCGCCCAGCTCTCCGGCGGCCAGCAGCAGCGCGTCGCCGTCGCCCGGGCCCTGGCGTCCAAGCCCGACATCATCTTCGGCGACGAGCCGACCGGAAACCTCGACTCGCGCTCCGGCGCCGAGGTCCTGGGCTTCCTGCGCAACTCCGTGCGGGAGCTGGGCCAGACGGTCGTCATGGTGACCCACGACCCGGTGGCCGCGGCGTACGCGGACCGGGTGGTCTTCCTCGCGGACGGCCGGATCGTGGACGAGATGTACAAGCCGACGGCCAACAACGTCCTTGATTTCATGAAGCAGTTCGACGCGAAGGGCCGCACCAGCTGATGTTCCGCACCGCCCTGCGCAACGTCCTCGCGCACAAGGCCCGACTGCTGATGACCGTGCTCGCCGTGATGCTCGGCGTGGCGTTCGTCTCCGGCACCCTCGTCTTCACCAACACCATCTCCGAGGCCTACCAGAAGAGTTCGGCCAAGGGCTTCGACCAGGTCGACGTCGCCGTCACCTCCAAATGGGACGAGGACAAGGGCAATACGCTCGGCAAGCGCCATGAGCTGACCCAGTCTCTGCTCGACCAGAGCGCCAAGGTCCCCGGCGCGTCGAACGCCATCGGTGTCGTCAGCGGCTTCACCGCCATCGCCGACAAGGACGGCAAGCTCATCGGCGGCGGCTTCCAGTCGCAGGGCGGCAACTACTACGGGGGCAAGGACCCCCGGTACCCGCTCGCCGAGGGCACCGCGCCGCACGGCGCGAACCAGGTCGCCATCGACTCGGAGACCGCGAAGCGGGCCGGCTACAAGGTCGGCGACACCGTGCGCATCTCGGTCGACGGCCCGGTCCTCAAGCCGGTCGTCACCGGCATCTTCACCACCGACGACGGCAATGTCGCGGCCGGCGGCAGCCTCGCGCTGTTCGACACGGCCACCGCCCAGAAGCTGTTCGGCAAGCCGGGGACGTACGACGAGATCGACGTGAAGGCCGCCCCCGGCACCTCCCAGGCCGCGCTGCGGGCCGCCCTGGACAAGGCGCTCCCCGCGGGCCAGGTGGAGACCGAGACCGGCGAGGAACTCGCCGACCGGCAGGCCGAGATGATCGCGGCCTCGATGAGCGGTCTCAAGCAGGGCCTGCTGGTCTTCGCCGGCATCGCGCTGTTCGTCGGCACCTTCATCATCGCCAACACCTTCACCATGCTGGTCGCCCAGCGCACCAAGGAGCTGGCCCTGCTGCGGGCGGTCGGCGCGTCCCGCCGGCAGGTCACGCGGTCGGTGCTGATCGAGGCGTTCGTGGTGGGCCTGGTGGCCGCCGTGACCGGTCTCGTGGCCGGCATCGGCATCGGCGCCGGGCTCCGGTCCCTGATGGGCACGTTCGACGCGACCGTCCCCGACGGCCCGCTGGTCATCACGCCGGGCACGGTCGGCGCGGCCCTCGCGGTCGGTGTGCTGATCACCATGCTGGCGGCCTGGCTGCCGGGCCGCCGGGCCGCGAAGATCCCGCCGGTGGCGGCGATGAGCAGCGTGCACGCCAAGGCGACGACCAAGTCGCTGGTGCTGCGCAACACGCTGGGCGCGCTGTTCAGCGGCGCGGGTGTCGCCGTCGTCCTGGCGGCCACGACGATGGAGGGCTCGGACGGCCAGGCCCCCATGGGGCTGGGCGCGGTCCTGCTGATCATCGGCGTCTTCATCCTCACCCCCCTGCTGTCCCGGCCGCTGATCGCGGCGGCGGCCCCGCTGATGCGCGTCTTCGGCATCTCCGGAAAGCTCGCCCGCCAGAACTCGGTGCGCAACCCGCGCCGTACGGCCGCCACCGCCTCCGCGCTGATGATCGGCCTCACCCTCATCACCGGCATGACGGTGATGGCGGGCAGCCTCCAGAAGTCCATCGACAAGATGGCCTCGGCGGCCGTCAAGGCCGACTACGTCGTCTCCATGGCGAACGGCAACGAGCTCTCCGCCGACGTGGAGAAGAAGCTGGCGAAGGCCGAGGGCGTCACCGCCGTCAGCCCGCTGCGCAACGCGCCCTCCCGCATCGACGGCGAGACCGAGTACCTGACCGGCGTCAACGGCCCGGCGATCGGGAAGCTGACCGACCTGAAGACCGACAGCGGCACCTTCGAGGTCGGCGGCACGCGGGTCGTCGCGGACCAGGACACGGCCAAGTCCCACGGCTGGAAGGCGGGTTCGGCCTTCACCGTGCACTACGAGGACGGCAAGGCGCAGAAGCTCACGGTCGCCGGGATCTACGAGGGCAACGAGCTGATCCACGGCATCATGGTCGACACCGCCACGATCAACCCGCACCTGAGCGACCTGTCCGACATGCAGGTCATGCTGAAGACGTCCGGCGGGGCCTCGGACGCCACCAAGGACCGGCTGGAGAAGGTGCTCGGCACCAATCCGGCCATCAAGGTCCAGGACAAGAAGGACCTCTCCGAGTCCATCGCGCAGATGTTCACGCTGATGCTGAACATGCTCTACGGCCTGCTGGCGATGGCGGTGATCGTCGCGGTCCTCGGCGTCATCAACACGCTGGCCATGTCGGTGTTCGAGCGCTCCCAGGAGATCGGCATGCTCCGCGCGATCGGCCTGGACCGCAAGGGCATCAAGCGGATGGTCCGCCTGGAGTCCCTGGTCATCTCCCTGTTCGGCGGTGTCCTCGGCATCGGACTGGGCGTCTTCTTCGGCTGGGCGGCCGGTGAGCTGCTCGGCACGAAGATGGCGACGTACGAACTGGTCCTGCCCTGGGCCCGGATGGCCGTCTTCCTGCTGCTGGCGGCGACGGTCGGCATCCTCGCCGCGCTGTGGCCGGCCCGCCGGGCGGCCCGCATGAACATGCTGGCCGCCATCAAGGCGGAGTAGCGGAGCAGGGGTTACGGCACTCGGGGCCCGTCACGGAGGGGGTGGCGGGCCCCTTGCACGCGCTCAGTTCCAGGTGCGGGCGCGCAGCGGCATCCCGGACCGGCCGGACTCGGGGGTGCGGACGGCCAGGACCTGGTTGACGCCGAGGTGGTTGCGTTCGAAGCCGAGGGCGCAGGCGGCCATGTAGAGGCGCCAGACCCGGGCCCGGCCCGGACCGGCCAGCCGGGTCGCGCGCTCCCACCCGGCCTCCAGGTTGGCGACCCAGCGGCGCAGGGTGAGCGCGTAGTGCTCACGGATCGACTCGACGTCCCGCACCTCGAACCCGGCCCGCTCCAGCTGGGTCACCGTGGTGCCGACGGGGGCGAGCTCGCCGTCGGGGAAGACGTAGGCGTCGATGAACTCGTCGAGGTCGTAGGCCGATTCGTCGGACAGCGGGCGCCGGGCGATCTGGTGGTTGAGCAGCCGCCCGCCGGGCGCGAGCAGCCGGTACAGGTCCTCGGCGTACTCCAGGTACTTCTCCGATCCCACGTGCTCGGCCATGCCGATGGAGGAGATCGCGTCGTACGGCCCGTCGGCCACGTCGCGGTAGTCCTGTACGCGGATCTCGACCCGGTCGGTCAGTCCGGCGTCGGCGACGCGCTTGCGGGCGTAGGCGGCCTGCTCCTGGGAGAGGGTGATGCCGACGACGCGCACGCCGTACTCGCGGGCGGCGTGGATCGCCATCGAGCCCCAGCCGCAGCCGACGTCGAGGAGCCGCTGTCCCGGCTGGAGCGCGAGCTTGCGGCAGACGAGGTCGAGCTTGTCGTGCTGGGCCTGTTCGAGGGTTCCGTCCGGGCTCGGCCAGTAGGCGCAGGAGTACACCATGGACGGGCCGAGGACGGTCTCGTAGAAGCCGTTGCCGACGTCGTAGTGGTGGCTGATGGCGCGCTTGTCGCTGCGTCTGGTGTGCAGATGGCCCCGGGTGCGGCGGATCTCCTCGCGGGGCGGGGCCGGGGGCAGCGGCAGACCGGCGAGCCGGACGAGTCCGAGCAGCGCGGCGCGGGTCTGCGGGTCACGCAGGACCCGGAGGGCGGAGCGGGTGTCGTCGCGCTCCCAGACCAGGCCGGAGAGCAGGCCGAGGGCGGCGTAGAAGTCGCCCTCGATGTCGAGGTCCCCGGCGACCCAGGCGCGGGCCAGGCCCAGTTCGCCCGGCTTCCACAGCAGTCGGCGCACGGCGCGGCGGTTGCGGACGAACAGGGTGGGCGCGCCGGGCGGCCCCGCCTGTGAGCCGTCCCAGGCCCGGATCCGAACCGGGAGCTCGGCTCCCAGCAACTGTTCGAGCAGACTCTTCAGCCGCAGTGCGGCATCCGCCATGGCCCACACCTCCGTGACGAGGATCCCGGATTTGTCCACCCGGGTAAACAACCGAAGGGTCATGGTCAATCCCGGAAAACCCCGAAAGGCCCCCTGCACCACGGATGGCAGGGGGCCCTTCGGTTCGTTCGGCGACCGGGAGGGTCAGGAGGCCTTCGCCTCGGTCTTCTTCGGCTCGGCGGCCGGCACGGGGCGCGCGGCCTCGTAGAACTCCTCGCGCGGGTTCTCCATGGCGCCGAGGGAGACGACCTCGCGCTTGAGGAACATGCCGAGGGTCCAGTCGGCGAAGACGCGGATCTTGCGGTTCCAGGTCGGCATGGCCAGACCGTGGTAGCCGCGGTGCATGTACCAGGCGAGACGGCCCTTGAGCTTGATCTTCATCTTGCCCATGACGATCATCGCGACGCCCTTGTGCAGGCCGAGACCCGCAACAGCACCCTTGTTGGAGTGGCTGTACTCCTTCTGCGGGAAGCCCCGCATGCCGGAGATCACGTTGTCGCCGAGGACCTTGGCCTGGCGCAGCGCGTGCTGGGCGTTCGGCGGGCACCAGGCGTTCTCGACGCCGGCCTTGCGGGCGGCGACGTCCGGGACCTGGGCGTTGTCGCCGGCGGCCCAGATGTAGTCGGTGCCCTGGACCTGGAGGGTCGGGGCGGTGTCCACGTGGCCGCGCGGGCCCAGCGGGAGGCCGTAGCGGGCGAGGACCGGGTTGGGCTTGACGCCGGCGGTCCACACGATGGTGCTGGAGTCGACCTCCAGGCCGTTCTTGAGGACCACGTGGCCGTCGACGCAGGAGTCCATCGAGGTGGAGAGGTAGATCTCCACGCCCCTGCTCTCCAGGTGCGCCTTGCCGTACTGGCCGAGCTTGGGGCCGACCTCGGGGAGGATCTTGTCGGCGGCGTCGACGAGGATGAACCGCATGTCCTCGCGCGAGACGTTGGTGTAGTACTTGGCCGCGTCGCGGGCCATGTCCTCGACCTCACCGATGGTCTCCGCACCCGCGAAGCCACCGCCGATGAACACGAAGGTGAGCGCCTTGCGGCGGATCTCCTCGTCGGTCGTGGAGTCGGCCTTGTCGAGCTGCTCAAGCACGTGGTTGCGCAGGCCGATGGCCTCCTCGATGCCCTTCATGCCGATGCCCTGCTCGGCGAGGCCGGGGATCGGGAAGGTGCGGGAGACCGCGCCGAGCGCGATCACCAGGTAGTCGAAAGGCAGCTCGTACGCCTCGCCCACCAGCGGGGCGATCGTGGCGACCTTGCGGTCCTGGTCGATGGTGGTGACCCGGCCGGTGAGAACCTCCGCCTTCGGCAGCACGCGTCGCAGCGGGACGACGACGTGGCGCGGGGAGATGTTGCCGGCGGCGGTTTCGGGGAGGAAGGGCTGGTAGGTCATGTACGACCGGGGGTCGACGACCGTGACGGTCGCCTCGCCGTAGCGCATCTTCTTGAGAATGCGCCGAGCTGCGTACAGGCCTACGTACCCACCGCCTACTACGAGGATCCTGGGACGCTCCGTGGTGCTCATGCCATCGAGTATCCACCCGCCCCAGGGGGGTCGCTCGTGCGCCCCTTCACAAGCTCTTCCAAGGGGTGTGCTATCCTCCGCGACTCGCGTGACCCAGGTCATGGCGCGGAACGGGAACCACGGTGTAGGGATCTCCGTTGTCAATGCCGCGTGAGCTGCCTCTCCGTGCCGGAATCGGTCCCGTGAGGGGTGTTCGCGGGACCCTCGCGCACCCCTCCCCCGAGGTCCGCATCCCACCGTTTTGAACGTGTTCACACGGGTGTTGGGGCCCCGGAAGGGTCAACCGGACCACATTCGTCGTCCGACAGGGCCCAATTCCTTGTGAAGAACTTCACGAACTTTCCGGGCGGCACGACGAAGAGGGGCCCCGAAGGGCCCCTCAGAGACGCTCATACGTTGTTCTGCCTGCTCAGCAGAGGTGCCCGGCGGCGCCTACGCGATGGACCACGCGATCCCGTCGAGGATGTCGTGCTCGCTCACCACGACCTCCTCGGCACCGATCCGCTCCATGATCGTGAGCAGTACGAGGGCGCCCGCCGCGATCACGTCCACGCGCCCCGGATGCATGGAGGGCACAGCCGCGCGCTCGGCGTGGGTGGAGTGCAGCAGCCACTCGGCGATCTCACGGACGCGGTCGCGGGAGACCCGGGAGTGATGGATGGCCTGCGAGTCGTACTCGGGCAGCTCCTGCGCGATCGCCGACACGGTGGTCACGGACCCGGCGAGCCCCACCAGGGTGCGTGCCTCGCGCAACGGCACGGTCTCCTCGGCGAGGTCGAGCGCGGCTTCGATGTCGGCCCGCATCGCGGCGATCTGCGCGTCGGTCGGCGGGTCGCTGACGACCCCGTCCCGCACCAGGTGCCGCTCGGTCATCCGCACACAGCCCACGTCCACGGAACGTGCGGCCCGCACCCGGTCGTCGCCCACGACGAACTCCGTCGAGCCGCCGCCGATGTCCACGACCAGGTAGGGCCTGGCCAGGTGGTCGCTGCCCGTGAGCTCCTTGGTCGCCCCGGTGAAGGAGAACTCGGCCTCCTGGTCCCCTGAGATCACCTCGGGCTCGACACCGAGGATGTCCAGGACGCCCCGGACGAACTCGTCCCGGTTCTCCGCGTCGCGGGAGGCGGACGTGGCGACGAACCGCAGCCGCTCGGCCCCGTGCTCCTTGACGACCGCCGCGTACTCCCGGCACGCGGCGAAGGTCCGCTCCAGCGCCTCGGGCGCGAGCCGGCCGGTCCGGTCGACTCCCTGGCCCAGCCGCACGATCGTCATGCGCCGGTCCAGGTCGACCAGTTCACCGGTCTCCGGGTCGCAGTCCGCGACGAGGAGACGGATGGAGTTCGTACCGCAGTCGATCGCGGCGACCCGGGTCACTGGGCCTCCTCCTGCTGCTCCTGCTGCTCCTGCTGCTCGGTGACGGTCACGCACGCGCCCTTGCGCCACCACTCCGGCAGCATCGCGATCGCCTCGTCGCCCAGCGGGTTGACGCCCGGGCCCGCGGCCAGCGAGTGGCCGACCAGGACGTGCAGGCACTTCACCCGGTCCGGCATGCCGCCCGCGCTCGGGAAGCCCTCCAGGACCTCGATGGCGTCACGCCGGGCGATGTAGTCCTCGTGCGCGGCCCGGTAGGCGGCGGCGAGCTCCGGATCGGTCTGCAACCGCTCCGTCATCTCCTTCATGACGCCGTTCGCCTCCAGGGTGCCGATCGCCGAGGCGGCGCGCGGGCACGTCAGGTAGTACGTCGTCGGGAAGGGCGTGCCGTCGGGGAGGCGGGGGGCCGTCTCCACCACGTCCGGCTGACCGCAGGGGCAGCGGTGCGCGATCGCGCGCAGTCCGCGCGGCGGCCGCCCGAGCTGCTGCTTGAAGGCCTCGACGTCCGCGTCGGTCGGCTCGGTACGCGGAGTGGAGGGCGGAGGCGTTTCCATGCCTGTCTTTCTATCGGTCCATCGGTCGGTTCACTGGTCGGAGGCGTCGGACTTGTCGACCCCGTCCCAGACGTTCGCGTACCAGGGCCGGTCGGCCGCGCCCAGGTCGCTGCGGGACTGCTTCGCCGCGTCCGGGTCGACGACGACGAACCCCGTCTCCCCCGGCATCACGTAGTGCAGCCGCTGCCGGATCTGCTGCTCCGCGTACGCGTCGTCCTGCCAGCGCGCCTTGAGGTCGCGCAGCTTCTCGACCCGCTCGGCGGCCTGCTCCTTCTCCCGCTGGAGATCGGCGATCTCGGCGCGCTGCGAGACGTACTGCCTTATCGGGTACGCCAGCGCCACCACCAGCGTGCACAGCACCAGGGCGAGCAGCGCGGCCCGGCCGGTCAGCCGGGAGCGGCGGGCCTGCCGTTTGGTCTGGGAGCGGTAGACACGGGCCGCGGTCTGCTCGCCGAGCAGCCTGATCCTGGTCGTGGTGGAGAAACGGTCCCGGTCCTTCACGGCCATCGGCTCTCCGCCTCCCCTTCTACGTGCGTACGTCCCCGCACACGGTACGGGACCGGTACGGGGACGTACGTACGACTGGCTAAGGCTTAGCCCTGCCGGGGGCAGCCCTTGACGCTGCTCAGCCCTTTACGCGCTCAGCCCTTGAAGCGCGGGAAGGCGCTGCGGCCGGCGTACACCGCGGCGTCGTCGAGGATCTCCTCGATGCGCAGGAGCTGGTTGTACTTGGCGACGCGCTCGGAGCGGGCCGGGGCACCGGTCTTGATCTGGCCGCAGTTGGTGGCGACGGCCAGGTCGGCGATGGTGACGTCCTCGGTCTCGCCGGAGCGGTGGGACATCATGCACTTGAAGCCGCTGCGCTGGGCGAGCTCGACGGCGTCGAGGGTCTCGGTGAGCGAGCCGATCTGGTTCACCTTGACGAGCAGCGCGTTGGCGGCGCCGTCCTCGATGCCGCGGGCCAGACGCTCCGGGTTGGTGACGAACAGGTCGTCGCCGACGATCTGGACCTTGTCGCCCAGCTTGTCGGTGAGGACCTTCCAGCCGGCCCAGTCGTCCTCGAACAGCGGGTCCTCGATGGAGACGAGCGGGTAGGCCGCCACGAGCTCCTCGTAGTACTCCGTCATCTCGGCGGCCGAGCGGTCCTTGCCCTCGAACTGGTACTTGCCGTCCTTGTAGAACTCGGAGGCGGCGACGTCGAGCGCCAGGGCGACCTGCTCGCCGGGGATGTAACCGGCTTCCTTGATCGCTTCGAGGATGAGGTCCAGGGCGGCGCGGTTGGACTCCAGGTTCGGCGCGAAGCCGCCCTCGTCGCCGAGACCGGTGGACAGGCCCTTGCTCTTCAGGACCTTCTTGAGGGTGTGGTAGACCTCGGTGCCCCAGCGCAGCGCCTCGGAGAAGGATTCCGCGCCGATCGGGGCGATCATGAACTCCTGGATGTCCACGTTGGAGTCGGCGTGCGAGCCGCCGTTCAGGATGTTCATCATCGGCACCGGCAGCAGGTGCGCGTTCGGGCCGCCCAGGTAGCGGAAGAGCGGGAGGTCGCTGGCCTCGGAGGCGGCGTGGGCGACGGCGAGGGAGACGCCGAGGATGGCGTTGGCGCCGAGCGAGCCCTTGTTGTCGGTGGCGTCCAGGTCGAACATCGCCTGGTCGATCAGACGCTGCTCGGTGGCGTCGTAGCCGACGAGCTCCGGGCCGATCTGCTCGATGACCGCGAGGACGGCCTTCTCCACACCCTTGCCCTGGTAGCGGTTCGGGTCACCGTCACGCAGCTCGATGGCCTCGAAGGCGCCCGTGGAGGCGCCGGACGGGACGGCGGCACGACCGGTGCTGCCGTCGTCGAGGCCGACCTCGACCTCGACCGTGGGGTTGCCTCGGGAGTCCAGGATTTCCCGGGCTACGACGACGTCGATGGACGGCACGAGCATCTCCTTCTTGGGATGTGACACGGTCCGCCGGGACCGCGGTGGGTTCTGCGAGACCGAGCCTAACCGGCTCCGGGGGATCGGCCACCGTGTGGACCGACCCATGGACAGAACCGAGAGTAAATTGTTTCCGAACTGAACAAAGACGGGCCGGCACCCGCGCATGAAAAAGCCCCACCCCGGTGCGTACGGGGGAACACGCACCGGAGCGGGGAGCCCGTGGGGACGGGGGGTGACCCTCACGAGGCCTTCATCCTGGAGGACACGGCTGTGAGGGCCCTGTGGTTCGGCCGGGTCCTACTTCAGGTGGAGCTGCTGGCCCGGGAAGATGAAGTCGGCATCGTCGATGATGTCCTTGTTCAGCTTGAACAGCTTCTGCCAGCCGCCCTTGACCTTGTGCTTCTCGGCGATCGAGCTGAGGGTGTCACCCTTGACGACCTTGTACTCGCCGTCGCCCTTCTTGACCTTCTTGCCGGTCGGGGTGGTGACGGTCTTCTTGGCGGCCGGACGCTCGGAGGAGCGGGAGGCGCTCTGCTCGTCGGTCGAACGGGTACTGGTGCCCGAGTTCGAGTTCGAGGAGCTGGAGGAGGACGAGCTGCTGCCGCCGTTGTAGGCGGCGCTGGACAGGCCCGTGCCGCAGACCGGCCAGGCACCCTTGCCCTGGGAGGCGAGGACCTTCTCGGCGACGGCGATCTGCTGGGCCTTGCTGGCCTGGTTGGCCTGCGCGGCGTACTGCGTGCCGCCGTACGCGGCCCAGGTGGAGGCGGAGAACTGCAGACCGCCGTAGTAGCCGTTGCCGGTGTTGATGGACCAGTTGCCGCCGGACTCGCACTGGGCGACGGCGTCCCACTCGGAGGCGGTGGCGGCGGAGGCGTTGCCCGCGGCCATCAGCGGGGCGGCGATGGCGACACCGGTGACGCCGGCGAGCGCGGCGGCGCGGGTGGCCTTGGACGGACGACGGTGCTTGCCCTTGCCGGAAAACAGCATGGATCGATCCCCTCACCGACGCCTGCGAGGTGAGCTGTCGGGTTCGGGCCGGTTGAGTTGCCCGGTCGCGCTCGGTGCCCTGCGGCTCCTTGCGCGGCTTCACCCCTAGCCGGTCCAGCGTGAACTGCTGGGCCCGGCGCTTACCTTGGGTCCCCCGCTCCTGCCTACGGCGCTTGACGCGACGACTGTTCCCGTACGGCCGCTGGCAGGATTCGGCGTTGCGGCAGACGGGGCTCGGGTTGCCGAGCGGTCACGACCGTAGACATGCGTTCGGCGGAATTTCAAAGACGATCAGGGCTTCTGAGACTCATCCCACACTTTCACCAAAGTGGACATTCAGTGCGAAGTGTGACGTGAACTCCCGCTGTTTTTCAGGTCTTTTCGACCCTATTCAGCCCCTGTGTCGAGCGTCTGACCGGCAACGATGTTGCTCGGGTCGGCCCCGATGCGGTCCTTGTTCTCGGCGTAGAGGGCACGCCATCCGCCGTCGAGGCCAAGGGAGTCGGCGATGGAGACGAGGGAGTCGCCCTCCTGGACCGTGTAGGTGGCGGCGGCGTGCCGACCGGTCGTGGGAGAGGCCGCGCTCTTCGTCACACTTTCCTCGGCACTGTCGCCGCGGTGCTTGCCGGAACCCAGGGCACCCACGTCCACGAGAGCCGAAGAGCCGCCCTCCTGCCATGACTTGTCCGCTTCGTCCTCTTCTGTGCTCACCACGGGCGAGCTGTCGGACGGCTGCGCGTCCTGCTCGGCGGAACTCCCGGAACCCGAAGAGTTCTTCTTGTCCGGTTTTGCGGAGCTGTCATCGCCAGAGGGGGTCGCCGACGGCGAGGGCGTCGCGGACGATCCGTCCAGTGCGTCGAGCAGACCGGAGGACTCCTCGGAACCCGACGAGTTGGAGGAACCGGACGAAGAGGAAGAACCCTCTGAACCGGATGATCCGGACGAGCCGGACGCCGAGGCCGAGGCCGAGGGCGTACCGCTTCCCACACCCGTGTCGACGTCGGCCGAACTCGCGTCCTTGCTGAGACCGCCGAGCAGCCCGCAGGTCGGCCAGGCGGCGATGCCCTGGTCCGCGAGCAGCTTCTCGGCCACGGCTATCTGCTGGTTACGGCTGGCCAGGTCCGCGGTCTCGGCGTACTCCAGGCCTCCGTACTTCTCCCAGTTCTCCTGGGACATCTGAAGGCCGCCGTAGAAGCCGTTGCCGTCGTTCGCGCTCCAGGAGCCACCGCTCTCGCACTCCGCGACCCGGTCCCACGTGGTGCCGGTGGCGGCGCTCGCCCCGGTCGCCCCGAGCAGAGGGATCGCGATGGCGGATCCCGTCACACCGGCCGCCACGAGGAGAGCCGGAGCCTGACGGGGGCGACGGTGACGACCGTTCCCGGAGAGCATGGAGGGACCTTTCCCGAGACAGCAAGTACCCGCGCGGCAGTGGTACGGGGACCGCGCTGGTCCGTGAACGTATAGGGATTCGATCACTTGTCACAAGTTAATGCCGCGTAGATCACGTGAAGATCACAGACTTGAGGGCGTGTCATGTTTACGCGGCATCCCACCGGGATAGCCCGGACCCCTCGGTCGATTACCGGACGGGCGTGAACTCCACGGGCAAAGTGCGCAGTCCACGCATGATGAGTCCGCCACGCCAGCGCAAATCCGCCGAATCCACCGCGAGTTGAAGGTCCGGGAGCCGGGTGAGGAGGGTGGCGAGCGCGGTCTGGCCCTCCAGCCGGGCCAGCGGGGCACCGAGGCAGTAGTGGATGCCGTGGCCGTACCCGAGGTGCTGATTGTCACGGCGGGACAGATCGAGCACATCCGGGTCGGCGAACCGCTCCGGATCCCGGTCCGCGGCCGCGAGGACCACGAGCACCGGGTCCCCGGCTGCGATGTCCTGCCCGCCGATCCGCAGGGGCTGGGTGGCGAACCGCCAGGTGGCCAGTTCGACCGGGCCGTCGTACCTGAGGAGTTCCTCCACCCCGGTCTCCAGGAGGCCCCTTTCCCCGTCGGCGAGGGACCTCTGCAACCGGTGCCGCTGCTCGGGGTGGGTGAGAAGGGCGTACACGCCGTTGCCGATCAGGTTGACCGTGGTCTCGAAACCCGCGAACAGCAGGATGAAGGCCATGGCCGCGGCCTCGTTCTCGGTGAGGTGCTCACCGTGGTCGGAGGCCCGGATGAGCCCGGAGATGAGGTCCTCACCGGGCGCGGGCTCGTCCGGCAGTGCCTGCCGCTTCCGGTGGATGAGGTCGGCGAGATAGCCGCGCATCTTCTTCACGGACCGCGCGACACCGCCCCGCGGCCCCCCTCCGTGCCGGATCATCATGCCCGCCCAGTCCCGGAAGTCGTCCTGGTCCTCCCGCGGGACGCCGAGCAGGTCGCAGATCGCGTAGATGGGGAGCGGGAAGGCGAACTCGTGGATGAGGTCGGCGGTGCCGCCGGCCGCGAACCCGTCGATGAGACGGTCGGTCAACTCCTGCACGCGCGGCGCGAACTCGGCGACCCTCCTGGGCGTGAACGCCTTGCTGACGAGCCGTCGGAGCCTCGTGTGGTCCGGCGGATCGATGTTCAGCAGATGCGTCATCAGTTCCGCCTTGCGCTCCCCCGGGATACCGGTCTTGCCCTTGGCGTGCGCGGGCTCGTCGTGGTGCGCGGGGTTCTTGCTGAGCCGCTGGTCGGCGAGGGCCTGCTTGGCATCGACGTAACGGGTGACCAGCCACGCCTCCACCCCACTGGGCAACCGGGTCCGGTGCACGGGGGCGTGCTCGCGGAGCCAGGCGTAGGCGGGGTAGGGGTCGGTGGCGAATTCCCAGGTGAAG
>NZ_LJBR01000080.1 GCF_001282115.1 Streptomyces sp. NRRL B-24085 | reverse complement strand
GACGGGCGGGGGGCTCGTCGTCGCCGGACGTCCCGTCCGGCCCGGCGGCAGCGGAGGGGCCGCCCGTTGCGACGGTTCCGCCGGCAGCCGCCACAGCACCGGCACTCGGCCCGCCCGAGCCCGGCGCGCCCAGCAGTCGCGCCTGCGCCTCCACCGTCGTCGCGCCGAACAGGCCGCGCAGCGAGATCTTCTCGCCGGAGGCCGCGCGCAGCCGGGCGGCGAGCCGGGTCAGTTGCAGCGAGGTGCCGCCGAGCGCGAAGAAGTCGTCGAGCGCGCCCACCTGTTCGCGGCCCAGCAGTTCCGCCCAGACCCCGGCGACCAGCTTTTCCGCCGCGTCGCGCGGGGCGACGGACCCGGCCCGCGCGACGGCGGTGAGCTCGGCAGGCAGGGGCAGCGCGGCACGGTCCGCCTTGCCGCTCGGCAGCAGCGGGAAGGCGTCCAGGACGTGGAAGAAGGACGGCACATGGCTCTCGGGCAGCCGCTCGGCGAGGAAGACCCGCAGCTCAGCGGAGCCGGGGGCCGGACCGTCGGTGGTCAGGTGCGCCGCGAGCCGCTTGCCGCCGTCCTCCCCCTCGTACGGCACCACCACGGCACCGGTGACCGAGGGGTGTGCGGCGAGGGCGGCCTCGATCTCACCGGGTTCGATGCGGACGCCGTTCACCTTGACCTGGTGGTCCAGGCGGCCGAGGTACTCCAGCGTGCGGTCGGCCCGCCAGCGGACCTGGTCCCCGGTGCGGTAGAGCCGGGCCCCGGACTCGTACGGGTCGGGCACGAAGCGCTCGGCGGTCAGCTCGGGCCGGCCCGCGTACCCTCGGGCCACGCCGACGCCGCCGACGTACAGCTCTCCGGGGACGCCGACCGGCACGGGGGTGCCCGACGGGTCGAGGACGAGCACCTTCAGGCCGGGCAGGGGGCGCCCGATCGGGACGGGCCCGCTCGTGACGGCGGGGTCGGCCGCGAAGGCGGTGACGTCGATGGAGCACTCGGTGGGGCCGTAGGTGTTCCACACCTCCAGCTCCGGGCCCGCGAGCTCCCGTACCCGTGCGACGAGTTCGGCGTGCAGGGCCTCGCCCGCCGAGAACAGCAGCCGGAGCGAGCCGCAGCCGCTCCAGTCGCCCTCCTCCACCAGCAGCCGCAGTACCGAGGGCACGACCTGGAGGACCGTGATGCCGTGCTCGGCCACGGCCCGCAGCAGCCCGGCCGGGTCGCGCTCGGCGCCGGCCGGGGCGAGCACCACGGTGCCGCCGCCGACCAGCGGAGCGAAGATCTCCCAGCCGGCCGCGTCGAAGCCGACGGTGGTCTTCTGGAGGATGCGGTCCCCCGCGCCCAGCGCGTGCCGCTCGACCGTCCAGCCGACCCGGTTGGCGATGCCGGCGTGGGTGACGGCGACGGCCTTGGGCTTGCCGGTCGAGCCGGAGGTGAAGATGGCGTACGCGACACCGTCCGGGTCGGCGGCGGGCAACGGCTCGTCCGAGTCCGGGAGTTCGCGGGCCGCGTCGGGGTCGACGCGGCGGGCGCCCGCCCCGGCCACCGTCTCCTCCAGTTCCGGTCCGGCGAGCACCAGCCCCGCCCCCGACTCACGGATCAGCGAGGCCAGCCGGGCCGTGGGCTGGGCCGGGTCGAGCGGCACATAGCCGGCGCCCGCCCGCCACACGCCCAGCAGCGCGACCACCAGGCCGGCGCCGCGGGGCAGGCTCACCCCGACGAGCGTCTCGGGCCCGGCGCCCAGGTCCGCGAGGAGGCGGGCCATGCGAGCGGACGCGCGGTCCAGCTCGTCGTACGTCACCGCCCGCTCGCCGTCGACGACGGCGACGGCGTGGGGCGTACGGAACGCCTGCTCGGCGAAGCGTTCCGGAAGCAGTTCGGCGTTCACGGCAACTCCTGTCACAGACCTGGGTGGAGGGCGGCGCGACTCAGGCCGCGGAGGACTCGTGCATGCGGCGGCGCAGGCTCAGCGGACGCATGTCGGTCCACACCTCGGCGATCCGGGCCAGGCACTCCTCGCGGGAGCCCTCGGTGCCCTCGGCGTGCCAGCCGGCGGGCAGCTCGCGGGCGACGGGCCACAGCGAGTACTGCTCCTCGTCGTTGAACACCACGCGCTGACGGGGGCCTTCGGTGTGCTGCTCGGCGGTCATGACTGCTCCTTCGGGCATACGGACGGTCTGGTGGAAGGGGGTGAAGGGTGAACGGGTGACGGTTCAGGCCGGCAGGAAGTCCTCGACGCGGACGCCCAGTCCGCGCCGTTCCGCCTGCTCGCGCACGTACTCGGCGAGGGCGATGTCCAGCACGCCCAGGCCGAACGGCGAGTACACGACGGGCCGTTCCGGCGTGCGCTCCAGCGTCGTGCGGCCGCGCAGCAGCGCGCCGATCTCGGCGGTCACGAAGTCCCGGTCGCCCGTCATCTGCTGGGCGAGGTCGAGGGAGGTGCGCTCGCGGCACACGTGGTCGGTGTCGTCGACGACGTTGACCGCGCCGAGGATCGTCTCGGCGGTCAGGTCGCGCAGGGAGATGTGCAGGACGGTGGTGTCGGGGCCGCAGGCGGTGAGGTCCAGGTGCGGGGTCGCGGCTGTGGTGGCCAGCGAGACCAGCCGGTGCTCGCCGAGCGCCGCGGCGAGGTCGGTGACCGCGTACGCCTTCACGGCGGGCGCGGCCTCCTGGCAGCGGGCGGCGAACTCCTCGGCGCGCGCCGGGTCGGTGTCGTACAGGGCGGCCTCGGTGAGCCCGGGGAGGGCGGCCGCGAGGAAGCGCAGGATCTCCAGGTTGATGACCCCGCAGCCGACCAGCAGCACGGAGGCGGGCGGGTGCCCGGCGGTGAGCTCGGCGGCGGCCAGGGCGGCGCTCGCCGCGGTCCTCTTCGCGGAGACCACCGCGCCCTCCACGAGGGCCACCGGACGCCCGTGGTCGAGGGAGTTGAGGAGGATCGCGGCACTGGCCCGCTCGGTGCCGGCGGCCACGTTGCCGGGGAAGGAGGCGATCCACTTCATCCCGGCGGCCGGCCGCCGTCCGCCCCGGTAGGCGGGCAGGCCGATGATCCGGTCGCGGGCGTGGTGCTCCTCGGGGAAGCGCAGGAACGTCGAGTGCGGCAGGGACGTGCGGCCCTCGTCGTGCAGCCGGTAGGTGTCGGCGACGAGGTCGATGATCTCCGTCTCCCGGCCGGACAGGACGTCCGTCACGTCGGTGCGTCGGAGGATCAGCATGGGGTTCCCTCTCTGCGGAGCCTTTCGGTGATGCAGCGATGGTGGGCTCGGCCGCTATATGCGCCCTATACGGCCCGCAGCGCCTCGACGTCGTACAGCACGGTGTCCGCGAGCAGCGGGTCCTGCCGCACGTCGACGGTGAACCCGCGCGCGGTCAGCAGCTCCCGTACGGCGGCCAGCCGGCCGTCCTCGTCGTGCACCTCGGCGACCACCGCGCCGACGAGGGGCCAGTGCTCCTCCTCGACGCCGCGCAGCACCTCCAGCTCGGCGCGCTCCACGTCCACCTTGAGCAGGTCGACCCGCTCGACGCCGTGCCGGCGCAGCAGCTCGGAGACGGTGACGGCGGGCACGGTCAGCTCGACGCCCTCGTGCAGCCCCTCGACCAGTTCGGCCGCGTCCTCGGGATCGACCCCGCTGTTGCGCAGGAAGGTCAGGGTGATCTCGTCGTCGGCGTCCGGGTCGGCGTGCAGTCCCGAGTTGCCGGGCGCCTCGGGGTAGTAGGTGAAGCTCAGCCGGCCGGGGCGGTCGGAGACGGCCGCGCACTCGGTCCGCCAGCCGGGGGCCGCGTGCTCGGCGAGGTTGCGCTCCAGACAGGCGTGCAGAGCGGGTACGGGTTCGGCGGCCAGGACACGGACACCGGGCCGCACCCGGGAGCAGTACACCGACATCAGGCCGATGTTGGCGCCGATGTCGACAACGGTGTCACCGGGCCGCAGCCGTCCGGCCGCCCGGTGGTAGGCGCCGGGCGGCAGCATCTCGCGCCACATCGCCACGGCGGCGGGGCCGTTGGTGCACCACACGGCGGGTCCGTCGGGCAGTTGCCTGCGCAGGCTCTCGCTCATGCCGCCCCCGATCCGAGCGCCAGCAGGAACGCCAGGTCGTCGTCGTGGGCGACGAGACCGACGTCGGACACGGCGGTGTCCGGGGCGTCCAGGGAGGCGTCCAGCAGGCACCGCCAGGTCTCGCCGAACCGTTCGACGGTGGCGGCGTCGAAGAGGTCCCGGCGATAGCGCAGGACCGCCTTGAAGCCCCGGGAGTCCTGGAGGATCTCCACGGTCAGGTCGAGCTGGCCCTCCTGCTGCGGTACGTCGACCAGTTCGGCGCGCAGCCCGCCGAGGCGCACCGGGCCCTCGTACAGGCCCTCGACGGGCAGCCGGTCGGCGGCGACGAGGGTGCAGGAGATCCGGAACAGCGGTCCGCCGCCGAGCAGTTCGACGGGGTAGCGGGCGTGGGCGAGGCCCCGGCGGAGCTGGTCCTGCGCGGACGCGATCGTCTCCAGCAGGGTCGTCGCGGGGGTGAAGCGGGCGGCGGTCGGCAGGGCGTTGACGTAGTAGCCGACGGCCTGCCGGGTGGCCGGGGTGAGGCGCGTGGTGGCCGGGCAGCCGATGAGGAAGCCGTCACCGCAGCCGGAGCGGTGCAGGGCGGCCTGGAAGGTGCCGAGCAGCCAGGCGAACGGGGTCAGCCCGCGCGCGGCGGCGGTCTCCCGCAGCCGCCGGGAGACGTCCGGCTGCCAGACGGTCTCATGGGTGGCCCCGCGGAGCGTGCGGTGCGACGGACGCGGCCGGTCGGTGGGCAGCACGGCGGCCCTCAGCCCCGTGCACACCTCCCGCCAGTGCGCAGCCGCCCGCGCGCCGCGCGGCGAGGCCACGAACGCCCGCTCCGTCCGCACCTGTTCGTCCCAGCCGACCGGGACACCGAGCGCGACGAAGGGTCCGGATCCGGGCGCGGACGCGGGACCGGGCTGAGGAGCCGGGCCGGGTCGGGGTGCGGGCGCCTGCGCGGTCACCGGGCCGGACGTGGACGCCGGGCCCGGCTCCGGCTCGCGTGCGGGGCCCGGCGTGACGACGGCGCCCGGCTCGGCCGCCGCGTCCGGCCGTGCCGCCCCGCCCGGCTGCCCGGTGCGGGTGCCGTACTCCGTGAACAGGTCGCGCAGCAGGAGCCACTGGGACGTGGCGTCGCTGACGATGTGGTGGGTGGCCGTGACGAGGACCGCGTCCTCGGGGGTCCGGCGCAGCAGGACCGCGCGGAAGGCGCCCTGGGCGGTGAGCCGGAAGGGCTCCTCGCCGGCCTGTGTGGCGAGCCGGAAGAGGCCTGTGTCGTCGGCGTCCGGTGTCTCGCGGACGTCGAGGCGGACGGACTCCGCCGCTCCGACGCGGCGCACCGGCCCGTCGTCGGTGCCGGGGAAGCGGGAGCGCAGCAGTTCGTGGCGGGCCACGAGCGCGGTCAGCGCCTCCTGGAGGACGTCGACGCGCAGGGTGCCGCGCAGCCGTACGGCGAGGACGACGTTGTAGGCGGGACTGTCCGGGTCGAGCTGGTGGGCGAGCCACAGGGCTTCCTGCCCGGCGGAGAGGGGACGCGCGGTCATGGCCGGTCAGTCCTTCCAGAGGTGGGAGACGTCGCCGAAGTTCTCGCGCACCCACGTGTCGGAGTAGATGGTGTCGAGGTAGCGGTCGCCCCCGTCGGGGAACATCAGGACGCAGTTCGAGCCCTCGGGGACGCGGTGCCGGATCTTCCACAGCGCGGCCACCGCGGCCCCGGAGGAGCCGCCCGCGAGGACCGCCTCCCGGGCGATGAGCCGCCGGCAGGCCACCACGCACTCCAGGTCGGAGATGTGCACCACCTCGTCGGCGTAGGCCGGGTCGGCGAGCGGCGGCACCACGGAGGCGCCGTGTCCGGGGATGAGCCGCTGGGTGGACTCCAGGCCGAAGATCGCGCTGCCCAGCGCGTCCACGGCGACCACCTTGGTGGGAAGGCCCCGCTCCCGGATGTGGTCCCGGCAGCCCCGCAGCGTCCCGAAGGTGCTGACCGGGCAGAACAGGTAGTCGACCTTGCCGTCGAGGCTGTCCGCGATCTCCCGCATGGTGGTCTCGTGGGCCTTGGGGTTGAGCGGGCTGGCGTACTGGTTGGGCCAGTACGCGCCAGGGATCCGGGCCACCAGCTCCCGCACCCGGCGCAGCCGGACCGGCAGGTACTCCCCGGTCAGCTCGTCGCGTTCGGTGACCACCTCGACCTCGGCGCGGAAGGCCCGCAGGACGGCGAGGTTCTGCTCGGTGGTCTTGCCGTCGACCACGCAGATGAAGCGCAGTCCGAAGTAGCGGCAGATCTGTGCGAGCCCGACGGCCAGGTTGCCGGAGCTGGACTCGACGATCACGGACCGGCCGGGTTCCACCTCGCCGGCCCGGATCGCCGCGAGCAGCATGCCGAGGGCGGAGCGGTCCTTGATGCTGCCGCCGGGGTTGAACCGCTCGACCTTCCCGAACACGCGGGAGCCGAACTCCGGGAGGAGTCGCGCCAGTTCGACGAGCGGGGTGTTGCCTACGGTGGACAGGATTCCGGGATAGGTTTTCTCAGGCACGGGCCCCTCCGGGGCGTAAGCGCCCGAAGGGGCGCGGGGCGGTGACATACGCGGCTCCGCCGCGTGGGCGCGACCGGCCACGACGAGGCCGCGGCCCGAACGACCTAGCGCGGCACTCCCCCCTGCGACTGCCGCAGCTCCGCTGCCAGGTGTGCGGTGATCGCGTCGATCGTCGGGTGGTCCCAGGCCAGCGTGGGCTCCACCACCAGTCCGAAGTGGTCCTCCACGTCGCCGCACAGGGTGAGCGCGTACACCGAGTCGAGGCCCATCTCGGCGAGCTGGGTGCCCTCGTCGACGTCGGCGGGGTTGCGCTCCAGGTAGTAGGCGACCCGGTCGACGAGCCAGGCGCGGATGGCCTGCGGCGCGACGGGGGCGGTGGGGGCGGAGGCGGTTTCGGTCATGAGTCAACTCCCTTGGCGGGCCCGCCGTCCGTGGCGAGCCGGGTGCGGAACAGGTCGAAGGTGCGGGCGGCCTCGTGCCGTGCGGACAGCTCCGTGAAGAGCGCGTCCACGGCGGCCCCGGGCAGCGGGGCGCGGTGCGGGCCGAGCCGTTCGGCGAGCCGGTGCAGTGCGGCGCCGGCCCAGCGCGGGTCGGCGAGGAACGGGTCGCCTGCGGGGTCCTCGGCGGCCGCGCGCCACACGCCCAGGCAGGCGGCGGCCGCGAGGAGGAGGACGTACCGCTCGGCGAGCAGGAAGGCACGGCGGCCGGCGAGCGGGGTGCGGTCCTGCGGGGACAGGGCCGTGGCACGGTCCGCGAGGTCGGCGAGGTGGCCGCTGAACTCCGCTGCCAGCACCGCGAGTTCGGCGTAGTCAGGGCCCCGGCGGGCGAGGTCGTCGGCGAACCCGGGCAGCAGGGCGGCCAGTCCGTCCGCACCGCGCGCGGTCAGCTCCAGACGGCCGAGGTCCAGGGCAGGCAGCGGGTCGTGGAGCCGGAACAGCGAGGCGTCGTACGGCTGCCGGGGGCCGTTCGCCGCCGGGCGCCAGGCGCGGTCGGCGAGCCGGGGCAGCTGCGGCACGATGTTCGACAGGCACACCGCTCCGCTCGCGTGGGCGAGCGCGACGACGGGCAGGTCCCGGGCCGTCTTCTGGAACCCGGCGTACGGCCCCTCACGGACGTAGCTGCGGGCGCCGAGCAGCACCCCGAGCCGGTAGGAGCTGTCCTGGAGCAGCTTCGGCACCAGGTACTTCACCGCCGCCGACCGCACGCTCGCCTCCTCGGGCGCCAGGTGCAGGGTGCGCGCGGCGACCATGGCGAGCGCGTCGCAGACCAGCAGGTCGACGAAGGCGCCGGCGAGGGTGGCGCGGGCGAGCGGCAGGGCGCTGACGGGACCGCCGTACAGCCGCCGCTCCCCGGCGAAGGAGAGCACGGTGCGCAGTTGCCGGTCGCCGACGCCGACGACCATCCCGGGCAGTACGCAGCGGGTGACCTGGAAGACCTTCAGTACGGTCTCCATGGCGCCGCCCTCCTCGCCGAGCAGGGCGTCGGCGGGGGCGTGGGCCGCGGTGAAGTCGGCGCCGCCCAGCAGGCAGCCGCGCACCCCGGAGGTGGGGTAGCGGGCCGAGCGGTCGACGGCCGGTGAGTCGAGGTCGACCAGGAGATGGGAGTGGCCGCGGCTGCCGGGGCGCTCGTCGGTCCGGGCGAACAGGACCGCGGCCTCGGCCCGGCCGATGTTGTTGACGAGCTGCTTCCCGCCGTCGAGGAGGTAGCCGCCGCCGGGCGCGGGCCGGGCGGTGAGCGCGATCCGGGCGAAGTCGCTGCCGTGGTCGAGCTCGGTGTAGGCGGCGACGACCCGGCCGCCGCCGCACAGCAGGTCCGCCACCCGGCGCCGCTGCTCGTCGGAGCCGTCCGCCCACACCGGCAGTCCGGCGATGAAGCTGGTCACGCCGTGCCCGATCGCGAGGGAGGCGTCCCGGCGGAACAGGCTCCGCATGAGCAGGGCGAACCGGTCGGCCCGTGCGAGGCGCCCGCCGAACTCCACCGGCACGAACTCGGCCCCCAGCCCGAACGCGGCGAGCGCCTCCTCCCCGGCCGCGAGCAGCTCACCCCGCTCGTCGGCGGCGAGCACGGCGCTCAGGCCCAGCGGGTTGGCGGGGTCGTCGGGGTCGCCGAGAAGGGCTTCCAGGGCGGCGATGCGCTCCAGCGCGGGGTCGGTGGCCGTGCCGGTCGCAAGGCCGGCCGTGTCCGGTGTCAGCAGGTCCGTCATGCCGCTTCCTCCTTGGGGGTCTCCGCCAGGCGGCACGGGAACAGCGAGAACAGCAGGCCCTGTTCGGCCTGGGCGTCCAGGGCCGGGAGCAGGGCGTCCAGGGCGGGCCCGTCGGTGTCGTCCAGGTCGGGCTCACCGGTGAGCCGGTGCAGCAGGCGGGCCAGGACCGCGTCCAGCCAGGCCGCGTCCGTCCACAGCGGTCCGCGGGCCCGCGGCGTGCCGGTGTTCTCCAGCCACAGGTGCAGGCTCGCCGCCCCTGCGTACACCAGGGCGTAGCGGCGGGCGGCGGCGAACGCCGACTCCGGGACGGCCCGTGCGCTGTGCCGCAGCGCGGCCGTCTCGGCGTGCAGTTCCTCTGCGAGGGCGAGCAGCGTCCGGGCGCGCTCGGCGACCCCGGCCGGCGCGGTCCGTGCGACGCGCTCGACGGCCTCCGGCAGCGACTGCACGACGCTGGACCCGGACCGCGCGTACAGGCTCAGCCGCGCGTGGTCCAGGGCGGGCGCGGGCCCGTCCAGGCGGGCGGCCACCGCCACGGCGTCGCGGTCGGCGAGCCGGCCCCGCCAGCCCCGGCACAGCACCGGGAACTGGTTGATCAGGGAGTTGAGGTTGACGGCCGTGCTGCCGTCGAAGATCCCGACGATCCGGTGGTCCCGCTCCAGCTTCTGGAACGCCCCGTCGGCGAAGTCCCGGGTCAGCATCGCGCGGGCGCCCAGCAGCGAGCGCAGCGCCCCGATCACCTCGTCGCCCAGCGTGGGCACCAGGTACTTGGCCACCGCCGACACCACGCTCTGCTCCCCGGTCAGGGTGTGCGCGGAGCGGGTGGCCACCAGGGCCGCCGCCTCCATGGCCAGCAGGTCGGCGTAGGACTCGGCCAGGGTGCGGGCGGCGTGCGGGAGTTCGGCGAGCGGGCGCCGGTACAGGCGGTGGGAGCGGGCGAAGTCCACGGCGATGCGCAGGGCGTGGTCCGTCATGCCCAGGGACATCGCCGAGCAGAGCGTACGGGTGATCTGGAAGCCCTTGAGGATGATCTCCAGGCCCTCGCCCTCGCCGCCGATCAGCGCGTCGGCGGGGACCTCGGCGCCGGCGAGGGCGAGGCCGCTGATGTCGGCGCCGCGCACACCGTGGGTGGGCACGTGCGGCAGCGGATGCCAACTGCCCTCGGCGAGCGTCGACTTGTCCACCAGGAAGAGGCTGAAGCCTCGGGTGCCGCCCTCCGGCCTGGTGCGGGCCAGGACGCACACCAGGTCGGCGCGGGTGGCGTTGTTGATGAGCCACTTGCGGCCGTCGAGCCGCCAGCCGTCCGCCGTGCGCTCGGCCCGCAGCTCGCCCGCCAGCAGGTCGCTGCCGTGGGCGTGCTCGGTGAGTGCGAGCGAGACGACCGCCCCCTCGTTCACCCGCTCGGCCAGCGCCCGGGCCTGGTCCTCGCGTCCCGCCACCCACACCGAGATCGCGCCCAGGTACGTCTTGGCGTGCGCGAGGGCGGAGGTGAAGTCCCGCCGGGACAGCGTGCGGATGAGCTGGAGCAGCTCCTCGCCGGTGCGCAGTGCGCCCCCGTGCTCGGCCGGCACGAAGTGGCGGGGCACCCCGAGCGCGTCCAGCTCCCGGCACACCTCGGCCGGGAACTCCTCGGCCCGGTCCCACTCCGCGACCCGGCGGTAGGAGAACACCCGCCGCTCGTCACGGGGGTCGCCGAGCCGCTCCTCCAGCTCCCGGGCGAAGCCGTGCGGATCCCAGCCGGCCCGGCAGGACCGGACGAGCTCCGGCGACAACTCCTCGTGCAAGGAGGTCAGTTCATCGGTCTCGAACAGCTCCCGCATCCGTGCCCGGCGGATCTTCCCGCTGGTCGTGCGCTGCACCCGGCCCGGCTTGACCAGCACCACACCGCCGACCCGCACCCCGAGGCGCTGGGCGAGACGGGCGCGGGCGGTGCGGGCGAGGGCGGCCAGCTCGTCCGCCGTACGGCCGCGCCCGCGCACCTCCTGGACCGCGACGATCTCCTCGGCCCCCGCGCCACCGGGCCGGGAGGCGAAGACCGCGGTCGGCCGGTCGGCGAAGGCGGGTTCCAGGTCGCGCAGTTCACGCTCGATGTCGTGCGGGTACAGGTTCCGGCCGTGCACGATGATCATTTCCTTGAGGCGGCCGGTGACGTAGAGCTGTCCGTCCCGGAACGCCCCCAGGTCGCCGGTGCGCAGGAAGGGCCCGGTCCCGTCGGCCGTGACCGCGCCGAAGGTCCGCTCGGTCTCCTCGGGCCGGTTCCAGTACCCGAGTGCGACGCTCCCGCCGCGGATCCAGATCTCCCCGACCCGCCCCTCGGCCAGCTCACCCCGGCCCGCCGGGTCCACGATCCGCACGTCGAGCCCGGCCACGACACCGCTGGCGGCCAGCTCCTGGCGTACGGCGCCGTCCTGGGCCGCCACGACCTCGTCCCGTGCCAGGGCGCCGGCGTCGGCGGACAGCACCGTGGGCGGTTCGTCGGCGAGGGTGCCGGAGACGTAGAGGGTGGCCTCGGCGAGGCCGTAGCCGGGCAGGAGGGCGCGCGCCGAGAAGCCCGCGTCGGCGAAGCGCTCGGCGAACCGGGCGAGGGTGGCCGCGTCGACCGGTTCGGCGCCGTTGCAGGCGTAGCGCCAGCGGGACAGGTCGAGGCCCGCGGTCTGCTCCTCGGTCAGGCGGCGCGCGCACAGGTCGTAGGCGAAGTTGGGGGCGCAGCTGACCTCGGCGCCGTACTCGTCGATGAGCCGCAGCCAGGACACCGGGCGCTTGAGGAACTCGGTGGGCGACATCAGCACCGCCGTGCCGCCCAGGTACAGCGGGGCGAGCATCATCGCGATGAGCCCCATGTCGTGGTGGGCGGGCAGCCAGCTGCACCAGGTCATGTCGCCGTGCCAGCCGTGCCGGTCGCGCATCATCCCCAGGTTGTGGACGAGCGCCCCGTGCGGCACCATCACGCCCTTCGGGTCGCTGGTGGAGCCGGAGGTGTACTGGAGGAAGCACAGCGTGCCGGACTCGGTCGGCGGTTCACGCCAGGCGTCGGCGTCCCCGGTGTGCTCGGCCTCCGCCACGTCCACCGCCGTGAGCCCGGGCAGGTCCGCCCGCTCGGCCTCCAGCCACCGGCGCACCGCGGTCAGGCCCGGGCCGTCGGTCAGCACCAGACGGGTTCCGGTGTCGGCGGCGATCGCGGTGGTCCGGGACTCCTGCCGCCCGAAGCCGCCGGGCAGCGGCACCGGCACGGGCACCGCGCCGGCGTAGAGGCAGGCCAGGAAGGCGCGCAGGAAACCGGTACCGGGCCCGCAGGACACCAGCACCCGCTCCCCGGGCGCCACTTGGCCCGCGAGCCACTGGGCGGCGGCCCGGACCCGGTGGTCCAGCTCCCCGTACGCCAGCTCCTCCACCTCCGGTCCGGTACGGAAGCGGACGGCGCTGTGCGCGGGCCGGTGCTCGGCCCTGCGGCGCAGCGCGCCGACGAAGCTCTCGAAGTCGGTCACCCCAACTACTCACCCTCTGCGGCCCGTCGGGCCGCGCTCGCACAGCAGCGGTCTGGACTTCAGCCAACCGGGGCGCACTATGCGGCACCTATATGTGGCCTTTGGTGCGGTACGCGAACTCACCGCGCACGCCGACGGCCGCCGTACGCACCACGGGGGGAGGGGTGACGTACGGCGGCCGTCGGCGTGCGCGGTGAGTTCGCGTACCGCAGCAA
>NZ_LJBR01000008.1 GCF_001282115.1 Streptomyces sp. NRRL B-24085 | reverse complement strand
CCGGAGGGGAGCTCGGGCTCCTCGTAGCGCGGCTGGGTACGGGGGGCCGGGGGTGCGGGCGGTGCCGGGGGTTCTCCCGCGGAGTCGTCGACGGTGATCGCGATGCGGATCGGGCGGCCGCACTCGCGGCTCAGCGTCTCGCTGACGGCCGGGGCCAGTCGGCCCTCCAGTACGCCTTTCGCAAATTCGTTCGGTACGGCGAGCAGGGCGGTGTCGGCGACCAGCGCGAGCGGCTGGCAGCGCCGGATCCAGTGCTCGTCCTTCGCCTCCACACCCTGGACGCGGCCCTCACCGAGGAGTTGCTCGAGTACGCGTGGCCACACTGCGGCAAGATCGGCAGGTACGTCAGCCACAGGGCACGCTCTCTCACGGGTCCCACGAACGTGTGGTTGTGGGACGAGTCGGGATTCAAATGGGGTGGAGCCGAAACACAGGGGTCAAGGGAACGAATCGGAGTTCAGCCACGGTAGTCAGGGCGACGGGTGCGGTTCAAGTTGTTGTCCCCAGCCTGTGGATAGTGTCTCCCGGTGACCACTGGTTTGACCGGATGGCGTAGCCGCGCGTACCGTAACCAGGTCGAGTTGTCGATGGCTGCTGCCGCCTGCCTCCGATGGGCACAGATCGCGTCAGGTGATCGGTCAGCGGTGCACACGGGCGTAACTGCGAGCTACTCGTGGGCGCACGGTGACAGCCAGGACGGCACCCGCCACCACCGATTGATTTCTGGAGCCCCCGAGTGAGCAAGCGCACCTTCCAGCCGAACAACCGTCGTCGCGCCAAGACCCACGGCTTCCGTCTGCGGATGCGTACCCGTGCCGGCCGTGCGATTCTGGCGAACCGCCGCAGCAAGGGTCGCGCCAGCCTGTCCGCCTGATCCCGGTCAGGTCATGCCGTCGTGCTGCCCACCGAGAACCGGCTGAGGCGGCGCGAGGACTTCGCGACCGCGGTACGACGAGGGCGCCGGGCCGGACGCCCGTCTCTCGTCGTTCACTTTCGTAGCGGTGCCATGGACCCGCACGCGCCTGGGGAGAGCGCTCCCCCGACGCGTGCGGGTTTCGTCGTGAGCAAGGCCGTGGGCGGTGCCGTGGTGCGCAACAAGGTGAAGCGCAGGCTTCGCCATCTGATGCGCGACCGGGTCGCCCTGTTTCCCCCCGGTAGCCTGGTAGTCGTACGAGCGCTGCCCGAGGCGGGCGACGCCGATCACGAACAACTGGCCCGAGACCTGGATGCCGCCGTTCAGCGGCTGCTGGGAGGGGGCGCACGATGAAGTACCCGCTGCTGGCGCTCATCAAGCTGTACCAGTGGACCATCAGCCCGCTGCTCGGGCCGGTGTGCAAGTACTACCCGTCGTGCTCCCACTACGGCTACCAGGCCATCGACCGGCACGGTGCGATCAAGGGAACGGCACTCACCGCCTGGCGCATCCTGCGGTGCAATCCGTGGTCGCTGGGCGGTGTGGACCATGTCCCGCCGCGCAAGCGTCCGCGGTGGCACGAAATGCTGCGTAACGCCTGGCGTGCACGTAGGGGCGGGCCCTCCGCCGCCTCGGCCACCGAGGGGCAGACTCCTTCGAGCCCGGCCGCAGAGACTCCGTCCCATGCCCAAGGAGCATGATTAGTGGACACGATTGCCAGTCTTTTCAGCTTCATCACGACACCCGTCTCCTGGGTCATCGTCCAGTTCCACAAGGTGTACGGCGCCATCTTCGGCCCCGACACCGGCTGGGCCTGGGGCCTGTCGATCGTGTCCCTGGTGATCCTGATCCGTATCTGCCTGATCCCGCTCTTCGTGAAGCAGATCAAGGCGACCCGGGCCATGCAGACGCTGCAGCCCGAGATGAAGAAGATCCAGGAGCGCTACAAGAACGACAAGCAGCGCCAGTCCGAAGAGATGATGAAGCTGTACAAGGAGACGGGCACCAACCCGCTCTCCTCGTGCCTTCCCATCCTGGCGCAGTCGCCGTTCTTCTTCGCCCTGTACCACGTGCTCAACGGCATCGCGACGGGCGACACCATCGGTGTCATCAACGAGTCGCTGCTGGCCAGCGCCCGTAAGGCGCACATCGTCGGGGCGCCGCTGGCCGCGAAGTTCACGGACGGTTCGAGCAAGGTCGAGGCACTCGGCGCCTCGCTGACCGACGTCCGGGTCGTCACCGCGGTCATGATCGTCCTGATGTCGGCGTCGCAGTTCTACACGCAGCGCCAGCTGATGACGAAGAACGTCGACACCACGGTCAAGACGCCGTTCATGCAGCAGCAGAAGATGCTGATGTACGTCTTCCCGGTCATGTTCGCCGTCTTCGGCATCAACTTCCCGGTCGGTGTCCTCGTCTACTGGCTGACCACCAACGTGTGGACCATGGGTCAGCAGATGTACGTCATCCGCAACAACCCGACCCCGGGTTCCAAGGCGCAGGCCGCCTACCTGGAGCGCCTCACCAAGCACGTCACGACCCACGGCAAGGCCCGCAGGCGCAGCGAGCGCACCATCATCAAGGCGATCGTCGCCAAGGGCCGGGACCGCAACGAGTTCGAGCGCAAGTTCATCAACGGTCTGAACAAGGCCGGCCTCGCGGCCCAGGCCGACGGTTCGGTCATCCAGAGCGAGTCCCAGGCCGCGGTGCAGACCGAGGACGGTTCGACGGCGAGCGCGGCGGCTCCCAGGCGTCAGCAGCCCAAGCGACAGAGCAAGTCCCAGCGGCAGTCGGGTGCGGCCTCGGCCGGCTCTAAGGCGGTCGGCGACGGCCAGTCGTCGGAGCCGACCTCGCTGAGCAAGTCCGACGAGCCCGAGGACGCCAAGCCCGCCGCTTCCGCCAAGAAGCAGTCCGGCGGCGGTACCCGCAGCAAGGCCCAGTCCGGACAGCGCAAGGGTCCTCAGCGGCCCAAGTCCCCGTCCAAGAAGTAAGAAGGAGTCCATCCCGTGACGGAAGGCACCACCTCCGCCGCTGCCGAGGGTGCAGACACCCTGACCCGCCTTGAGCAGGAGGGCGAGATCGCGGCGGACTACCTCGAGGGTCTGCTCGACATCGCCGATCTCGACGGCGACATCGACATGGACGTCGAGGCCGACCGCGCCGCTGTCTCGATCATCAGCGACTCGGGCAGCCGCGACCTGCAGAAGCTGGTCGGTCGTGACGGCGAGGTGCTGGAAGCCCTGCAGGAGCTCACCCGCCTGGCCGTGCACCGGGAGACCGGGGACCGCAGCCGACTGATGCTGGACATCGGCGGTTACCGGGCCAAGAAGCGCGCTGAGCTCTCCGAGCTCGGCGCCAAGGCCGCCGCCGAGGTGAAGAGCACCGGTGAGTCCGTGAAGCTCAAGCCGATGACGCCGTTCGAGCGCAAGGTCGTGCACGACGCGATCAAGGCCGCCGGGCTCCGCAGCGAGTCCGAGGGCGAGGAGCCGCAGCGCTTCGTCGTCGTGCTTCCCGCCTGAGCGGTCCGTACGTTTCTCCGGCCCCGTCTGTAGAGCAGGCGGGGCCGAACTTTGTCAGCCTGATAGTTCTGATGGTCGGCGCCCGGTGCGCTGATGCGGTACGGAAGGACGGTTCCCCGTGACGGAGGCAGCGGAGCTTCCCCCCGCGCCCGAGCAGGCGCGTGAGGTGTTCGGCGATCGCTTCGAGGACGCGGTGCGCTACGCCGAGCTGCTCGCCGAGGCGGGTGTGCGGCGCGGTCTCATCGGCCCTCGTGAAGTGCCCCGCCTGTGGGAGCGGCACCTGCTGAACTGCGCGGTGCTCTCCGAGGTCGTCCCCGAGGGGGTGACGGTATGCGACGTCGGCTCCGGTGCCGGTCTGCCCGGCATTCCCCTGGCCCTCGTCCGCGAGGACCTGAAGATCACGCTGCTGGAGCCGCTGCTGCGGCGTACGACCTTCCTGACGGAGGTCGTGGAGCTGCTGGGCCTGGACCATGTGACGGTCGTGCGCGGTCGGGCCGAGGAGGTCATGGGCAAGCTGACGCCCGTGCATGTGGTGACAGCGCGGGCCGTGGCTCCGCTGGACCGGCTGGCGACCTGGGGTGTTCCGCTGCTGCGTCCCTACGGCGAGATGCTCGCGCTCAAGGGCGACACCGCGGAGGAGGAACTCAAGGCGGCACACACCGCCCTGAGCAAGCTCGGTGCTGTGGGGACGTCCATCCTGCATGTGGGTGAAGGTGTGGTCGATCCGCTGTCCACCGTGGTGAGGGTCGAGGTCGGAGAGAGCCCTGGCGGTGTGCGCTTCGCTGCCAAGCGCGCCAAGGCGGCCCGCACCGGCCGCACTCGTCGGCGTCGCTGATCCGTCCTGACGACGAGACGTACTCCACACAAGCTGCCAAACCTATGCAAGCCGGAGTGTCGCGGCAGAACGGGCGCGGCTGCCCTGCATCGTGTTTCACGTGAAACGTCGCTCACTGCTGCACGGCATCATCAGCCGGGGCCGCGCTGCGGCCGAACCCCGCGACCGGAAGCCTCTCGGGTCACTCGGAGAGGTAACGGAGTTGTCCACAGAGGTGGATTTCTCCACAGAACAACAGGCCTCACTGGTTCACGACCCCGAAGACATGGGAGGCTCTGTTCATTGCGAGCCTGAAGTCGAGGAGAGTGAATCCTTGCGGTCCGACGCCAACATCGCGGGACCGATGACCGATCCGGTCCCCGGTCCCCGAACCGAGTCGATGGGGGAGGATGTTTCACGTGAAACACCGCCCCCGATGGACGACACTCCGATCGGTCGTGCTGCCCAACTGGCGGTAGAGGCTCTTGGCCGCGCCGGCGAGGGCCTGCCACGGCCCGAGCAGACCCGGATCATGGTCGTTGCCAACCAGAAGGGCGGAGTGGGCAAGACGACGACAACCGTCAATCTTGCTGCTTCGCTGGCTCTGCACGGTGGCCGTGTACTGGTGATCGACCTCGACCCCCAGGGCAATGCGTCCACCGCGCTGGGTATCGACCATCACGCCGAAGTCCCGTCCATCTACGACGTCTTGGTCGAGAGCAGGCCGCTGGCCGAGGTTGTTCAGCCAGTCCCTGATGTCGAAGGTCTCTTCTGTGCCCCCGCCACCATCGATCTCGCCGGTGCGGAGATCGAGCTGGTGTCCCTGGTGGCACGTGAGAGCCGACTGCAGCGGGCGATCCAGGCGTACGAGCAGCCCTTGGACTACATCCTCATCGACTGTCCGCCTTCGCTCGGCCTGCTGACGGTCAATGCGCTCGTGGCCGGTGCGGAGGTCCTCATCCCGATCCAGTGCGAGTACTACGCGCTGGAAGGCCTGGGGCAGCTCCTGCGGAACGTCGATCTGGTGCGGGGTCACCTCAACCCCACGTTGCACGTATCGACCATCCTGCTCACCATGTACGACGGCCGGACACGCCTCGCGTCCCAGGTCGCGGACGAGGTGCGCACCCACTTCGGCGACGAGGTGCTGCGGACCAGCATTCCCCGCTCGGTCCGTATCTCCGAGGCGCCGAGTTATGGACAGACGGTGCTGACCTACGATCCAGGATCGAGCGGCGCGTTGTCCTACCTCGAGGCGGCGCGAGAGATCGCGCTGAAGGGCGTCGGCGTCTCCTATGACCCGACGCAGGCGCACATCGGCGCACAGAGCAACCCGAGCATGGTGGAGGGGATCCAGTGAGCGAGCGACGGAGGGGGTTGGGCCGTGGTCTCGGCGCACTGATCCCTGCTGCCCCGACCGAGAAGACGCCGACGCCGGCGGCGATGGGGGGCGCGGGTTCCGCATCTCCGACGTCTGTGCCGGTGCTGACGACCGATCGTGGAGTGGCCGCGGCGAAGGTGGCCACGCTGCCGCCGGTTTCACATGAAACCGAGACGCCGGTCAACGGCTACCCGGAGACGCCCGCGCCTCCCATGGGCGCCCACTTCGCGGAACTCCCCCTCGACTCCATCACGCCGAACCCGCGCCAGCCGCGTGAGGTCTTCGACGAGGACGCGCTTCAGGAGCTGGTCACCTCCATCCAGGAGGTCGGCCTCCTCCAGCCGGTCGTCGTACGGCAGGTCGGCCCCGCTCGCTACGAGCTCATCATGGGTGAGCGCCGCTGGCGGGCCAGCCGTGAGGCCGGCCTGGAGGCGATCCCCGCGATCGTGCGGGCCACGGAGGACGACAAGCTTCTCCTGGACGCCCTCCTGGAGAACCTGCACCGGGCTCAGCTCAACCCGTTGGAAGAGGCAGCCGCCTACGACCAACTGCTGAAGGACTTCAACTGCACACACGACCAGCTCGCGGACCGCATCGGCCGGTCCCGCCCGCAGGTCTCCAACACCCTGCGTCTGCTGAAGCTGTCGCCGGCGGTGCAGCGCCGGGTGGCCGCCGGAGTGCTCTCGGCCGGACACGCCCGTGCTCTGCTGTCCGTCGAGGACTCGGAGGAGCAGGACCGGCTGGCCCACCGGATCGTGGCCGAAGGACTCTCGGTACGCGCCGTCGAGGAGATCGTGACCCTCATGGGGTCGCGGCCGCAGACCGCCCAGCGATCCAAGGGGCCGCGAGCCGGCGCCCGGGTCTCTCCGGCACTGACCGACCTCGCGACTCGTCTCTCGGACCGGTTCGAGACGCGGGTGAAGGTCGACCTGGGGCAGAAGAAGGGCAAGATCACCGTCGAGTTCGCCTCCATGGAGGACCTCGAGCGCATCCTCAGCTCCCTCGCCCCCGGTGAGGGACCGGTTCTGCAGAAGAGTCTGCTGGACGGCACGGACGAGGAGACGGAAGCCTGAGCCGGGACTCGCGAGCGTGCCGGCTCAGGCCAGGCATGAAGAGCGGGCCGTGTCCGGTGTGTACCGGACACGGCCCGCTCTTTGCTTTCAGGCGGTGTCGATGGAATCGGTGGGTGGATACGATGCGAATGGGTGCGGCACATCCACCCGGCAGTACCTCTGAGGGGAGGCAGGGGCCATGCGAACGATGAGCAGAAGCGGACTGGTGAGCGCGGGCCTGGGACTGGGGGCGGTCGGCGGATTCGTCGGCAGCCTGCTCAGGGAACGGAACGCTCTGACGGCCGCCCGCGACGCGGCAGGCGTAGGAAGCGAGGAACAGCCTTCATGGGGCGTCGGCTCGTACCGCTCACGCTGGACAACCTTCCGGACCTACCCCAGCGGTGCCGCTCGTGTGTCTTCTGGGAGCTGGACCCCGTCAGTGGAGAGGCCGCGGTAAAGGCGGGAACAGCCGCTCTGGAGAAGGAAGCGTGGATCTCCGCCGTCCTGCTGGACTGGGGATCGTGCGGTCGGGTCGTCTACGTCGACGACGTACCGATCGGCTTCGTCCTCTACGCCCCTCCCGCCTATGTTCCTCGCTCGACGGCGTTTCCCACGAGCCCTGTCTCCCCGGACGCCGTCCAGTTGATGACGTCGTTCATCATGCCGGGTTATCAGGGACAGGGGCTGGGCCGGGTGATGGTGCAGACGGTCGCCAAGGATCTGCTGCGGCGGGGCTTCAAGGCCATCGAGGCCTTCGGGGACGCCCGTTGGAAGGAGCCCGCCTGTCTGCTGCCTGCCGACCATCTCCTCGCGGTGGGCTTCAAGACGGTCAGACCGCATCCCACGTATCCGAGGCTGAGGCTGGAGCTGCGCACCACGCTCTCCTGGAAGGAAGACGTGGAGATGGCACTGGACCGGCTGCTGGGAGCGGTACAGAAGGAACCGGCGCTGCGTCCCCTGTAATGCGGAAGTGCCACTGACAACACGAAGGGGGCCGGTCCCCGCGGACCGGCCCCCTTCGTGTTTCACGTGAAACATCACTCAGCGATGAAGTCCTCGAGGTCGCGGACGATCGCGGCCTTCGGCTTGGCACCGACGATGGTCTTGGCGACCTCGCCACCCTGGTAGACGTTCAGCGTCGGGATGGACATGACGCCGTACTTGGCGGCCGTACCCGGGTTCTCGTCGATGTTCAGCTTGACGACCTCGATCTTGTCGCCGTACTCGGCGGCGATCGCCTCGAGGGACGGCGCGATCTGACGGCACGGTCCGCACCAGGCGGCCCAGAAGTCCACCAGGACGGGCTTGTCGCTCTTCAGGACGTCCTGCTCGAAGGAATCGTCGGTCACATTCTTCAGGGTGCCGGCCACGGCGGGCTCCTTAACTGGGTTGGTGCGGTGGGGCGGGATGGGGGTCAGACAGCGGTCTTCTCGGGCTCGGCCTTCTCTGCGTCCGCGAGGGCGGCCAGGAAGCGCTCGGCGTCGAGAGCGGCGGAACAGCCGGTGCCGGCGGCCGTGATCGCCTGGCGGTAGGTGTGGTCGACCACGTCACCGGCGCCGAACACACCGGTCAGGTTGGTGCGGGTCGAAGGTGCTTCCACCTTCAGGTAGCCCTCGTCGTCCAGCTCGAGCTGGCCCTTGAAGAGCTCGGTGCGCGGGTCGTGGCCGATCGCGATGAACAGGCCCGTGACCGCAAGGTCCGAGAGCTCGCCGGTCTTGAGGTTGCGCAGCTTCAGGCCCGAGAGCTTCGGGTCGCCCTGGATCTCGGCGACCTCGCTGTCCCACACGAACTTGATCTTCGGGTCGGCGAAGGCACGCTCCTGCATCGCCTTGGAGGCACGCAGGGTGTCCCGGCGGTGGACGATCGTCACCGACTTGGCGAAGCGGGAGAGGAAGGTCGCCTCCTCCATCGCGGTGTCACCGCCGCCGATCACGGCGATGTCCTGGTCCTTGAAGAAGAAGCCGTCACAGGTGGCACACCACGAGACACCGCGCCCGGAGAGGGCGTCCTCGTTCGGCAGGCCCAGCTTGCGGTGCTGCGAGCCGGTGGTGACGATCACAGCCTTCGCCCGGTGGACCGTGCCCGAGGTGTCGGTGACGGTCTTGATCTCACCGGTCAGGTCGACGCTGACGATGTCGTCCGGGACGAGCTCGGCGCCGAAGCGCTCCGCCTGGGCGCGCATGTTGTCCATGAGCTCGGGGCCCATGATGCCGTCCTGGAAGCCGGGGAAGTTCTCCACCTCGGTGGTGTTCATCAGCGCGCCACCGGCGGTGACGGCGCCCTCGAACACCAGCGGCTTCAGCGACGCGCGCGCGGTGTAGAGCGCCGCCGTGTAGCCGGCGGGCCCGGAGCCGATGATGATCACGTTACGGACGTCGCTCACGGCTTGGTTCCTCGTCTCTGGACTGCGTCGTCGGACCGGTGGAGCCCCTCGCAGAACTCTCACCCCACCCAACGGATCCTAAGGGGCGCGCATTCCCGGTGTGTCCGGGCACACGGAGAGGCCACACCGTACGCATTACCACGCGGGACGGAGACGAAGCGTGCTCGTTCAGGAGTGGGCGTAGGAGCGCTTCAGGAGAACCTTCGCAGTGCCGGTCGGCGCGTTCTTCACGCACGACGCATCCACGATGTAGGCGGCGATCCGGGTGCCGTCGGAGGGATCACGCAGCACGACCAGGATGGCGTCCGTGCCCTGATAGACGCCGTTCTCGGTCGCGAGCGGGGCGTCGCTGGTGTGCAGGCCCTTCTGGATGCACTGGGGAACCTCGGGTGTCACCAGGACGCGGGGATCCTCGGAGCCGGGGACGTTCTGCGCCGCGCCCATGCTGCTGCGCGGAGCCCGGGAACCGCCGCTCGTGCTCTTCTCGGTGAGCAGGTCCGACACCTGCTTCTCGAGTCCGCTCGCGGAGAAGGTGTCGGCGGAGGTCGTGGTCTGCCCGTGTGCCGTGTCGTTCGGCTTGCCGTCGTCCAACGACGACAGCAGGACGGAGCCGAATCCCAGTGCGGCGACGGTGAAGACGGCTCCGAGGACGGCGACCTTTCGGCGTCCGTTCCTCCGACGGTCTTTGCGGCCGGGGCCGGTGCTGGAGGTGCGGGCATGCCCCGTGGGACGGTCGGCGGTGGGCGATGTTTCACGTGAAACACGCGCACTCTCGATCGGTGCCTGGTCGTTCACGGCTTCAGGAGCAGTTGCCTGGAGGAGTGCCTCCGCGGCGAGAGCGGCGTCGATCCTGCCGGCGACGTCGGCGGGCATCTGGGGCGGTCCCGGCAGCGTGCCGAGCAGACCGCGGATCTCCTCCAGCGAGGCGTGCACATCCGCGCAGAGTTCGCACTCGTCCAGATGACGGCGTACGTCCGCGGTCTTGGAAGGGGAGAGGATGCCTTCGGTGAGGTCGGAGATCTCCGCGACGTCCGGGTGCCCGTCTGTGTCTGTCGTGGAAGTCACGCTCGCCCACCTCCGCCCTTCACTGCGGCTGAATCGCTTGATCCCGAATCCGGCGAGCCGTCCGAGGGAGGTCCCGCTGCGGGTGGGACGGATGTCTCCTGCGTCCGGTTCCGTCCGACGGCCGCTTCTCTGCCTGCTCCGGCGTTTTCCGGCCGCAGATGGGTGAGAAGCGGGAGCAGTCTGGCTCTACCCCGGGCGCAGCGGCTTTTCACCGTCCCCGTCGGCACGTCGAGCATGCTGGCGGCCTCGGCGACGGGGTAGCCCTGCATGTCCACGAGAACGAGGGCGGCACGCTGGTCGGGTGGGAGCGTGCCGAGGGCCTCCACGAGCTGGCGGTGGAGGTCGTTGCGTTCGGCGGGCGCCGATGCCTCCTCGTGCGGCTCCAGGAGCTGCTCCAGGCGCTCGGTGTCGTCCACCGGGGACGTCTTGCGCGAGGCGGCCTTCCGGGCCCGGTCCAGGCAGGCGTTGACCGTGATCCGGTGCAGCCAGGTCGTGACCGCCGACTGACCGCGGAAGGTGTGCGCGGCCCGGTAGGCGGACACCAGCGCGTCCTGCACGGCGTCAGCGGCTTCCTCGCGGTCCCCGAGCGTGCGCAGGGCGACGGCCCAGAGCCGGTCCCGGTGCCGCCGCACGAGTTCACCGAAAGCGTCGGGGTCGCCCTCTACATGACGGGCCAGGAGGTCCTGATCGCTGGTGTCGCCGTACGCGGTGTCATCTGCCATCGGACCCCCTCCCCTTGTCTGCGGTGAGTTCTCAGCCGGTGAACTTCACGTTGGTGATGGCCTGCTTGTAGCCGGGGTAGCTGTAGTTCGCGGAGTCGGCTCCGGAGTAAGGGAGCGCGGTGAGCCACACCAGGACGTACCGCGACTTCACCGGCTTGCCGACCTTCACCGTGGCCGTGGTGCCGTTCGTCGTGGCCGAACCGATTTCGTCCAGGGAGTCCAGCGAGGACGGCGTGAGCGAGTCCGAGGCGTACAGCTTGGCCGTGGTGTGGTCGCCGCCGTACCGGAACGACAGCGTGGCGGCCGACACCTCCTGCGCGGAACCGAGGTCGTAGACGATGCCGACGCCGGGCTTGATCACTATCTTCGGACCGTCCTTGTAACTGCTGGTCCGCCATCCCGTCGTCATGCTGCCGTCGTACGTCAGCTTCACGTCGGCGGGGTGCTGGGCGTCGCCCTCGGCCACGTACTCCTGGGCGTTCTCGATGCTGAGGGTCTTCGTCGGCTTCGGCGCGGTGCTGTTCTTGTCGCCGTCGTCGGTCGTCTGCGTCTGGTTCTCGTCCGACGTGCCGCCCCGGTCCATCAGGGCGTCCGCGAGCTGCCAACTGCCGAGCCCCAGCGCGGCGATGAGGAGCGCCGAGACGGCCCACTTCAGGGCCCGGCCGGTGCGGCTCTGCAGCGGCGGTGGCGGGGGCGCCACGGGCTGGGTGACACCGGGCGGTGCCGGGCGGCCGTACGTGCCCTGCTGGTACGTCGTGCGCTGGTACTCGGGAGGGGCCGTGAAAGCCGGCTCCGGCGGGCGAATGCGGGGCATCTCCCCGATCGCCTTGACCAGTTCCTCGGGCGTGGTGCACGCCGACTCGTGCCGGGAGGCGGTCGCCCCGTCGTTGGCGAGGGCGCGCATGGCCAGCTCGGACAGCCCGCGGTGGACACCCGCCCGCACCTGGTCGGGGGCGATGAGACCCACGTCCTTGGGGAGGCCGGCCAGACCGTAGGCGTCGCTCTCGTATGGCCACCGCTGGGTGAGCGCCGCGTACAGGAGAGCGCCGATCGCCTCGGTGTCCGTGCGCTGCGGGGTCTCCGAAACGACGCCGCGCAGCGCGGCGTTCACGGCGAGGCCGCGGATGCGCCACTGTCCGCTCGACGTGCGCAGGACCGCGTTCGGATTCAGCCGCAGGTGCGCGAGGCCCTCGCGGTGGGCCGCGGCCATGGCGGACGCCACCTGACTGACCATCTGGTAGGCGTCGTACACCTCCAGCGGGCCCGGGGCGAGGAGGGTGGTGAGCTCGGTGGCGTCGGGCAGCCACTCGTGGACGACATAGACGAGGTCGTTCTCCTCGACGGCGTCCAGGACCTGGACGAAGCGCGGGTCACCCAGCAGCGCCGAGGAACGGGCCGCGGCCAGGACGGAGCGCGCCCGCGCATGGTCGGCGGGCAGGATGTGCACGCCGACGGCCCGACGGAGTTTCTCGTCGACGGCACGCCAACTGCTGAACCCGTCCAGACGGGTGACGCATTCCTCGAGACGGTAGCGTCTGGCGAGTTTGTGGCCGCTGTGCAGCTCCGGCGGTGACGCCTTGCCAGGACTCTCGGTCCCGCCACTCCCCTGTGCCTCGACGTCTTCCGTGTCCCGCTCCCGGTTCTTGGCCACGCCGTCGGCCGTGGACTGGTCCGCCTGGGCGGTCAGCGGTTGGTCACCGCTGGTGTCTGCCACGTCGACGGCAGCCGTGCTCCGTTCCGCCACCGTCGTTCCCTGCCTCCCCATTCATTGCGCGCCGTGCGACGCAGAATCCAATTGTGCCCACAGTCCGCCGCTATGCACGACACACGGTGGCGGACGATGGTTGTGCGCGTACCCCTGGCTCAGCGCCCCAGACGCCCCCGGGCCATGCCGACCAACGAGTTCAGCTCCTCGATCCGCATCCTGCGGGCGGCGACGAAGAAGACCCCGAGCAGAACCGCACCACCCGCGATCAGCGCGGCGAACGAACCGACGACGCCCTGGCCGAGCGAGTGACCGATGCCGTAGCAGGCCACCCCGCTGAGCAGGGCCGCCGGGACGGAGGCGATGCAGAGGCGGGCGTAGGTGCGCAGGACGCGGTTGCCGTCCAGGTCGCCGCCGAGGCGCTTGCGCAGCCGGTTCCAGGCGACGCCGACACCGATCGCGTACGCGAGACCGTACGAGGCGGCCATGCCGACCACGGCCCAGCGGGGCGGCAGCAGGGCGTAACAGGCGGCGGAGGCAGCGGCGTTGACGGCCGCCACGATGACGGTGTTGTAGAAGGGCGTCCGGGTGTCCTCGTAGGCGTAGAAGGCGCGCAGGACGACGTACTGGACCGAATAGGGGATCAGACCGAGGCCGAAGGCCATCAGCATGTACCCCATGTTCGTGGCGGCGCCGGTGCTGGAGGCACCGAAGATCAGCGTGCACATCGGGATGCCGAGCGAGAGGAAGCCGAAGGCGATGGGCACGATGGCGACCGCGGTGGTGCGCAGGCCCTGCGAGATGTCGTCGCGGACCGCGCCGGCGTCGTCCTCCGCGGCCGAGCGGGAGATGCGCGGCAGCAGTGCGGCCATCAACGAGACGGTGATGATGGCCTGCGGAAGGCCCCAGATCAGCTGGGCGTTGGCGTAGGCGCTGAAGCCGGTGCCGGGGATCTTGGTGTCGGCGACGGCCGCGGTGGCGAGCTGGGTGACGACCAGGGCGCCCGCCTGGTTGGCGAGGACGAACAGGATGGTCCACTTCGCGAGCATCGCGGCCTTGCCGAGGCCGTGGCCCTTCCAGTCGAAGCGCAGGCGCAGCCGGAACCCGGTCTCGCGCAGATACGGGATCATCGCGAGGGCCTGCACCACGAGGCCGAGCAGAATGCCCACGCCGAGCAGCCGCTGGCCCTCCGGCGGGATGTTCGTGACGCTCATGCCGGAGCGCCCGGCGGTGCCGTAGACGTACAGGAACATCGCGAGCGTCACGATGATGACGATGTTGTTGAGGACGGGGGTCCACATCATCGCGCCGAACTTGCCGCGCGCGTTGAGGATCTGCCCCATCACCACGTGGATGCCCATGAAGAAGATGGAGGGCAGGAAGTAGCGGGTGAAGGTGATGGCGACGTCGTTGGCCGCGGGGTTGGTCGCCACGGGGTTCGACAGGGCCCGCACCAGGAGCGGTGCCGCGAACATGGTGAGCGCGGTGAGCAGGGCGAGAGCCACCATGACGAGGGTCAGCAGCCGGTTCGCGAAGGCCTCGCCGCCGTCGTCGTCCTCCTTCATGGCGCGTACGAGCTGCGGCACGAAGACGGAGTTCAGGCCGCCGCCGACGGTGAGGATGTAGATCATGGTCGGTAGCTGGTAGGCCACCTGGAAGGAGTCGCCCAGGAAGGCGGTGCCGAGGGCCGAGACGATGAGTGCCGAACGGATGAAGCCGGTCAGACGCGAGACCATCGTGCCGGCCGCCATCACGGCGCTCGACTTCAGCAGGCCCGTCGCCTTGCCGCCCTTCTTCGCGGGGGCGGCGGGAGCTTCGGAGACCGCCTCGGGCACGACCGGCGCGGTCCCCAGGTTCATGGTCTCGTCGGCCGAGGGCGCGGCCGCCACGGGAGCCTGGAACTGCGGTGGCTGCACCGGCCCGCCCGGCGCCGGTACCGACGGGGGGTCCGTCGGCCGGCCGCCACGCTGCTGCTGGTCGCGGAAGAGGTGGGCGAACGCGTCCGGCTCGTGCCGCTCCTCGCCGGCCTGGCTCACCAGGTCGTCGACCCCCACGAACTGCGTGGTGCGGGGGTCGTCGCCGTACGGCAGGTACTGCGTCGGGCCCTCCGGCTCGGGAGCCGGGGTCTGCGCCCACACGTGCGGGTCCGGCGCGTAGGGAGACTGCGGCGGCTGGGAGTACAGCGGCTGCTGCGGCTGATGGGTGCCGGGCGGCGGCGGGGGGTGCGCGGCACGGTCGTAGAGGGCCTCGGCGACCGGGTCCTGGGCATGCAGGTCCTGTGCCCGGTAGGGGTCCTGGTCGTAGGCGTCCTGGAGGTACATGTCCGCGGGAGCCTGCGGCGGCACCTGGTCGTGCTCGGGCGGCGGCCCCTCGGGGCGACCCGAGTTGTCCGCGCCCTGACCGCGATCACCGTCGTACGGCGCGTTCATGGTTACCCCACCTCATCGTCCCGGGCCCACCGGCCACGACATCCTCAACGGTCCACTCTCTCACCCGTGCCGGACGGGTCGGCGCTTTCCGCTGCGGTGTCCGCTGTCAGGTCACTCGGCTGCTCCGGGTCGTCGGCCCGGGGTCCGGTGCCGGACTCTTCCTTGAGACGGTCCTCGGAGCCTTCCGGGTTCTCCGGACCGTCCACGGCTGCACCCGCCTCCTCGTCGGGCCCGTTCTGCTCGGCCTCACGGGCGGCCGCGCGCTTGCGCTGGGTGTACATCCGGAATCCTGCCAGCACCAGCAGCAGGACGCCGCCACCGATGACCAGCATGACCGTGGCCGTGAACTCGGTGACCTTCACGTCGAACCGGACGGGCTCGCCGTAGGGCTGGCCGTCCTCGGTGTACAACTGGGCGATCACCGAGGCCTTGCCGTTGGCGTTGGCCGTCGTGGTGAACTTCACCGTCTGGCTGTGGCCGCCGGAGACCTCGACCTGCTGCTCGTAGTAGGAGGAGCCGCCGATCTCGAGCCGGTTCGGGCTCAGCGAGGTCAGCCGCAGCCTCAGGTGCTCCACTCCCTGCACCAGATTGTTCTGGACCGTCACGGGGATCGTGGCGCTGCGTCCGGAGAGCTTGGTCTCCGACTTGTCGATCAGGCTCACCTGGGAGATCAGCTCGTCCAGGTAGGCCTCGACGTCCGCGCGGAAGCTGCTCGCCTCGGTGGCGCGGCCCCGCCACGACGTGGACATCTCGCGGTTCATGGCCCGTCCGAAGGGGGTCACGACGCGGGACTGGTCGGAGAGGATCACCTTGAAGTTGTCGAGCTTGTTCTGCGTGCTGGCGATCTGCTGGAAGGCCCACTTCGGCAGTTGCTGCTTGCGCAGCGAGGCGGGGTAGGCGGACGCGGAGGGCACCTTGGTGGTGGCCTCGGGGTCCGGCTTGGCCGCGGCCGCCGCCGTGAGCTTCTGGGACTGCGACCAGTTGCCGCCCTGCAGCGCGGTGATCGCCTCGGCCATGGCGTCCGCCTGGGCGGCCGTGGGCATGCGCTGCGGGGCGACGACGATGCTGCGCTGCTTGTCCGTCTGGAGGTCGAGGGCGAGGCTCTGGGCGAGGAAGCGCTGCACGGCGAGCGTGGCGGACGAGGCCTTCGTCAGATCGCCCTGGAAGACCGTGGACAGCCGCGCGTCCGCGACGACCGCCGTGGTGCCGCCGCCGATGGGGCGGGCCGCGGAAGGTGTGTACGACAGTCCGGCGGTCTCCTGGAGGCTGTCGCTGCGGGCGATCACCTTGTCGGCTCCGGCGGAGGTGGCGACCTTGACGATGGCGGGGTCCACCGCGCCGTTCACGGGCCATGCGAAGTCGGTGCTCGGTGTCACGTGGAGTACGGTCCGCACCGTGGTGGCGGCGACGTCGGTGGCCTCGTGGAGGTGGCTGAGCGAGCCGGTGACGCTCGTGCCGTTGTGGGCGAGGGAGGCGAGGTCGGGATCGGCGAAGGGGAGCGCGACGACCTCCTTGTCCTCCACCGCTGTCTGCAGCCGGGCCAGCCACTGCTTGGCGAGTGCCTGGTGGGTGCCGGCGGTGGTGGTGTCGCCCTCGCCCTGGATCCGGTAGCTGCGGGTCATCGCGTCGACGGACGCCAGCAGGTCCGGATCGATCACCCACGTGACGTCCAGGTTCTCGCCCAGCGACAGCATCTGGTCCAGGCGGCCACCCGCCGAGATCTCCTCGGCGAGGTCGTCGTTGAGGAAGACCGGTGTCTGCTGGGCGTTCGAGCCGGTCTCCGCCGTCATGTGCACGGTGGAGATCAACGGCCACAGGAACGTCGTCTTCGTCTTCGTGTGCGCCTCGTCGGACTGCCAGGGCAGGAAGGTCCGCTGGATGCCCAGAGGCTGGTCCCACGGCTGGGCCGCGGTCCTGCCCGACACCGAGACGGCGAACTGGTAGACGCCGGCGTCACCGAGGTCCAAGTCGTCGACCGGGACGGAGATGGTGAAGGGCTGGGCCACCCCGGGGGTCAGCTTCGCGAACTTCGCCTCGTACTTCCCGCCGACCTCGGAGCCCGTGTCGCCCTGAAGCGAGTCCCCGTCTCCGCTGACCCTGTCGATCGACGAGCGGGTGTTCAGCTCCGGGCCGACCCGCAGTCCCACGTGGGCGGCCGAGACGGCCTGCTTGCCGTTGTTGGTCACCGTCCCCGACACGGTGAGCGTGTCACCCTCCGTAGGCGCACTCGGGCTGAGCGTGTCGACCGCGACGGAGACGGACCCGGAGCTGTCGGCGGCCTCGGCGGGCGCCGCGGCGGTGAACTGGCACAGACCGGCCAGCAGAGGAGCCCCTGCGAGCAGGGCCCCCGTGCGCCGCAGCCAGCGGCGGGCAGGTGAGGGACTCGTCCCCTGGAAGTCTGCCGCCTCGGCCACGCGCTCGCCCGTCCCTCGTCGTCGTCAGTGGTCGTCGGAATGTGCGTCCACGCATGGTAACGATGCGCGCTGAGGGGAAGTGCCGCGGACCGCTCCACAAGATCGGAGGACGCTGCCGCGCTGTCCCGAATGTGCAGGTATAGAGGGGAGCGCGCGCGTGGGTCTCCGGAGCAGACCTTGTGCAGGTCCGGATGGCGAGTCTGTGCACGTTTAATGGAGGCGCCCGGGTACGCCCGGGCCACGTACCCTCTTCTGTTGTGCCGAACGCCAACGAAGACAAGCTCAGTGCCCCGAGTCAGGTGCAGGACCACGCGGTGAACCAACCGCTCGAGGTCGCACCTGTCGCCGACGACCTCGCCCGCCGGTTCCAGGAGGCGGGGTTCGCACTCGCTCTGGTCGGCGGTTCGGTACGGGACGCACTGCTCGGCCGGCTCGGCAACGACCTGGACTTCACGACGGACGCCCGCCCCCAGGACGTGCTGAAGATCGTGCGGTCGTGGGCGGACGCCGTGTGGGAGGTCGGGATCGCCTTCGGCACGGTGGGGGCGCAGAAGGACGGCTACCAGATCGAGGTGACCACCTACCGGTCCGAGGCGTACGACCGTACCTCCCGCAAGCCCGAGGTGTCGTACGGCGACTCCATCGAGGAGGACCTCGTCCGCCGTGACTTCACTGTGAACGCGATGGCCGTCGCCCTCCCGGAGAAGAAGTTCATCGACCCGCACGGCGGTCTCGACGACCTTGCGGCGCGGGTGCTGCGGACGCCGGGCACTCCGGAGGCGTCCTTCTCGGACGACCCGCTGCGGATGATGCGGGCCGCGCGCTTCGCGGCGCAGCTCGACTTCGCGGTGGCCCCCGAGGTCGTCACCGCGATGACGGAGATGTCCCGACGCCTGGAGATCGTCTCCGCCGAGCGGATCAGGGACGAGCTCAACAAGCTCATCCTGTCCGACCATCCACGCAAGGGACTGACGCTGCTGGTCGACACGGGTCTCGCGGAGTATGTGCTGCCGGAGCTTCCAGCCCTGCGGCTGGAGAGTGACGAGCACCACCGGCACAAGGACGTCTACGAGCACACGCTGATCGTCCTGGAGCAGGCCATCGCGCTGGAGAAGGAAGGGCCCGATCTGACCCTTCGCCTGGCCGCGCTGCTCCACGACATCGGCAAGCCGCGCACCCGCCGCTTCGAGAAGGACGGCCGGGTCTCGTTCCACCACCACGAAGTGGTCGGAGCGAAGATGACCAAGAAGCGGATGACGGCGCTCAAGTACTCCAACGAGCTGGTGAAGGACGTCTCCCGGCTCGTCGAACTGCATCTCCGGTTCCACGGATACGGCACCGGAGAGTGGACGGACTCGGCAGTGCGCCGCTATGTGCGGGACGCGGGCCCTCTGCTCGACCGGCTCCACAAGCTGACCCGCTCGGACTGCACGACCAGGAACAAGCGCAAGGCAGCCGCGCTGTCGCGTGCCTACGACGGTCTGGAGGAGCGGATCTCCCAGCTTCAGGAGCAGGAGGAGCTGGACTCGATCAGGCCCGACCTCGACGGCAACCAGATCATGGAGATCCTCGGTGTGGCACCCGGCCCCGCTGTGGGCCGTGCGTACAAGCACATGCTGGAGCTTCGGCTGGAGAACGGGCCGATGGAGCGCGACGAAGCGGTGGCCGCGCTCAAGGAGTGGTGGGCAGCTCAGGGCTGAGGCTGTGAAACGGGGTCATGTTTCACGTGAAACATGACCCCGAGTGCATCGAGGGGCGGTGTTTCACGTGAAACACCGCCCCTTCATCGTTCCGGCGCCATCTGTCGCTGCTTCGTCATCGCGACCGCGATCGCTGCGTAGAGGACGGCGACGGTGACCACCAAGGCCACCGAGCGGCCGTCCGGCGGCAGGATCAGGGCGGCCATGGCTGCGGCGCCCACGAAAGCGATGTTGAACAGGACGTCGTAGACGGAGAAGATCCGACCCCGGAATCCGTCGTCGACGGATGACTGCACGATCGTGTCCGTGGCGATCTTGGCGCCCTGCGTGATCAGGCCCAGTACGAACGCCGCGACGAGCATGGGGACGGTGGCGAAGGGGAGCCCGAGGGCAGGTTCCAGGATCGCGGCGGTCGCCGCGCACACGACGATCCAGCGCTCAGGTCCGAGTCTGCCGGCGGCCCAAGGGGTGATGACAGCGGCGACGAAGAAGCCTGCGCCGGAGATGCCCAACGCCAGTCCCAGCAGAGCCAGTCCGTCGTCCGGGTCGGACGTCAGGGCGTACCGGCAGAGCATCAGCACCATGACGAGCAGAGCGCCGTAGCAGAACCGCATGACCGACATCGCTCCGAGCGCCCGGGCGGCCGGACGACGTGCGGGTGCGGCCAGGTGTCGTACGCCTGCGGTCAGCTCGCGGGCGGTGCCGGTGAGGGCGTCACCGAGGCGGGGTCGGAGCAACTGGCGGTCGGGACCGAGCAGTTCCGGGGGCATGCGCAGCGCGGCGAGCGCACCGCACAGGTACAGGCCCGCTCCCAGCAGCACCACGGCCGCGTCGGAGTCGGCGACCAGGAGTCGCACGAGGAAGGCGAGACCGCCGCCCGTCGTGGCGGCGAGCGTTCCGGCCGTCGGGGAGAGGGAGTTGGCGATCACCAGACGTTCCTCGTCCACTACACGGGGCAGTGCGGCGGACAGGCCGGACAGGACGAAGCGGTTGACGGCGGTGACGCAGAGGGCGGAGACGTAGAAGAGCCAGTCCGGGACATGGCCGAGCATCAGGACGGCTGTCACCGATGCCAGCAGGGCGCGTACGAGATTGCCGTAGAGGAAGACCTGGCGGCGGCGCCAGCGGTCCAGGAGGACGCCGGCGAACGGGCCCACCAAGGAGTACGGGAGGAGCAGGACCGCCATCGCGGAGGCGATCGCCGTGGCCGAGGTCTGCTTCTCCGGGGAGAACACGACGTAGGCGGCGAGCGCGATCTGGTAGACGCCGTCCGCGCCCTGGGAGAGCAGGCGCACGGAGAGCAGGCGCCGGAAGTCCCGGAAGCGGAGAAGGACACGCAGATCGCGGACGACGGACATGGGGCACAGCCTCACATACGGCGAGGGTCCCCGGGCGATACAGCCCGGGGACCCTCTACGGCCCTGGCAGGAGCGTTTGAGTGAGCCTTAGCGCTCGACTTCACCCTTGATGAACTTCTCGACGTTCTCGCGGGCCTCGTCGTCGAAGTACTGGACCGGCGGGGACTTCATGAAGTAGCTGGAGGCCGACAGGATCGGGCCGCCGATGCCGCGGTCCTTGGCGATCTTCGCGGCGCGCAGGGCGTCGATGATGACACCGGCGGAGTTCGGGGAGTCCCAGACCTCGAGCTTGTACTCCAGGTTCAGCGGGACGTCGCCGAAGGCGCGGCCCTCGAGGCGGACGTACGCCCACTTGCGGTCGTCGAGCCAGGCCACGTAGTCGGACGGGCCGATGTGGACGTTCTTCTCGCCGAGGTCCCGGTCGGGGATCTGGGAGGTGACGGCCTGCGTCTTGGAGATCTTCTTCGACTCGAGGCGGTCCCGCTCAAGCATGTTCTTGAAGTCCATGTTGCCGCCGACGTTGAGCTGCATCGTGCGGTCCAGGACGACGCCGCGGTCCTCGAACAGCTTCGCCATGACGCGGTGCGTGATGGTCGCGCCGACCTGGGACTTGATGTCGTCGCCGACGATCGGGACGCCCGCCTCGGTGAACTTGTCCGCCCACTCCTTGGTGCCGGCGATGAAGACCGGGAGGGCGTTGACGAAGGCGACCTTGGCGTCGATGGCGCACTGGGCGTAGAACTTCGCCGCGTCCTCGGAACCGACGGGCAGGTAGCAGACGAGGACGTCGACCTGCTTGTCCTTGAGGACCTGGACGACGTCGACCGGGGCCTCGGCGGACTCCTCGATGGTCTCGCGGTAGTACTTGCCGAGACCGTCAAGGGTGTGGCCGCGCTGGACGGTCACGCCGGTGTTCGGCACGTCGCAGATCTTGATGGTGTTGTTCTCGGAGGCGCCGATGGCATCGGCGAGGTCGAGACCGACCTTCTTCGCGTCGACGTCGAACGCCGCGACGAACTCGATGTCACGCACGTGGTAGTCGCCGAACTGGACGTGCATCAGCCCGGGGACCTTCGACGCCGGGTCGGCGTCCTTGTAGTACTCGACTCCCTGAACCAGCGACGCAGCGCAGTTGCCCACGCCGACGACGGCTACGCGAACCGAACCCATTCCGGTTGCTCCCTGTGTGTACGAGTGAGGCCCTGGCAGGGACCTCACGTGGCGGTGTCGCCGGGCGTATCCGGACCGGGGGTGTCCCCGGGCCGGGGCAGGACGCCCGGCGCTCCCTCTGTGGTGTCGCGAGCGGCTTCGCCTCGGCCGGGGCCCTTGAGGTCCCGGCCGGCCCGCTCGCTCTCGATGAGCTCGTTCAGCCAGCGCACTTCGCGCTCCACGGACTCCATCCCGTGGCGCTGGAGCTCGAGTGTGTAGTCGTCGAGGCGCTCCCGGGTGCGTGCCAGCGAGGCACTCATCTTCTCCAGGCGCTCCTCCAGCCGGCTGCGCCGGCCTTCGAGGACTCGCATGCGGACGTCGCGCGAGGTCTGCCCGAAGAAGGCGAAACGAGCGGCGAAGTGCTCGTCCTCGTACGCGTCGGGACCCGTCTGCGAGAGCAGCTCCTCGAAGTGCTCCTTACCTTCCGCCGTCAACCGATAGACGATCTTGGCGCGACGCCCTGCGAGTGGTGCGGCGAGGGCGTCCTCGGTGGTGTTCCCCGGTTCCTCGATCAACCAGCCGTTGGCGAGCAGCGTCTTGAGGCAGGGGTAGAGCGTGCCGTAGCTGAAGGCTCGGAACACGCCCAGGGATGTATTGAGACGTTTGCGCAGCTCATAGCCGTGCATCGGGGACTCGCGGAGCAGGCCGAGCACGGCGAATTCGAGGATCCCGGAACGCCGGCTCATCGTCGCCTCCTCGTCACTGTCTCGCACCGATGTATCGACTCGATACATCAAGACGATAGAACGCCCTTCCGGCAGCGACAAGTGGGAGGACGGTGAACGGGATCACATCAATGATTCATGCGAGCCAAGTTGCCGGATTTGAGGTGAACTTCGGGGCTCAGCAGGTTTTGACGGTGCGTAGTCTGTGCGGCATGCACACCACCGGGAACCAAGTGACGCCTGGGGGGCGTTGCTGTCCCGGTGCGGTACGGATGAATGCGCGACCGACCACATCCGTACTTCGGGGGGACCGGAAACCAGCCGCCGTTTCCAGGCGCGCAAGGGTGCGCCTGCCCGAGGAGTAGTCGTTCGATGAGCGAGCACCGTCGCAAACCGCCGCAGCCGCAGGGAGGCGGACGTGCCGCGGCCCGACGCGGCCAGTCCGGCTCGTCCTCCGGTCGCCGCGCGGCTCCGCGAGGCGCCACCGGGTCTCTTGCCGACTCCTATGGGAGCAGCTCCCAGGATTCGGCATCCCACGGTCCGGGAGGCGAGGACCGTCCGTACGGCGGCCGTGCCGAGGCCCGCCGTGCGGCCCAGAGAAGCACGGGCGGCGGGGGCCGCCGCAGAGGGGCGGAGCCTGCTCGCGCCGGCAGGCGCGGGGCGCCGGCCGGCCGGGGACGCGCTTCCGACCCGGGCAAGAAACGCTTCATCGACTACCCGCGCGCGGGCAAGTACGGCGTGGCCCGCTGGGTGCCGTCCTGGAAGCTGGTGACGGGCCTGTTCATCGGCTTCATCGGCAGCCTGGTGGCGGTCGCCGGCGTCGGGTACGCCCTCGTGAGCGTTCCGAACGTCGCGGAGACCGCGACGGCGCAGAACAACGTCTACTACTGGTCCGACGACACCGAGATGGTCTCCACCGGTGGCGAGACCAACCGCCAGATCGTCAACCTCGCGCAGATCCCGAAGGCGATGCAGTACGCCGTCGTCTCGCAGGAGAACAAGACCTTCTACACCGACAGCGGCATCGACCCCAAGGGCATCGCCCGCGCGGTGTTCAACATGGCCAGGGGCGGCAACACCCAGGGTGGTTCCACCATCACCCAGCAGTACGTCAAGAACGCGCGCCTGAACGACCAGTCCCAGACCGTCACGCGCAAGTTCAAGGAGATCTTCATCTCCATCAAGGTGGGCGCCACGGTCAACAAGGACGAGATCATGGCGGGGTACCTGAACTCCGCGTACTACGGCCGCAACGCCTACGGCATCCAGGCAGCCGCGCGTGCGTACTTCAACAAGGACGCCAAGGACCTGAACCCGGGTGAGTGCGCCTTCCTCTCCGCCATGCTCAAGGGCGCCACGTACTACGACCCGGCGGGCGCGACCTCCATCGACGCGACGCAGGCCACACCTGAGGCCAACCAGAGGCGGGCCCTGCGGCAGATGCAGGACACCCTCAACAAGATGGTCGAGTACGGCCACCTCAGCGCGGCGGAGCGGGCCAAGTACACCACGCTGCCCAAGTGGCAGAACCCCCGTTCCAACACCCAGCTCAAGGGGCAGATCGGCTACCTGGTCGACCTCGCCAAGGCGTACCTGATCAACAACAAGATCATCAGCGCCGACCAGCTTCAGCAGGGCGGCTACTCGATCTACACGACCTTCGACAAGAAGAAGGTCGGTGAGCTCGAGGCAGCGGTCAAGAAGGTCCGCAAGGAGAACATCGACCCCAAGAAGCGCCCGGACAAGGACACCTACGTCCAGTTCGGCGGGGCGTCGGTGGAACCGGCCACCGGGGCGATCCGGGCCTGCTACGGCGGCGTGGACGCAACCACCCACTTCACCAACAACTGCGACTCCACCGGTGCCCAGGTCGGCTCGACGTTCAAGACGTTCGTGCTCGCCGCGGCGATGAAGTGGGGCGTGCGCGATCCCGACCTCGGTGAGAGCCAGGCGCAGGACGAGCGCACGGTCGTCAACGCGAAGAGCCTGTTCAGCGGTAAGAACAACCTCAAGATCGAGAACTACGACGGTTCGATCTGGAAGAACGAGGAGGGCAAGGAGTGGCTCCAGGAGAACGACGGCAGGCAGTCCTACGGCTCTCCGCCCAAGTACCAGATCGACCTTCGTGAGGCGATGCGGGAGTCCGTGAACTCCGCCTTCGTGCAGCTCGGCATGGACGTCGGCCTGGACAAGGTGAAGGAGTCGGCCATGGACGCGGGCCTCAAGGAGAACAGCCTGGCCGGCACCAACTACCCGTCCTTCTCCATCGGCATCTCCGACCCCAGCGCGATCCGCATGGCGGGCGCGTACGCGACCTTCGCGGCCAGCGGCAAGCAGAACGAGCCGTACTCCGTCGAGAGGGTCACGAGCAAGGACGGCGACGTCTTCACGCACAAGGCGCAGCCCAAGCAGGCGTTCGAGAAGAAGGTCGCCGACAACGTCACCGACGTCCTCAAGACCGTCGTCGAGGACGGTACGGGTACCAACGCCCAGCTGACCGGTCGTGAGGTGGCCGGCAAGACCGGTACCACTGACGGCAACAAGTCCGCCTGGTTCGTCGGGTACACCCCGCAGCTCTCCACGTCGATCACCATGTTCCGACTGGACGACGACGAGACCAAGAAGAACCGCACGTTCCTCGAGATGTACGGAACAGGCGGCCAGGAGAAGATCCACGGTGCGTCGTTCCCGTCCGAGATCTGGCACGACTACATGGAGAAGGCGCTGAAGGGCCAGAAGGCGATCGACTTCCCGACGCCGGAGCCCATCGGCCAGATCGTCAACGAGGAGCCGAGCCCGACGCCCACCCCGACGCCCACCGAAACCGAGTCGCCCAGCCCGACCCCGACCCCGACGCCCAGCCAGACGCCCGTCTCACCGACGCCCACGGCTACCGAGACCTGCCGGTTCGACTGGCAGTGCGAGGAAACGGGCGGCACGGACAACGGCGGTACTGACGGTGGTGTCACCTCGACGCCCACGGCCACATCGACCGAGGGGAACGGCGGCAACACCAACGGCAACGGCAATGGGGGCCTCTTCGGAGGATCGGGCGGTTAGCCACCAAATGCCCCGTCGAGGGTGTTTCACGTGAAACATGGGCCGTCGCACCCACCAGGTGCGGCGGCCCTCGGCGTACTCCTAGCCTTGTACGGCAGGATGGGCCGCATGCCCAGTGCTGAATCGACGCCAGCGAGCGTGCACGAGTCCGACCCGGTGCGTCCGACCCAGGACGACGAGGTCTCCAGGAACGGCAGCGAGTTCATCGGCGGTCCTCTCGGGCGGCACGCGCTGCTGGGGACCTCCTGGTGGACGCCCGTCCGGGTCATCGTGCTCGTGGCCATCGGCGTGTTCGCGCTCGGCCTGGTCCAGAAGGCGCCCTGCTACAACGGCGGCTGGTTCTTCGGAGCCAGCACCCAGTACACCCACGCGTGCTACTCGGACATCCCGCACCTCTACCAGGGACGCGGTTTCGCCGACGGGCTCGTCCCGTACTTCGACAAGCTCCCCGGCGACATGCAGTACCTCGAATACCCGGTGCTGACCGGTGTGTTCATGGAGGTCGCCGCCTGGCTCACGCCGGGCAGCGGCAGCATCCAGGACCAGGAACAGTGGTACTGGATGGTCAACGCCGGAATGTTGATGGCCTGCGCGGCCGTCATCGTCGTCTGCGTGACCCGTACCCACGCCCGCCGACCGTGGGACGGTCTGCTGCTCGCTCTGGCACCCGCCTTCGCGTTGACCGCCACCATCAACTGGGACCTGCTGGCGGTCGCTCTGACGGCCTCCGCGATGCTGATGTGGGCGCGGGGCCGTTCGCTCGCCTTCGGGGTCCTCCTGGGGCTCGCCACGGCCGCCAAGCTCTATCCGGTGTTCCTGCTCGGGCCGCTGTTCGTGCTGTGCTGGCGGGCGGGCAAGTGGCGGGACTTCGGCAAGGCCCTGGGCGGCGCGGCCGTCTCCTGGCTCGTGGTGAACCTGCCGGTGATGCTCTTCGCCTTCGACGGCTGGTCGAAGTTCTACACGTTCAGCCAGGAGCGGGGCGTGGACTTCGGTTCCTTCTGGCTGATCCTGGCCCAGAACTCAGGCGACCCGCTGAGCACCGACACCGTCAACACGCTCGCCACGCTGCTGGTGCTGCTCTGCTGCGCGGGCATTGCGGCGCTCGCCCTGACCGCTCCCCGCAGGCCGCGTTTCGCCCAGTTGGCGTTCCTGATCGTCGCCGCGTTCATCCTCACCAACAAGGTCTACTCACCGCAGTACGTCCTGTGGCTGGTGCCGCTGGCGGTGCTGGCCCGGCCGAAGTGGCGCGACTTCCTCATCTGGCAGGCGTGCGAGGTGGCGTACTTCCTCGGGATCTGGATGTACCTCGCGTACACGACCAGCGGAAACGCCCACAAGGGCCTGCCGACCGACGGCTACCACTGGGCCATCGGACTGCATCTGCTGGGCACCGCCTACCTGTGCGCGATGGTCGTGCGCGACATCCTCATGCCGGAACGGGACGTGGTGCGCCGGGCCGGCGACGACGACCCCTCGGGCGGCGTGCTCGACAGGGCCGAGGACGTCTTCGTGCTGGGTCCCGCCGCCCATCCGCCCCGGCACGCTGCCCACTTCGACGGACCGGTGGACTGGGGCAGCGACCGGGAGGCCGGCGATCGTTCGCTCTGAGCGAACAGCACCCGTGTGGCGTACGCCGGTTGGCACCCACACATGAAAGGCCGTACACGGCACCCCGTGTACGGCCTTTTCCCGTGCGGTTCTCGACGTGTTCTAGCGGTCGACGATCCGGTCGAACTGGGTGGTGGTGTGGCGCAGGTGGGCCACCAGCTCCTCGCCGACCTTCGGCTCCGGGGCGTCCGAGGGCACGAACAGGATGGAGACCTGCATGTGCGGCGGTTCCGCGAACCAGCGCTGCTTGCCGCCCCAGACGAACGGAGAAAGGTTCCGGTTGACCGTGGCCAGGCCGGCCCGGGCGACCCCCTTGGCGCGCGGCATGACGCCGTGCAGGGCCTTCGGGGCCTCCAGACCCACCCCGTGCGACGTACCGCCCGCCACGACGACCAGGAAGCCGTCGGAAGCCGCCTTCTGCTGCCGGTAGCCGAAGCGGTCACCCTTGGAGACGCGGGTGACGTCCAGGACGGCGCCGCGGTACTCGGTGGAGTCGTGGTCCCCGAGCCACAGCCGGGTCCCGATGCGGGCGCGGAAGCGGGTCTGCGGGAACTGCTGCTGCAGCCGGGCGAGGTCCTCGGCCTTGAGGTGGCTGACGAACATGGTGTGCAGCGGCAGCCGGGCCGCGCGCAGCCGGTCCATCCAGCCGATGACCTCCTCGACGGCGTCCGAGCCGTCGGTGCGGTCCAGCGGCAGGTGGATCGCGAAGCCCTCCAGGCGGACGTTCTCTATGGCGGCGTGCAGTTGCGGCAGGTCCTGCTCGCTGATGCCGTGCCGCTTCATCGAGGACATCACCTCGATGACCACGCGGGCACCCACCAGGCCGTAGACCCCGTCGATGGACGACACCGAACGGATGACCCGGTCGGGCAGCGGCACGGGCTCCTCGCCCCGTCGGTACGGCGTCAGCACCAGCAGGTCACCGCCGAACCAGTCCTTGATCCGGGCGGCCTCGTAGGTCGTGCCGACGGCGAGGACGTCCGAGCCCAGCCGGGTGGCCTCCTCCGCCAGCCGCTCGTGCCCGAAGCCGTAGCCGTTGCCCTTGCAGACCGGGACGAGGCCCGGGAACTGCTCCTGCACGTGCTTGTGGTGCGCCCGCCAGCGCGCGGTGTCGACGTAGAGCGTGAGCGCCATGGCCGGACCCGGAACCTTTCTAGTGGCTGCGGTGTATCAGAGGTATGCGAGCTATTGAAGCGAAGAACGCGACGTCAGCGGCGCGACATGTAGATGTCGAGGGCCTTGTGGAGCAGCTTGTTGAGCGGGAAGTCCCACTCGCCGAGGTACTCGGCGGCCTGGCCGCCCGTGCCCACCTTGAACTGGATCAGACCGAAGAGGTGGTCGGTCTCGTCCAGCGAGTCGGAGATGCCCCGCAGGTCGTAGACGGTCGCGCCGAGCGCGTAGGCGTCACGCAGCATCCGCCACTGCATCGCGTTCGAGGGCCGGACCTCACGCCCGATGTTGTCGGAGGCGCCGTAGGAGTACCAGACGTGCCCGCCGACGATCAGCATCGTCGCGGCCGACAGGTTCACGCCCTCGTGGCGGGCGAAGTACAGCCGCATCCGGTTGGGGTCCTCGGTGTTGAGGGCCGTCCACATCCGCTGGAAGTACGACAGCGGGCGGGGCCGGAAGTGGTCACGGACCGCCGTGATCTCGTACAGCCGCTGCCATTCCTCGAGGTCCTGGTAACCGCCCTGGACGACCTCGACGCCGGCCTTCTCGGCCTTCTTGATGTTGCGTCGCCACAGCTGGTTGAAGTTCTTGTGGACCTCTTCCAGGGAGCGGTTCGCGAGCGGCACCTGGTAGACGTAGCGGGGCTGCACGTCACCGAAGCCGGCTCCCCCGTCCTCGCCCTGCTGCCAGCCCATGCGACGCAGCTTGTCGGCGACCTCGAAGGCGCGCGGCTCGATGAAGTCGGCCTCGATGTCGCGCAGGCGCTTGACGTCGGGGTTCTGGATGCCTGCCTTGATGGAGGTGGCCTCCCAGCGCCGGATGATCACCGGCGGGCCCATCTTCACGGAGAAGGCGCCCTGGTGCTTGAGGTGCGCGAGCATCGGTTCCAGCCACTCGGTCAGATTCGGCGCGAACCAGTTGATGACCGGGCCCTCGGGCAGATAGGCGAGGTAACGCTTGATCTTGGGGAGCTGGCGGTAGAGGACGAGACCCGCGCCGACCAGCTCGCCGGTCTTCTCGTCGAACCAACCGAGGCTCTCGGAGCGCCATTCCGCCTTGACGTCTGCCCAGGCAGGAACCTGCATGTGGCTCGCCGAGGGCAGGCTCTGGATGTATGCCAGATGCTGCTCGCGACTGATCGTCCTCAGGGTCAGGCTCATTCGGGGCGCTCCTCGGGCTGGTGTGTCCCCATGGGTACAGGGGCTCCGGCTCTCGCGCCGAAGCCTACTGCGCCCGGGGAGCGCCCCGGCTGGGCGTACGGAACCTGCGCCCCGGCTCAGAGGCCGCCGAGGCGTTCCGTGGTGCTTTGGGTGGTGTCGGGGGACGGTGCCCGTGGCGTCAGTTGATGACCCCGCCGAAGAGGCCGCCGTGCGCCATGCCGAGGAAGAACCCGACCGCGGCCGCGCCGAGGCCCAGGATCAGTCCGAAGCGCTCCCGGGTGGTCTCCGAGATCCACTGGCCGTACGCGCCGGTGAGGATGCCCACCAGGCCGGTCCAGGAGCTGAGCAGGTGCAGGTTGTGGAACATCGCCGAGACGAAGGCCGTGACGCCCAGCACCAGGGTCACCGCGAGCAGCGTGTCCTGGAGGGGGTGGGGCTTTCCGTCCGTGGCGAAAAGGCCTCCGGCGGTGTTGGGTCGCATTGCCTGTGCCATAGGGCACCTCCTGCGGAAGGCGGCGCATCGTAGCGCCATACACACCCGATGTGTACAGAGTGACCGTGCCCGGGGCCGGATTTCAACCGGAAGCCGGTGTGCGGGTAGTCTGTACCGTCTGCACGGTGTCTGCCCATGTCACGACCGGGACTACCGCGAGGAAGCCTCGATTGTCAGTGGCGGCCGATACCGTTGCGTACGCATCACAACCCTCCTGCCACGGAACGACCGTGGCCGTTGAGTCCAAAGGAGGTGGGTTCCACATGCGTCACTACGAGGTGATGGTCATCCTCGACCCCGATCTGGAGGAGCGCGCTGTCGCCCCCCTGATCGAGAACTTCCTCTCCGTCGTCCGTGAGGGCAACGGCAAGGTGGAGAAGGTCGACACCTGGGGCCGTCGTCGGCTCTCGTACGAGATCAAGAAGAAGCCCGAGGGCATCTACTCGGTCATCGACCTGCAGGCCGAGCCTGCGGTCGTCAAGGAGCTCGACCGCCAGCTGAACCTGAACGAGTCGGTCCTCCGGACCAAGGTCCTCCGCCCCGAGACCCACTGAGCTCTCCCGCTCAGTTGATCCCGGGATTCGAGTAGCAGCAACCAAGCAGCCAGAGCAAACCCGCCGAGAGGTTCCCCATGGCAGGCGAGACCGTCATCACGGTCGTCGGCAATCTTGTCGACGACCCCGAGCTGCGCTTCACCCCTTCCGGTGCGGCGGTCGCGAAGTTCCGTGTCGCGTCCACCCCCCGCACCTTCGACCGCCAGACGAACGAGTGGAAGGACGGCGAGAGCCTGTTCCTGACCTGCTCGGTCTGGCGTCAGGCGGCGGAGAACGTCGCCGAGTCGCTCCAGCGAGGCATGCGCGTCATCGTGCAGGGCCGGCTGAAGCAGCGGTCCTACGAGGACCGTGAGGGCGTCAAGCGCACGGTCTACGAGCTGGACGTCGAGGAAGTCGGCGCCAGCCTGCGCAATGCCACGGCCAAGGTCACCAAGACCGCCGGCGGTGCCGGCCGTGGTGGCCAGGGCGGTTACGGCGGCGGCGGTGGCCAGGGTGGCGGCGGCTGGGGCGGTGGCTCCGGCGGCGGTCAGCAGGGCGGCGGCGCTCCCGCCGACGACCCGTGGGCGACCGGCGCTCCCGCCGGTGGCAACCAGGGCGGCGGTGGCGGCGGCTGGGGTGGAAACTCCGGCGGCGGCGGCGGTGGCGGCGGCTACTCGGACGAGCCCCCCTTCTAGGCCTCGGGCCGAGGGGTGGGTCGTACCCACACTTCTTGATCACACAGGAGAAACACCATGGCGAAGCCGCCTGTGCGCAAGCCTAAGAAGAAGGTCTGCGCTTTCTGCAAGGACAAGGTCACGTACGTGGACTACAAGGACACGAACATGCTGCGGAAGTTCATTTCCGACCGCGGCAAGATCCGTGCCCGCCGCGTGACCGGCAACTGCACGCAGCACCAGCGTGACGTCGCCACGGCTGTCAAGAACAGCCGTGAGATGGCGCTGCTGCCCTACACCTCCACCGCGCGATAAGGGAAGGGTGACCGACTAATGAAGATCATCCTCACCCACGAGGTCTCCGGCCTCGGTGCCGCGGGCGACGTCGTCGACGTCAAGGACGGTTACGCTCGCAACTACCTGATCCCGCGGAACTTCGCGATCCGTTGGACCAAGGGTGGCGAGAAGGACGTCGAGCAGATTCGTCGCGCTCGCAAGATCCACGAGATCCAGACCATCGAGCAGGCCAACCAGGTGAAGGCCCAGCTCGAGGGTGTCAAGGTCCGCCTGGCCGTCCGCTCCGGCGACGCCGGTCGTCTCTTCGGTTCCGTCACCCCGGCCGACATCGCTTCCGCGATCAAGGCTTCCGGTGGCCCCGAGGTCGACAAGCGCCGTATCGAGCTGGGCTCGCCGATCAAGACCCTGGGCGCCCACGAGACGTCCGTGCGTCTGCACCCCGAGGTTGCCGCCAAGGTCAACATCGAGGTCGTCGCGGCCTGACGACCCCAGCGGTTGTCTGAGCAGTGGTGAGAGGGGCCGTACCCGTCGGGGTACGGCCCCTCTTGCATGCTGTGGCGCAAGCGTGGAGCTCAGGGTGTTTCACGTGAAACGTGGCGGGCCATCGCGTTTCACGTGAAACGGTCAGCGGGTCGCGCCGGTGACGAGCCAGCGGCCCGAACGGGTCCGCAGCCAGAGTGTCAGCATGCGGATCACCATCATCAGCGTCATCGCTGCCCACAGGGCGGTGAGTCCACCGTCCAGTGCGGGCACGAGCAGGGCTATCGGAGCGAAGACGGCCAGAGTGATCACCATGGCCCAGGCGAGGTAGGGGCCGTCTCCGGCTCCCATCAGCACGCCGTCCAGGACGAAGACCACTCCGCAGATCGGCTGGGAGAGAGCGACGATCACCAGAGCGGGCAGAGCGGCGTCCCTGACCGTGGAGTCACCGGTGAACAGGGGGAGGAAAAGCGGTCGGGAGAGCACGACCAGCACACCGAGTGCGACTCCGACCGCGATGCCCCACTCGACCATCCGGCGGCATGCCTGGCGGGCTCCTTCTGTGTCCTCCGCCCCCAGGTAGCGACCGATGATGGCCTGGCCGGCGATGGCGATGGCGTCCAGTGCGAAGGCCAGCAGGCTCCACAGGGACAGGATGATCTGGTGGGCCGCGATGTCGGCGTCCCCCAGGCGGGCTGCGACGGCCGTGGCGATCATCAGGATCGCCCTCAGGGACAACGTGCGGACCAGCAGCGGGACACCGGCCTGGGCGGAGGCCCTGATCCCCGTGGCGTCGGGACGCAAGGACGCGCCGTGTTTCCGGGCGCCGCGGACCACGACCACGAGATAGGCGGCGGCCATGCCGCACTGGGCGATGACGGTGCCCCAGGCGGAGCCCGCGATGCCGAGGTCGGCACCGTAGACGAGAACCGCGTTGAGAGCGCCGTTGGCCACGAAGCCGGCGATGGCGACGTAGAGCGGAGTCCTGGTGTCCTGCAACCCACGGAGCACCCCGGTCGAAGCGAGCACGACCAGCATGGCCGGGATACCGAGGGCGGAGATCCGCAGATAGGTGGTCGCGTAGGGAGCGGCGGTGTCAGAGGCACCGAAGAGCTCCACGATCGACGGTGCGGCCGGCAGGACGACGGCGATGACAGCGGCACCGAGCAGCAGTGCCAGCCAGATGCCGTCCATGCCCTGACGGATGGCGGCCGGGAGGTCGCCCGCTCCCACGCGGCGGGCAACCGCCGCGGTGGTGGCGTAGGCGAGGAAGACGAAGACACTGACGGCCGTCGTGAGAAGGGCTGAGGCGATGCCGAGACCGGCGAGTTGGGCGGTGCCCAAGTGGCCGACGATCGCGCTGTCGGCCAGGACGAAGAGGGGCTCGGCGACGAGCGCGCCGAAGGCCGGAACGGCGAGTGCGACGATCTCGCGGTCGTGCTGTCGCCGGGTGGCCTTGGGGGTCGCGGACGCCTGTGTCATGTGCACCAATCTAATCGTCCACAGGTAAGAGATGCAATCCGGGTTGAACCCTTACGTGTGTTCAGGGCGTGTGCGCCGCTGTGTACAGTTCGAACTGATCTTGCGCCGACCGGGAAAGTTTTTCTTCTGCACAGCCGGTGGACGGCGAAAGAGCAGGTCAGGGCAGCTCTTTCGGAAAGGTCCGGAGCTTGTTCACAGGGCTGTCCACCGGGTCGTGCACAGGTTTTGAGGAGTTCTCCACAGCATCCGGGCCGTCGTCCACATGGCCTGTGGATAACCAGATTGGCTGACGGTGCCCGCGGGCCTACCGTGGTCCGGCGCCCGCTCCGTCCGTCGGCTTGGAAACCATCACAAACCCGACGCGCCAGAACCGGAGTTGGGCGTCTCATTTGTCAGTGCCGTGCCGTAGAACTGAGAAGCACGGCGAGGTCCGCTCGGCGGACGGGAGGAGGTGGCTCGGTGAGTATTTCCGAGCCCTTGGACGACCCGTGGGCCGACAGCGGTCCCAGCGATCGTCTCCCTTCCTCGCGCCGCCGCGGCGACGGGGGCCGGGGGCGCGACGAACAGCACGAACGCGGCAGGGACACCGGCGACTGGGACGGCGGAGGCACGGCCTTCGAGCGGGTCCCGCCCCAGGACCTGGACGCCGAGCAGTCCGTCCTCGGCGGCATGCTCCTGTCCAAGGACGCCATCGCGGACGTCGTCGAGGTCATCAAGGGCCACGACTTCTACAAACCCGCCCACGAGACGATCTTCCAGGCGATCCTGGACGTCTACGCCAAGGGCGAGCCGGCCGACCCCATCACCATCGCCGCCGAACTCACCAAGCGCGGTGAGATCAACAAGGTCGGCGGCGCATCGTATCTGCACACCCTCGTCCAGACCGTGCCGACGGCGGCGAACGCCGAGTACTACGCGGAGATCGTCCACGAGCGGGCGGTCCTGCGGCGTCTGGTCGAGGCGGGCACGCGCATCACCCAGATGGGATACGCGGCCGACGACGACGTCGACGAGATCGTCAACCGCGCCCAGGCCGAGATCTACGCGGTCACCGAGCAGCGCACCAGCGAGGACTACCTGCCGCTCGGCGACATCATGGAGGGCGCGCTCGACGAGATCGAGGCGATCGGGTCCCGCAGCGGTGAGATGACCGGTGTTCCCACCGGTTTCACCGACCTCGACTCGCTCACCAACGGCCTGCACCCGGGCCAGATGATCGTCATCGCGGCCCGACCCGCCATGGGAAAGTCCACGCTCGCGCTGGACTTCGCCCGCGCGGCCTCCATCAAGCACAACCTGGCCAGCGTCATCTTCTCCCTCGAGATGGGGCGCAACGAGATCGCGATGCGTCTGCTGTCGGCCGAGGCGCGGGTGGCCCTGCACCACATGCGTTCGGGCACCATGACGGACGAGGACTGGACCCGGCTGGCGCGCAGGATGCCCGAGGTGTCCTCCGCGCCGCTCTACATCGACGACTCCCCGAACCTGTCAATGATGGAGATCCGGGCGAAGTGCCGGCGACTGAAGCAGCGCAACGACATCAAGCTCGTGATCATCGACTATCTGCAACTGATGCAGGCCGGTGGCTCCAAGCGCTCCGAGAGCCGTCAGCAGGAGGTCTCGGACATGTCCCGTAACCTCAAGCTCCTCGCCAAGGAGCTGGAGGTCCCGGTGATCGCGCTCTCGCAGCTCAACCGTGGTCCCGAGCAGCGCACGGACAAGAAGCCCATGGTGTCCGACCTGCGTGAGTCCGGATCCATCGAGCAGGACGCCGACATGGTGATCCTGCTGCACCGTGAGGACGCCTACGAGAAGGAGTCGCCCCGCGCGGGCGAGGCGGACATCATCGTGGGCAAGCACCGTAACGGCCCCACGGCGACGATCACGGTCGCCTTCCAGGGCCACTACTCGCGCTTCGTGGACATGGCCCAGACCTGAGGCCCGGGTCACGCCGACGGCAGCAGCTCGCCGGGCCGCCGTCATGACGCTCCCAGGGCTAATGAAGTCGACGCCCGTGCGCTCCACGGGATGGACTGGGGGCATGACGACATCTCAGGAAGAGCTGCTTCCCGGCACGCGCCGGGCGCTGCTGCACCGGATCGCCGTGGCTCAGGCGGAGGGGCGTGCGCCCTCACTGGTCGCGGAGGTCGTGCGGGACGGACGGACCGTGTGGCGCGGTGCACGCACTTCGGTGGACGGGCACGGCCCGGACGAGAACGTGCAGTACCGCATCGGCTCGATCACCAAGACCTTCACCGCCGTCCTCGTCCTGCGACTGCGGGACGAGGGACTGCTCGACCTGGGCGATCCGCTGGAGAAGAACCTGCCCGGCACGGGAGCGGGGGAGGCAACCGTCGCCGAACTCCTCGCCCACACCGGTGGGTTGGCGGCCGAGTCCCCGGCACCCTGGTGGGAGCGCACCTCGGGCGATCTGCGCCCCGAACTCGCCGACGTGCTGGGCGAGCAGCCCTTGCTGCATCCGGTGGGACGCCTCTTCCACTACTCGAACCCCGGCTACACCCTGCTCGGAGCACTCGTCGAGCGACTGCGCGGGGCTCCTTGGGAGGAGGTGCTCCGGCGGGAAGTACTCGCGCCTCTGGGGCTGACCCGCACGACGGTCCGTCCCGAAGCACCGCATGCGGGCGGGTGGGCGGTCCATCCGTGGGCCGATGTGATGCTTCCCGAACCCTCCGAGGATCTGGGGCGGATGGCTCCTGCCGGGCAACTCTGGTCCACCACGGCGGACTTGGCGCGCTTCGCGGTCTTCCTGGCGAACGGCGACGACCGGGTGCTGTGCGCGGAGACCGTGCGGGGGATGCGGACGCCCGCGGCGCCGGCCGGGGCGGCCGAGCTCGTCGACGGTGCCTCTTACGGGCTCGGGTTGCAGGTCCAGCACCGTGACGGGCGGCTGCTCGTCGGTCATTCGGGCTCGTTGCCGGGCTTTCTCGCGAATCTCACGATCAGTGTGGCGGACGATGTCGCCGCGGTCGTGCTCGCCAACTGCACCTCCGGCCCCCTGTTGTCCGTCGTGGGGGCCGATCTCGTGCGGATCGTCGCCGAGGCCGAGCCCAGGATTCCCGCGCCGTGGCGCCCGATGCGCGAGGCCGACTCGCCCGCACTGGAGTTGGCGGGCCAGTGGTACTGGGGAACGAACGGATTCGCCCTACGGCTCACAGCGGATGGACTCGCTTCGCTGGAGCCTCTGTCGGGAGCAGGCCGGCGCTCGCGATTCCGGGCCAACGGTGACGGCACCTGGACCGGTCTGGAGGGCTACTTCCACGGCGAGGTCCTGAAGGCCGTACGGCGGCCTGACGGAAGCGTGGACCACCTCGACCTCGGCTCGTTCGTGTTCACGCGGCAGCCGTACGACGAGGCGGCTTCCGTGCCCGGTGGAGTGGATCCGGCGGGGTGGCGAGGCATCGGTTAGGTCCCCTGCCCGGCGGGCGCGTGCCCGGCGAAGCCCTGCACCTAGCGGCGCTCTGTTTCACGTGAAACAGAGCGCCTTGCTGCGCCGCGAGGAAACGGCCCTGCGGGAGATCACAGGGCCAGCTTGAAGCCCACGTGGGAGGCCGTGAAACCGAGCCGTTCGTAGAAGCGGTGGGCGTCCGTGCGGGTGTTGTCTGACGTCAGTTGCACCAACCGGCAGTCCTGACGGCGGGATTCCTCGATCGCCCACTCGATGAGCCGGGACCCGAGTCCGCTGCCGCGCTCATCGGCGTGGATGCGGACCCCTTCGATGATCGACCTGGTGGCGCCGCGCCGGGACAGCCCCGGAACGACGGTGAGCTGCAGGGTGCCGACCACGCGATCCTCGCGCACGGCGACGACCAGATGCTGGTTCGGGTCGGAGGAGAGACGCTCCAGAGCGGTCAGATAGGGCCCCAGGTCGTCCGGGGACTCGCGCTGGGCACCCAAGGGGTCATCGGCGAGCATGCCGACGATCGCGCGGACGTCGTCCGCCCTGGCGGGCCGAATCTCAAGATCTGCCATGTCCGCACCCTACGAGGGGGACTCGTTCCCGGGCGCCGCCGGAGTGCGGAGGGCTTCCAAAGCTCTGACGAGGGGGGTGAGTTCGGGGTTGGTGGCGGCTTGGTCGAGGGCTTCTCGCAGGGCTTTCTCGTTGGTGGGGCGGGCTTGTTCGAGGAGGGTGCGGCCGGTGTCGGTGACGTCGGTGTAGATGCCGCGGCGGTCGGTGGGGCAGAGGTAGCGGGAGAGCAGGCCGCGGTCCTCGAGGCGGGTGACCAGGCGGGTGGTGGCGCTCTGGCTGAGGACGACGGCGTCGGCGACCTGCTTCATCTGGAGGTGTCCGCCTTCGCCGTCGTGCTGGCGGCCCAGGACGTCGAGCAGGGAGTACTCGCGGACGCTGAGGTCGTGGGCGGACTGGAGGGCCTTCTCGATGTGTGCCTCGATCCGTCCGTGCAGCAGGGAGAGCGCGCACCAGCCCTGGGCGAGGGCGGTGAGCGCGGGGTCAGTGGCGGTCATGGGGCCTGATTACCTCCTCCTCTGCCTCGACAGAGAGTAGCGACGGTTCGAGATTGCCGTCGCTTGCAAATATAGCGCGCATGCAATTATTGTGAACGTGCGCAACATGCTCCTGCAATCGTCTGGGAAGGTGTCACCCCCCATGCCGCTCGCGCTTCTGGCCCTTGCGATCGGGGCCTTCGGAATCGGAACGACCGAGTTCGTGATCATGGGGCTGCTGCCCGAGGTCGCGGACGACTTCGGGGTCTCCATCCCCACCGCCGGCTTCCTGGTCACCGGCTACGCGCTCGGCGTCATGTTCGGCGCCCCGCTGATGACCGCCCTCGGTACCAAGATCTCCCGCAAGCGGATGCTGATGCTGCTGATGGGGCTGTTCATCGTGGGCAACCTGCTCTCCGCGCTCGCCCCGGCCTTCAGCGTCATGCTGATCGGCCGGGTGGTCGCCTCCCTCGCCCACGGTGCCTTCTTCGGGATCGGCTCGGTCGTCGCCGCCGACCTGGTGGCTCCCGACAAGAGGGCCGGAGCCATCGCGACGATGTTCACCGGCCTGACCGTCGCCAATGTCGTCGGCGTCCCGCTGGGCACACTGATCGGTCAGAGCGCGGGCTGGCGTCTCACCTTCGGGATCGTCGCCGGCCTCGGGGTCGTCGGCCTTGCCGGCATCGCCAAGCTCGTTCCCGAGGTGCCCCGGCCGGAGGGTGTGCGTCTGCGTCACGAACTGGCCGCCTTCAAGAACGCCCAGGTGCTGCTCGCCATGGCGATGACCGTCCTCGGCTTCGGCGGTGTCTTCGCCGCCATCACCTACATCGCGCCGATGATGACCCACGTGGCGGGCTTCGCCGACGGCTCGGTGACCTGGCTGCTGGTCCTCTTCGGCCTCGGCATGGTCGGCGGCAACCTGGTCGGCGGCAAGTACGCCGACCGGGCCCTGATGCCCATGCTGTACGTCTCCCTGGGCGCCCTGGCCGTCGTACTCGCCCTCTTCACGTTCACCGCGCACGACAAGGTCCTGGCCGGCGTCACGATCGCTCTCATCGGCGCCCTCGGCTTCGCCACCGTCCCGCCGCTCCAGAAGCGGGTCCTGGACCAGGCGCACGAGGCCCCGACGCTCGCCTCGGCCGTCAACATCGGGGCCTTCAACCTGGGCAACGCCCTCTCCGCCTGGCTCGGCGGTCTGGTCATCTCGGCCGGCTTCGGCTACACCGCCCCCAACTGGGTGGGCGCTGCCCTGGCCACGGGTGCTCTCCTCCTCGCCTTCGTCTCGGCCGCTCTGGAACGCCGGGACAGCGCCCCCAGCGCCGTGGTCGCGGGGGCGACTCCCGCAGGACAGCGGAGCGCGGTGCACCACTGAAGTCGCGTGCTCCACGGCCGGGCATGACGACGGCGCCGGTTCCCCGAAGTCCGGGGCACCGGCGCCGTCGCATACCTCAGAGCGCGGCCACCGTCAGCGGGGCGAACCGGCGGCTCCAGTCACCCGGCAGCTCCGGCATCCCGTATGTCATGACCGAGTTGAAAGCGGCCGACGCCAGACCGCGTTCCCGGGCCCACGTCCGCAGCTCTTCGTGGCGCACGTCGATGTCGGTGCGCAGAGGGCGGTCGGTGCCGGCGGCGAGCGACGTGACGAGGGCCTTGGCGGTGTCGGTGTCACGGGCGACCAGTGGGCCCACCACCTGGGTGTCCATGTTGGGCCATGCGGCGGCGTACCCGATGATCCGGCCGTTCTCCTCGGCGACACGGAACTGGTCGGCGAAGGCGGGGAGTCGGGTGATGAGGTGCGTGCGATCCGTGCCGAGCACCTCCTCGTCGAGCCGGAGAACCGCGGCGAGGTCCTCGGCGGTGGCCGCGCGCGTGCTCGTCGTCGGTACCGGGCCGCCCGGGATGAAGTGTCCGCGGAGCATCTCCGCCCGGCCGGTGACCTTGAAGCCCAGTTCCTCGTAGAGCGGGCGGCCGTACGGCGTCGCGTGGAGGGTCAGCGGAGTGGTGCCCATCACCGAGAGGACGTGCCGCATGAGCCGACGGCCGATCCCTCGTCGAGCGTGCCGTTCGGCGACCAGCACCATCCCGATCGCTCCCAGATCGGGCTCGCTGTAGGGGCCGTACTCCGTGACCACGCAGGCGGTGACGAGTCCTCCGTCGGGATCATCGATGCCGTAGCCCTTTCCGGCCGAGAGGAGAAGACCCCACTTGTGCTCCTCGCGTGGCCACCCCCGGTCCTCGGACAGGTCCGCGCAGGCGGTGAGATCACGAAGCGTCAGACGACGGATGGGGAGGGCGGCGAGAGAAGGAGTCGGCACGCAGGTCAGGCTGTCCGACGAGGACCCTCGGCGTCCACCTGTTTCCTGGGGCTCGTACGAGCTTTTGGCCATGTGGTGGCCGAGGGCGCAACGGGTGATCGGATTCCGGGTGTTTCACGTGAAACATCGGAGTACGGCGATCGTCCGGCGTCCGACGAGAGCAGCATGACGCCTTACCGTTCTCATGAACCATTGCCCCAAGCGGGCCACTAGCCTCAAGGACATGGCGAGACTTCATCTCTTCGACCTCGACGGCACTTTGCTGCACGGAAGCAGCGCACCCGTTCAGATTTCCCGGCAGCTCGGACTCGAGGCCGAGACGGTGGCACTCGACCAGGCGATCGGGGCCGGACTGATAGACCCGTCCGAATACGCGCAGCAGGTGTACGCCTTGTGGGCGTCCCTGACCGAAGCACATGTCGTCGCGGCTTTCGAGGGTGCCCCATGGCTGGCCCGCATTCGCGAGGTCTGGGCGGAGATCAGGGAACAGGGCGATTACTGCGCGGTCGTATCCCTTTCGCCGTCCTTCTTCGTGGAACGGCTCACCAGTTGGGGAGCTCATGCCACGTACGGGTCACGCTTTCCGGCCGTCCCCTTCACCGAGCCCGTGGATCCTGCCGGAGCACTCAACGCGGCCGCCAAGGTCCTGATCGCGGACCGGCTGTGCGAGCAGTTCGGAGTGACCCGGGCCGACTGCGTCGCCTATGGTGACTCAGCCTCCGACAAGGACCTTTTCTCCGTGGTGCCGCTCTCGGTGGCGGTCAATGCGGACCATCATCTGTCCGACGTCTCGACCCATTCCTACACCGGCATGGACCTGTGGGAAGCCTATGAATTGGTGCGCCAGGCTGACTGACGGTGTGCGGAACGTCGACCGGTAGAGGTCGACTCCGGCTCCCGTCCGTACCGAGATGCGAGCGACCTGGGCCCGAGAGCGGGCAATGCAGCCTAACGGGACGGGGAGATCGAAGACCCGCATTCGTGCCTATGCGGCCAGGGCGCCCATACGCGGTGGGACGCTGCGGGGAGACGCTGCGGTCTTTGCCACACGCACGTCCACCAAGCCGTCCACGGGGGACAGCAGGCATTTTCCGAACGAGGAAGTGCGCAGACCGACCGAAAGACGTTCGAGGCGAGGCACACCATGGACGCTCCCACCGGCATGTCGGCCGACGACGGGCCTTCCGGGGGCGAGGGCGGCTGGTTCACCGCACGCAAGCAGCCGACGGCGGGAGCGCCAGATGCCGGACCAGAGGCGGTGGAGAGAAATCTGCCGGCCCCACCGCACCTGATGGGCGGGCCAGGACCGGGCACCGTTCCCGGAGCCCCGACAGCTGCCCGGACGAGCCGGCCGACGCAGGCCTCAGCGCCGCCCGGCATCTCGGCTCACGGAACAGTGCCGCCTGGTCCGGGAGCCGACCGCGGGGACGAGGTACCAGCCGGGGAAACAAGCGCCCCGACGCGACCGGACGGGATACACCCTCCAGTACCTCCGCACACGTCTCCGACACTGCAGACTCAGCCCTCCCCGGACGCCGTCCGTATCCGCCGGACCATGGCCGAGGTCACCCCGGTCGCCGAGAAGGTCACGTCGTACTTCTACGCGTTGCTCTTCGTACGCCACCCCCATCTGCGCCCGTTGTTCCCCGCAGCCATGGACGCCCAGCGGGATCGCCTGCTCAGGGCGCTGCTGACGGCGGCCGAGCACATCGACAACACCCCGGCCCTGGTCGCCTACCTACAGGACCTGGGGCGCGGCCACCGCAAGTACGGGACCCGTGCCGAGCACTACCCGGCGGTCGGGGAGTGCCTCATCGGAGCGCTGAGCAGGTACGCCTCCGCCAGTTGGGACGCGGAGACCGAAGCGGCCTGGGTCCGGGCGTACACGACGATCTCGCAGGTGATGATCGACGCGGCGGCCGCGGACGAACTGCGCGCCCCGGCCTGGTGGCACGCAGAAGTCGTGGCCCACGAGCTGAGGACCCCGGACGTCGCCGTCGTCACCGTCCGGCCCGATCAGCCCTATCCGTTCCTGGCCGGCCAGTACACGAGCCTGGAGACGCCGTGGTGGCCGCGTATCTGGCGGCACTACTCGTTCGCCTCCGCGCCCCGCTCGGACGGCCTGCTGTCGTTCCACGTGAAGGCCGTGCCCGCGGGCTGGGTCTCCAACGCCCTGGTGCACCGGGCCCGCCCCGGCGACACCATCCGGCTCGGTCCGCCCACGGGGTCCATGACCGTGGACCACACCACCGACAGCGGGCTGCTCTGTCTGGGTGGCGGTACCGGCATAGCTCCGATCAAGGCGCTGGTCGAGGACCTGGCCGAACACGGCGCACGGCGCTCCGTCGAAGTCTTCTACGGAGCCCGCACCGATCACGACCTGTACGACATCGACACGATGCTCAGGCTCCAGCAGGCCCACCCGTGGCTGTCGGTACGGGCCGTCGTCGACCGACAGGCCCGTCGCCGGCTCCCGGACGCCGTACGCGCGTACGGTCCCTGGCACGAGTACGACGCCTATCTCTCGGGTCCGCCCGCCATGATCCGCAACGGTGTGGACACGCTCACAGCCATCGGAATCCCGTCGGAACGCATACGCCACGACGCCGTGGAGGAACTCGTCCTGGCCCGGTGACCCGCCGAGAGGTCAGCCCAGGTCCGGTGCGTGCATGGCCCGTACGCCCTCGATGTTGCCGTCCAGATAGTGGCGCAGGGACAGCGGGACCAGGTGGACGGAGGCGATCCCCACGCGGGTGAACGGCACCCGGACGATCTCGTACTCCCCGACGGGCTCCTCCACTTCGGGGCCGTGACGCAGGGACGGGTCCATCGATTCCAGATGGCAGACGAAGAAGTGCTGCACCTTCACTCCGGTCGCGCCACCGTCGTCGCCGATGTGTTCGACGGTGTCCACGAAGCAGGGGACCACATCGGTGATCTTGGCGCCGAGTTCCTCGTACACCTCGCGGTGCAGGGCGTCGACGACGGTCGTGTCCGTCGGCTCGACTCCTCCGCCGGGAGTCAGCCAGTAGGGATCCATGCCGGGTTTGGTGCGCTTGATCAGGATCAGATCATCGCCGTCGAGGAGGACGGCACGGGCGGTGCGCTTGACCACGGGTCGGACGGTCATGGGGGGTATGTGGCCCGGATGGTTCCACGTGAAACATCGCGCGGGGTCACCGGCTGAGTCCACGGGGTGAAGGACGCGAAACCCCAGCTCAACACCAGTCGGCGGCAGCCCGCAGCAGCCATTCGTGTGCCCGTGCGACATGAGGCATGGCCAGCGTTCCGGTGCGGACCACCAGGAAGTAGGTCCGCAGCGGGGGCACCGCGGGCTCGTGCAGCGCGACGACGTCACCGCGCTCCAGGGCGGCCGCGCACAGATAGCGCGGCAGCACCGCGAGCCCGGCGCCCGCGATGGCGCAGGCGAGGACGGCGCGCAGATCGGGGACGACGACGGTGCCCGGTGCGGCGGGGCGGGAATCGAAGACGGAGGCCCAGTAGCGCGAGACGAAGGGGAGCGACTCGTGCACCTCGATCACGGGGACGTCCTCGAACGCGAGGGCCCGTTTGGCAGTGGGACGGATGCCGACCGTTTTCTCCGGCCCGAGGTGGCCGGCCCAGTCCGGGGCGGCGACCAGGACGTGCTCCTCGTCGCAGAGCGTGCTCGCGGTGAGCAGCGCGCCCCGAGGACGGGCCGTGCTGATGGCCAGATCGTGATGCCCGGCGGCCAGGCCCTCCAGGGTCTCCTCGGCGTTCCCGAAGGAGGCCCGTAGCGCGAAGCCCTGGCCGTCCTCGCCGGTCAGCTCGGTGAGGGCGGGCAGCGCCCGCTCGGCGGTGAACTCCGGAGGTCCGGCCAGATGCAGTGTGCGCAGGGACGACTCGTCATCGAGTCCGATCTCGGTGATCTCCACCAGGGCGTCGAGGTGAGGCGCGGCCTTGTGGGCGAGCTCGTCGCCGATGGTCGTGGGGGTCACTCCGCGGGCCTGCCGTAAGAACAGGGGGCGTCCCAACTGCCGTTCCAGGGTGCGGATCTGGGAGGTGACGGCCGGCTGCGACAGTCCGAGCAGCGCGGCGGCGCGGGTGAAGGAACCGGCCCGGTGCACCGTCACGAAGGTGCGCAGCAAGGCCAGGTCCATGGTGACGTCCCCTTCCCCGCCCCAGTTCCGGCCCCGGGAGCAGGGGCCCAACTATAAATATGTCGATAGGTCTCTGTCGCTACTGTGATTGGACACTGACAGAGAGTCAACTAGCCTTGGTCGGGCGGTTCTTCGCGCGCGGAACCGGGGCGGTCCGAGCCACGAGGGGGGAGGCTCGGACCGTCCGTTGTGCGGAGCCGTGCATGGCTGTGCATCCGTGGGGACCCTGCTGAAACGGTCAGTCGGCCGACTCGTCCAGCGCGCACAGCACATCCGCCACCAGGTCCTCGGGATCCTCCGCCCCGACCGAGAAGCGGATGAATCCCTCCGGCACGTCGTCCCCGCCCCAGCGCCCGCGCCGCTCGGCCGTGGAGCGCACCCCGCCGAAGCTCGTCGCGTCGTCGACGAGCCGCAGTGCGTCGAGGAAACGGTCGGCACGCGCGCGCGTGGGCAGCGTGAAGGAGACCACGCATCCGTAGCGGCGCATCTGCTGCGACGCGATCTTGTGCGAGGGGTCGTCGGGCAGGCCCGGGTAGCGCAGGCCCGTCACCTCGGGGCGTTCCCGCAGTGCCCGGGCGAGCACGAGCGCGGTCGCGTTCTGCCGGTCGACGCGCATCTGGAGCGTGGCGATCGAGCGATGCGCGAGCCAGGCCTCCATGGGCCCCGCGATCGCGCCGACGATCTTCCGCCAGCGGCGGACGGCGTCCATGGCCTCGCCCTCGCGGCCCGTGACGTATCCGAGGAGGACGTCTCCGTGCCCCGTGAGCTGCTTGGTGCCGCTGGCGACGGAGAAGTCCGCGCCGAGCTCCAGCGGCCGCTGTCCGAGCGGTGTGGCGAGCGTGTTGTCGACGGCGACGAGCGCACCACGCGCGTGTGCCGCCTCGACCAGGCGCCGGATGTCGCACACGTCCAGGCCGGGGTTGGAGGGGCTCTCGATCCACAGCAGCCGCGCGCCGTCGAGGACGTCGAGTTGGGCGTCGCCGCCGGTCGGAGCGGTGCGCACCTCGATGCCGTACGCCTCCAGCTGGGCGCGGATCAGGGGCAGCACCTGGTAGCCGTCGCTGGGCAGGACGACCGTGTCCCCGGCGCGCAGTTGCGAGAAGAGCGCGGCGGAGATGGCGGCCATGCCCGAGGCGAAGACCAGCGTTTCCACGCCGTCCTGGCCGGGCGCCTCCAGTTCGCCGATGGCGCGCTCCAGCAGGCTCCAGCTCGGGTTGGTGTCACGGCCGTAGGTGTACGGGCCGTCGACCTCGCCGGGCAGGTGGAAGTGGGCGGCGAAGGCCGGACCGGGCAGGGTCGGTTCGTTCTTGACCGCCTCGGGGAGTCCGGCCCGCACCGCGCGCGTGCCCTCCCCCTGGCCCGCAGCCCTGTCGCTCATGCCACCCGTCCTTTCGTCAGCTCACGCACCTCGGCGAGCAGACCCTCGCTCGCCGCCTCCACCATCTCAAGGCACTCCTCGAAGCCGTCCGGGCCCCCGTAGTACGGGTCCGGAACGTCGAGGTCGGCGCCCGCGGCGGGGTCGTACGAACGCAGCAGCCGCACCTTTCCGGCGTCCTCCGGGGTGGGCGCGAGGCGTCGCAGGGCCTTGAGGTGACCGGCGTCGAGGGCGATGACGAGGTCCAGGCGGGAGAACCAGGAGGGCTGGAACTGCCGGGCCGTGTGGGCGCCGTCGTAGCCGTGTTCCTCCAGGACGGACACGGTGCGCGGGTCCGCGCCGTCGCCCTCGTGCCAGCCGTCCGTACCGGCGCTGTCGACCTCCACCAGGCCGTCCAGGCCGGCTTCCGCCGCGCGGGCGCGGAAGACCGACTCGGCCATCGGGGAACGGCAGATGTTGCCCGTGCAGACGAAACAGACGCGGTAGGTCATGCCTCCTCAGTCCTCGTCGGGCAGGACGATGTGCAGGGCCCAGGAGACGATCGAGATGATCAGGCCGCCCAGGACGGCGGTCCAGAACCCCTCGACGTGGAAGCTCAGGTTGAGCACGTCGGCCAGCCACGACGTCAGCAGCAGCATCAGTGCGTTGACGACCAGCGTGAACAGGCCGAGCGTCAGGATGAACAGGGGGAAGGTCAGGACCTTCACGACCGGCTTGACCAGCCAGTTCACCAGGCCGAAGACCAGGGCGACGAGGATCAGCGTCCAGACCTTCTTGCCGGTGCTGCCACCGGTCAGGGTGATCTTGTCGAGCAGCCAGACGGCGACCGCCAGAGCACCCGCGTTGGCGATCGTCTTGACTAGGAAATTCTTCATGTGTCTGATCGTGACAGAAGAGATCGGTCACGGGCACTGACGAGGGCGGACTTAGTCGATGAAGGCATTCCGGTTGGACGAACTGGAGGCGGAGCGCGCCGCCAACGACGGCGCCTACCTCCAGTTCCTGCGGGAGCGGAACATGTCGGTCGGCCTGTACGCACTCGACGCGGGCGCGCAGGACCCGCAGCAGCCGCACCACCAGGACGAGGTCTACTTCGTGGTCAGCGGCCGCGCCGCGATCACCGTGGGCATGGAGACGACCCAGGTGGCGCGCGGCAGCGTGGTGTACGTGCCGGCCGGTGTCGCCCACAAGTTCCACCACATCAGCGAGGACCTCAGGGTGATGGTGGTGTTCTCTCCCCCGGAGAGCTGACTCGTGGCCTCGGGGTTCCCTAGGGGATCAATCAGGGGAGGACAAGGGGTGCGAGGCCCCCGCGGCGGCACCTCGCGGCCCTAGCATCGGGTGCAGGACATTGGTGGATCCGGTACCAGAGGGACCGGACGGTGCCGGACTGCAGAGAGGTTGAGTGCGATGGGAGCGATCTTCGCGGGGCTGCCGTGGTGGGTGAAGTGGGTCGCGGTGCCGGTCATCGCCCTGGTGGTGTTCGGCGGACTGATAGCCACCGTCGTCGGTTTCGTCATCGGCCTGCTCTTCAAGCTGCTGGTCTTCGTGGCCCTGGTCGGCGGACTCGTCTACGTCGTACGGAAGTTCATGTCGAGCTCCTCGTCGCGCAGCGACTGGTGAGCGTCCGGAGCGGGCGGGGCGAGCGGTAACAGGAATCCCTCGTTCCCTCGGGGGAGGGAAGTTTCGCGGACGGGCCGTATACGTGCGGTGGCGGACCGTTAAAGTCCGGAACTCGACGCGGGGACGACCCCGCGAGCGGAGTACACCCCCTCCCGTGTTCCCCGCACGGGCTGCCCCTCGCGCTCCGGGAGTGCCCCTTGGCCACGGTTGACACCGCACCCGCACAGACCGACGCCCGCTCGACGACGCCTCCTGCACAGCCGACGGCTCCGACCCAGCCGACGGCTTCGGCACGGTCAACGGCCGCAGGACGACCGACGGTTCCTGGGGGGCCGGTCGGCCCCGCCCAGGCCGCGGCGTCCGCTCGGCCCGTGGATCCCGTCCTTCCCGCCGCCGCCCGGCCCGTGGCTCCCGCGCAGCTGGCGACTCCCGCTCCGCCGACACCTCCGGGGCGGTCTGCAACTCCGGGGCAGGGGTCAGCACGCAGCGTCCAGTCATCCGCTCCCAGCTCATCCACTCCCGGCCGAGCATCCGCTCCCAGCCGGTCATCCACTCCTGGCCGAGCAGCCGCTTCCGGCCGGTCATCCGCTGCCAACCCGTCATCCGAACTCGGCCGGCCAATCATCCCCGGCCGGTCCACGACTCCTGCGCGGGCGTCGGCCCCCGTGCAGCCCTCCGCTTCCGTACGACCGTCAGCTCCCGTCCAGCGGCACGCGGCGGCCTCCTCCGAAGCTCCGGAACAGCCCCACTCCGCCACCCTGATCGGGTCCGTCCAGCGTGCGATGCGCCTGCTCGAAGCCGTCGCACAGCACGAGCAGGGAGCCCCCGCCAAGCAGCTCGCCCGCGAGACCGGACTGGCGCTCCCCACGGCGTACCACCTGCTGCGCACCCTCGTGCACGAGGGCTATCTGCGCCGCGACAAGGGTCTGTTCTTCCTCGGGGAGGCAGCCGTGCGCCTGAGCAGCAGTGGAGCCGAGCAGAAACGTCGCAGCACCGTCGTCGAGGCGCTCGCGCACTGGCGCGACCTGATCGGCGTACCGGTGTACTACGCGCAGTACCGGGACGGCGAGATCGAGGTCCTCTGTGTCTCCGACAGCCCCGGGAGTCCGGCGGTCGAGGAGTGGGCCGACTTCCGTGAGACCGCGCACGCGCACGCCATCGGGCAGTGTCTGCTCGCCCAGCTCGACGACGAGGCCCGGCGCGACCACCTCGACCGGTACCCGGTGCAGTCCATCACGCCGTACACGGTGCGCGACGGCCACAGCCTGCTCCGGCGTCTCGAACGGACCGCGCGCATGGGGCCGGTGATCGAGCGTCAGGAGTACGCGCTGGGGACGGTGTGCGCGGCGATTCCGATCACGGTGGGTAACGCTGCGGCAACGATGGCCATCTCCCTGCCTGCCCATCAGGCGGACCGGTTGATGGCCGCCACCCAGCAACTACAAGAAGAAATCAGCCGGTTGATGGGGTCACTGGCGATCTCTATCAGTATCTGAAAACTCACTCCTTGTGATCTGCCGTACACGTTCAGCAAGATGCCTCCAGTGTCAGAGGGATCATTTCCGGCCGACAAAGGCAGATGACGGGGTAAGCGATGCGCGAGTCCGTACAGGCAGAGGTCATGATGAGCTTCCTCGTGTCGGAGGAGCTCTCCTTCCGCATTCCGGTGGAACTGCGCTACGAGGCCTGCGATCCCTATGCGGTGCGGCTGACCTTCCATCTCCCGGGCGATGCTCCGGTGACCTGGGCTTTTGGTCGTGAGCTGCTGATCGACGGGGTGGGGCGCCCCTGCGGGGAAGGCGATGTGCGGGTCTCGCCCGCCGGTCCCGACCTGCTGGGTGACGTCCTGATCAGACTCCAGGTCGGCGGTGATCAGGCCCTGTTCCGTTCGTCGACGGCGCCGATCATCGCGTTCCTCGACCGCACCGACAAGCTGGTGCCGCTGGGCCAGGAGGCCGCGCTGGCCGATTTCGACACACATCTCGACGAGGCGCTGGACCGGATCCTGGCGGAGGAGCAGAGCGCCGGCTGACTCCTTCGGCAACTTGGTGACGTAACGCTTCAGCGCGGGAGGGGAGGGTGCAGGAACGCTTCTGCTGAACGTCGGCGCCGCCGTGGCAGAAGGTCCTATGCGGCTTTGCCGCCGCGGCACAGGGTCCCTGCGCCTGCGCCGCCCTGCCGCGACACGGGAGACTCAGCGCCTGCGCCGTCGTCCCTTCCCGCCACCCCATCCCGCGGCCGGCCGGCCGTCGGCCGTGCCCGCGCTCGCACTCGTCGCCGGTACGGGCGCGGACGTCCCCGCCGTCTCCGTTCCCGCTCCCGGTCGGTCGGCCGAGACCACCAGGGCGGCGAGGGCCGTGGTGACCGGTACCGAGGCGACGAGGCCGATCGAGCCGACCAACGTGCGCACGATCTCCTCCGCCACCAGCTCGCTGTTGGCGACGGTCCCGACGCTTGACTGCGCGATGGAGAAGAGCAGCAGCAGCGGCAGCGCGGCACCGGCGTAGGCGAGGACCAGGGTGTTGACGACGGATGCGATGTGGTCGCGGCCGATCCGGATTCCGGCGCGGTACAGCCCGCGCCAGCCCATCGCCGGGTTGGCCTCGTGCAGCTCCCAGACCGCTGATGTCTGGGTGACGGTCACGTCGTCGAGGACACCGAGCGAGCCGATGATGACGCCGGCGAGCAGCAGACCGCTCATGTCGATCGCCGGGTACAGCCCGTGGATGAGCCCGGTGTTGTCGTCCGTGTTGCCCGTCAGCGCCGCCCAGCCGATGAACTGCGAGCCGAGGACGCCGATCAGCACCAACGAGATGAGCGTCCCCAGCACCGCCACGGAGGTACGCGCCGACAGGCCGTGGCACATGTAGAGGGCGATCAGCATGATGGCGCTCGACCCGATCACCGCCACGAGCAGCGGGTTCGAGCCCTGGAGGATCGCGGGCAGGATGAAGAAGTTCAGCACCATGAAGCTGATGGCCAGCGCGACCAGCGCCATGACTCCGCGCAGCCGCCCGACGACCACGACGGCGAGCGCGAAGATGCCGGCGAGCAGCCCCATCGGGAAGCGGCGGCTCACGTCGGTCACCGAGTACTGCAAGTCCCTGGGCGCGGAGGGCTCGTACGCGACCACGACCTTCTGGCCCTCGTGCAACTGCCGGGACTGGTCCGGCTGGACGATCTCCGTGAAGGTGCGGCCCTTGTCCTTGCCGGTGTCGACCCGGATCGTGGCCTTCTTGCAGGTCCCGTTCGCCTGTTGCTCGGCGGACGAGCCCTCGGCGGTGGAGGTGTCCCCGGTCGGGGTCTCCCCCGAGGCGTTCACCGACTTGCAGTCGACGCTGACGACCTTGCTGACGGTGGCCTGCTGCGTCTGCCGGTCGAAGCCGACCCCGGTGCGTTCGTGTGCCGGGGCGCCTCCGGGCCAGAGCACCACGAGCCCCACCACCACTGCCATGCCGAACGGGATGAGGATCGCCGCGATGACCTTGCGCAGGTGCTTGGAGACGGGAGCCGCCGGTCCATGACTGTGACTGTGCGAGTGACCGTGCCCGCCACCACCGGAACCTGGTCCGCTCCCGTGTCCGTGTCCGTGCCCGTCGCCCGAACCGTGCCCGTCACCGCGCTCGCCCCCGTCACCAGGCCCGCGCTCGCCCCCGGGCCCGTAACCGCGTCCTGCTCCCGGACCGTACCCGTGCGTGTCTCCGGGACCCTGCCCGTGTCCGCCACCAGCCCCACCACTGCCCTGGCCGCCGAAAGCCGCACCCGGACGCCGGCCGTGACTCGGCCCCTGACCCTGGCCGTACCCCTGCCCCTGACCGCCGCCCTGCCCGCCGCGATGCTCATGCTCGTACCAGCCACTGGCCCCGACGGTTTCGCCGCCGCCACTGCCGCCGCCGCTGTCACCGGTGCCGCCGGCTCCGCTGCCCTCAGCGCCTCCGAAACCGCCACGGGAGCCACTGCCAGGACCATGCCCGGGGCCATGCCCGGACCCGTGCTCAGGTCCATGTCCCGGCCCGTGCCCAGGGCCGTTTCCGGAGCCCGGTCGGCGCGGCGGCTCGGGAGGCGGGTAAGGGGACTGATGCGTCGTGGTCACCGACCGATCATCGCAAGAACGACAGGGGCCCTCTGTTCACCGCGCCCGAATTGACGCTAGCGTGGAGCCACCTTTGTACACGCGGGAGCTCGGAGCACCGGGCTGAGAGGGCGCTGACCTCCGTCCCAGCGATGTTTCACGTGGAACGTCATGTCAAGCAAGTGACGTTCCCCACGAAACGTCGGCGGACGGAAACCGCTGCGTCGACCGCCGAACCTGTTACCGGGTAATGCCGGCGTAGGGAGTAGGTCTCATGACCATCAAGGACGCGCGCACGCCTGCCTCCGATCAGCTCGACGCGGAGGCCGGGAAGTCCATCGGCTGGCACAAGGCGTACATCGAGGGCTCGCGCCCCGATCTGCGGGTGCCGGTCCGCCAGGTGCACCTCACCAACGGGCAGTCGGTCACGCTGTACGACACGTCCGGCCCGTACACCGATCCGCTCACCGATACGGACGTCCGCCGGGGCCTCGTGCCGCTGCGGGAGAACTGGATCATCGCCCGCGGGGACACAGAGGAGTACGCGGGTCGTCCCGTGCGCCCCGAGGACGACGGGATCAAGCACACCTCACCCCGGGGCGGCCTCCGCAACCTCGACGCGGTCTTCCCGGGGCGGTCCCGCCAGCCGCGCCGCAGCCGTGACGGCCAGGCGGTCACCCAGCTCGCGTACGCCCGCCGCGGCGAGATCACCCCCGAGATGGAGTACGTGGCCATCCGGGAGAACGTCGAGCCCGAGGTCGTCCGCGAGGAGATCGCGGCGGGACGCGCGGTCCTGCCGGCGAACGTGAACCACCCGGAGATCGAGCCGATGATCATCGGCAAGCGGTTCCTGGTGAAGGTCAACGCCAACATCGGCAACTCCGCCGTGACCTCCTCCATCGAGGAGGAGGTCGAGAAGATGACCTGGGCGACCCGTTGGGGCGCCGACACGGTCATGGACCTGTCCACCGGCCGCAACATCCACACCACCCGCGAGTGGGTGCTGCGCAACTCCCCCGTCCCCATCGGCACGGTGCCGCTGTACCAGGCGCTGGAGAAGGTCGACGGCCGCGCCGAGGAGCTGACCTGGGAGATCTACAAGGACACGGTCATCGAGCAGGCCGAGCAGGGCGTGGACTACATGACGGTCCACGCGGGCGTGCGCCTGCCGTACGTACCGCTGACCGCGAACCGCAAGACGGGCATCGTCTCGCGCGGCGGTTCGATCATGGCGGCGTGGTGCCTGGCGCACCACAAGGAGTCGTTCCTGTACGAGAACTTCGAGGAACTGTGCGAGATCCTCGCCGCCTACGACGTCACGTACTCGCTCGGCGACGGTCTCCGGCCCGGCTCGATCGCGGACGCCAACGACGAGGCGCAGTTCGCGGAGTTGCGCACGCTCGGGGAACTCAACCGGATCGCGAAGCGTTTCAACGTACAGACCATGATCGAGGGCCCGGGGCACGTCCCGATGCACAAGATCAAGGAGAACATCGACCTTCAGCAGGAGATCTGCGATGAAGCCCCGTTCTATACGCTCGGCCCGCTGACCACCGACGTCGCACCGGCCTACGACCACATCACCTCCGGCATCGGTGCCGCGATGATCGCCTGGTGGGGCACCGCGATGCTCTGCTACGTCACGCCCAAGGAGCACCTGGGCCTGCCCAACCGGGACGACGTCAAGACGGGGGTCATCACCTACAAGATCGCCGCCCACGCGGCCGACCTCGCCAAGGGGCACCCGGGCGCCCAGGAGTGGGACGACGCCCTCTCCGACGCCCGCTTCGAGTTCCGCTGGGAGGACCAGTTCAACCTGGCCCTCGACCCCGACACGGCCCGGGAGTTCCACGACGAGACCCTCCCGGCCGAGCCGGCCAAGACGGCTCACTTCTGCTCCATGTGCGGGCCGAAGTTCTGCTCGATGAAGATCTCCCAGGACATCCGCCGCCGTCACGGCGACAGTCAGGCGGAGATCGAGGAGGGCATGGCCCAGAAGGCGAAGGAGTTCGCGGCGAGCGGCAATCGCGTGTACCTGCCTCTGGCGGACTGACCTGGGAAGATACGGCTGGCCGATGCCTACCGGGGCGTCGGCCGGCCGTTGCGCCTGTGATCAAGGTCGCTGAGCGTTGTGCAGACGTTCCACTTGCCGACTGATCAGCTCGGTGGGGAAAGACAGGCGCGCGCCTACGCTGCGCTCGGAGAACGCGGCGATGGTGTTCCCTGTGCGGACCACGATGAACTGCTCGTTGCGGGCCTCGGGCTGTTCCGGCCCCACGGGGATGGTCTCCCAGAAGGCCACCGCCTCTTCGCCGACCTGCGGCGGTGTCTCCGGGGTCACCTTCACCTTGAACGGTCCGACGTAGCCCTCGCCCTCGTAGGACCGGCAGGCGGCGAGGGCCTTCTTGAGTTCCGCGAAGCGCTGTTCGGCCTCGTCCTCCTCATAGGAGGCGAGCGTGGAGCTGCCGCCCATGATGTTCTTCTTCCAATTGAAGATCTGGAAGACGTGAGCCGATGACCTCTTGCCATTGCGGATGTCGATGAGTGGCTGGCAGGCGGGTACGGATACAGGCGGGAAGGATCGTCCGCTTCCTTGTGGCTGAGGTTCCTGCACCTCGATGGGCTCGTGGGCTTGCGGGACTTCTCCGTCCTTGAAGGCGAGGTCCTTGAGTTGCGCCATCGTCAGGGGCGCCACCGCGGTTTTGTCCGAAGCCGTGGCGGACGAGGCTTCCGCAACGCTCTTAGGCTCCTGTGCCGTGCCACACCCTGACGCGAGGAAGATTCCTATGGCAGTTGCTGCGGCTCTTGTCATCAGCCGTGTTGTGCGCGCTTGCATGAGTCCCCCCGGGCAGGTGTGGATGAGAAGCCGAGGCTAGTGATCTAGGCAGTAGGTGACCAGGGAGTATCCGATTACGCATCGAGAAGCGAGATCCGATGTCGGCCACATGTGGGCTGATCCTGCCGTCGATGAAGATCTCCCAGGACATCCGCCGCCGTCACGGCGACAGTCAGGAGGAGATCGAGGAGGGCCCCTGCGGTGGGGAAGAGATGAGGGGAGGGCGGAGTCCTGATCGTTCTGAAGGCGACGACCGAGCCGCAGTCACTGGTGTGGGACGGCGATGATCTGGTCGATGCGGTGGGTGGCCGGCGGTGGGGCCCGGACGGCGTGGAGCGGCGTACCTCCGTCGACCGTGGGTCCTCCTTCGACCGGAGCGTCGTCTCCCCGTCCGGCAGCTACTCCGTCGTCCATGCCGAGCGCGGTACCGAGGCACTGCTGCTCGAGGGTGATCGGGTCGTCCGTGAGCTGAACCGCAGTGACTACCAAGCCGATGCCTTCGACTATCCGGTGGCGCTCGGGGTGTTGCCGGACGGCCGCGAGGTTCTGGTCCACTGCCCGGAGGAGTACAACGTCCTCGAGATCGAGGACGCGGAGTCGGGAGAGCGGCTCACCGGTGGTGAACGTCGTCCGAAGGACGTCTTCCACTCGCGGCTCGCCGTGAGCCCGGGCGGCACGCACCTGCTGTCGGCCGGCTGGCTGTGGCATCCGTACGGGATCGTCGAAGTCTTCGACTTGGTCGGCTCGTTGGCGGACCCCGCTGTGCTCGACGGCCCTGGCGTGCTGCCATCGGACCCCGGCGTCGCGGCGGAGGTCGTCTCGGCCTGCTGGCTCGACGGTGACCGCCTGGCCGTGGCGACCGGGGGTGAGTTCCGCGACGAGGAGGAGACGCCTGCCCTGGGCCCAGGCCAGTTGGGGGTGTGGTCGCTCTCGGCAGGGCGGTGGATCCACCGCAACAGGGCCGATCTCCCCCTCGGCACTCTGATCGCGCGGGGCGACACGGTCGTATCGCTGCACGGCAGTCCGCGGCTGATCGACGTCAGGACGGGCGCCGTGGCGGCGGAATGGCCCACCGTGGAGGTGTCCCTGAGAGAGGGCAGCTACGGGGTCACTCACGTTCCGACGCCTGTCGCCGCCCTGCACCCGGACGGCACCCGCCTGGCGGTGGCCCAACCGGAGAGCATCGCGATCATCGCTCTTCCGGAACGGGCGGAGTGGCAACTGCCCAGTCGGGACTGAAGACGCGCTCGATGACGACTTCCCAAGGCGTCTGCCGCCACGGCGACCGTCAGACGGAGAGCCAAGGAGCGCACGGCTCAGAAGGTCTGCGGCGGCGGAGCGGCTCGCGGCCGGGTCTTCGGCTTGCGCTCCCCGGGGTGGGGGCGCAAGCCGAGGGGCGGTGCCGGGTGTCACTCCGGCTGGTGTTCCGGCCCCCCGAAGTCCGGGCTGGTGTAGTCCGGGCTGGTGAAGCTCGGGCGGGCACCGGAGGCCCCGTCGTCCGGACTGCTGAAGCCCGGGCGGTCGTAGCCGAGGCTGGGCATCCGGCTGGTCGGTGCGGGCGGTGCCGTGTGGTGCAGTGCGGCGGCGGTGCCGGGATCGGCCAGGGCCTCCCTGAGGAAGGGGAGGAGGCCGCGTTCCAGCAGCGCCTCGCGCCAGGCGTCCCTGGCCCGGGCCACCTCCTCGCTCAGTTCGCCGTACCCCGCGTCCGGTGAGGGCCGGTTGCGCAGTGCGGTGATCAGCAGACCGACGGCGGCGACGAGGATCGCGGCCGCGGTCAGTGCGCCGAACACCCATCCGATGGTGATCATGGCGTGGGCGAACGCCGGCGGGGGGCTGAGCATCTGGAGTATGTAACCCACGAGCAGGAAGATCGCCGCGGCGGTTCCGGCGAGGACGGGCGTCAGGACGGCGGCGACGGCGACGGCGCCCGCACCGGCGGTCTCGGCGACCTCTCCCATGGTGGTGGCGAGCCCCATCGCACCCGTGCCCGAGTCGGCGGGACCGGGTTCGTGCGCGGACGACAGGGTGGACGGCGTCGCGGGACGGCGCTGTTCCTCGCGGACCTTCACGTAGTGCTGGTACTCGGTCGCCGCGGCCGCCGTGATGAGCGCGGTCGCGTTGAGCGCCATGGTGCGCAGCTGTTCGGGATTCAGCCGCTGTCCGACCGCGGCCAGTTCGGGACGGTGTGGTGCGGAGCGCAGCGCCTCATCGAGGATCCGCTCGTAGTCCTGGCGGTCCTCGCTGTGCAGGTGCTGCGGAACGCTGTTCATGTGCATCCCCCGATGCTCCGTAGGGCTTGGGGCTCGCATGCCAACGAGCCGTCGGGCAGAAACGGAGGGGAGCCTGCTACGGATAAGCAGATGGTAGAGCGGTCACGGCGCAGGGTGACAGGGGGTTTCCAGAAATTGGCCTCTGGCCTGCGCGGCAGACGGTCGGTCCGTCCTGGGGGAAGGTCTGCCCGGTGAAGGTTCAGATATCCAGGGGCAGTTGCTGGACCAGCAGTTTTCCGGCCATGGTCACTCCGCCGTCCATCGCGATGGCCAGTCCGTCGGCGTAGACGTGCGGTCCCTCGACGACCGGACCGGATTCCTCCTTGTCGTCCTCGGAGCCCACTTCGCCGAGCAGATAGGGGATCGGGCTGTGGCCGTGGACGATGCGGTTGCCGCCGTACGTGTCGAGCAGGGAGCGCACGTGGTCGGCGCCGCCCTCGTCGCGGAAGGAGAAGCGCTTGGTGAACTTGCGGAACAGGTCCCACACCTCGTCCGCGTCATTGCGCGTGAGGGTCTCGCGGACGGTGTCGTTGACCGCCTCGATCGAGTCGCCGTAGTCGAGATAGGCGGTGGTGTCGGAGTGCACGAGCAGATGGCCGTCGACCTCCTCGACGGCGTCGAGGCGGGCCATCCACTGCAGGTGGTGGTCCTGGAGGCGGTCCATGTCGGTCTTCTGCCCGCCGTTGAGCAGCCAGGCCGCCTGGAAGGTGGCGGTGCCGGCGCCGGAGTTGACGGGGGTGTCGCCGAACCGCTTGGCGCCGATGAGCAGCAGCTCGTGGTTGCCCATGAGGGCCTTGCAGTAGCCGCCCGCCGCCGCGGCCTCCGCGGACAGCCGCATCACGAGGTCGATGACGCCGATGCCGTCGGGGCCGCGGTCGGTGAAGTCGCCGAGGAACCACAGCCGGGCGGTGCCCGCGCACCAGTTGCCCGCGGCGTCGACCAGGCCCTTCTCGTGGAGTGCGGCCATCAGTTCGTCGAGGTAGCCGTGGACGTCGCCGACGACGAACAGCGGACCGGGACCGTCCGCCGCCTGCTCGGCGGGGTCGGCGGCCGCCTGGAGCCCGTCGCCTGGGTCGATGACGGGCAGGTCCTGCTCGGTGGGGGTGTACCCCTCGGGGTAGGCCTCCTCGTGGGCCGGGACGACGTCCCCGGGGTGCGCGCTGTGGCCGTACGGACCGGTCTCGTTGACGTACGCGGGCACCCGGAAGTCGCGCAGCACCGCCGTGCGCTCCACCTCGGGTCCCTGACCGGCCCCCTGAGTCATCAGACCCCTCCACCATCGCGCCGCATCTGCACCGCTTCGGACTGCCTGGTCGCAGCGGCCCCGCGGTGTCGTGGGCCCATCATAGGAATGCGGATCGCGCCGTGTGATGACCCAGGGGTGGTGAATCGGAGCAAGACTCCTGTTCACCGCGGCATTCGCCCCGTTTGGGCAGGGCTTCGACCCCTGCCTGACGCTCCGCTTCGGCAGGAGCCCGGCGAAGAGGGTCACCGACGCGGGAGGCGGCAGATCGCCCCGCTGGTTTGACGGCGGGCGCGACGCCGCCGGTCCCCACCTCCGTGAGTCGCACCGCCGTGCACCCCCCCGCACCGCCACGCCCGTCCGGGCCGACCGGAGCCGCCGGTTCGCCGTGACCCGAGCCCGAGCCTCCCGGCTCCCTACTCCTCCTCGGGCGACCGCGGCGGGCTGACCGTCGTGCGCGGGGCCCGCCGCTGGGAGGAGGTGCGCACGATCAGTTCGGTCGGTATCACCTGCTCGACCGGCTGGTCCGATTCGACCCCTTCGATGGCGTCGATGAGGAGCTGGATCACGGCTGTGCCGATGCGGCGCGGCTTGAGGGAGAGCGTGGTGACGGGCGGTTCGGTGCTGGCGTACACGGTGGACTCGCTGCAGCAGACGATCAGCAGGTCGTCCGGGACGCGCAGCCCGTAGCGGCGGGCGGCGGCCAGCAGGTCCGTGCCGTTCGGGTCGAACAGGCCGTAGACGGCGTCGGGCCGGTCCGGGCGGGCGAGCAGCCGGTCGGCGGCGACGGCGCCCGCGCACGGGTCGTGCGCCGGGTAGGCCTCGTAGACCGGGTCCTGTCCCACTCGCTCGCACCAGCGCAGGTACGCGGTGGTCGACAGATGGGTGTACGTGTCCGTCGTCGTCCCGGTCAGCAGGCCGATGCGGCGGGCGCCGGCGTCGGCCAGGTGGTCGAGGATGCCGAGGACGGCGGCCTCGTGGTCGTTGTCGACCCAGGCGGTGACCGGGAGCGCGCCGGCCGGGCGGCCGTCGGAGACGACCGGCAGTCCCTGCCGGACCAGTTCGCTGACGACCGGGTCCTGGTCGGACGGGTCGATGACCACCGTGCCGTCCAGGGCGACGTTCGACCACACGTCGTGGCGGGAGGTCGCCGGCAGGATGACGAGGGCGTAACCGCGGGCGAGCGCGGCCGAGGTGGCGGCCCGCGCCATCTCGGCGAAGTAGGCGAACTCGGTGAAGGTGAAAGGTTCATCCCCGTACGTCGTCACGGTCAGGCCGATGAGTCCCGACTTGCCGGTACGGAGGGTTCTGGCCGCGGCCGAGGGCCGGTAGCCCAGTCGGTCGGCGACCTCCCTGACATGGCGGCGGGTGGCGTCCGGGAGCCTGCCCTTGCCGTTCAGGGCGTCGGAGACGGTCGTGATGGAGACTCCGGCGGCGGCGGCCACGTCTCTGATGCCCGCCCGGCCCGGCCGACTGCCTCGACGTGAGGTTTCCGCGCGGCTCACCTGGTGCTTCCCTGCTGCTGTCATGGCGAGCCGATAGTAGGGCTCATGCGGTGGGGTAGGGCGGACGCATATGCACGCGTTGACAGGCACGTTTCTGCAAGGTCATATACTGCCAACTACCTTTGAAACAAAGCCAGTTAAACGATCCAATGGCACTACGTAACTCGTCGGCACGCATGGGCCTGCCAAGTCCCCGATGTTTCGAAGAGGTCTCAACTCACCTTCACGGGTGACGCGCGCTACGGCGCGAGCCACCGGCGCATAGATATATGTGACCGCGCCCCTTGATTCGTCTGCCTTCGTACGGTGATGCCCCTGATGCCCGTGGGGCGGATGAGGTTGGCTCTCACCTGTACGCAGCGGCGCCCAATCCTCATAAGGTGAGCAGTATTGGAAGCCGGCTGCCCGAGTCGGCCGCCATGTCCGGTGGTCATGTGTCGGTGGTCCAGAGGAGGACTGCGGTGAGCGAGACGAGCCCCAAGCTGCGCGCCGAGCTGGAGGGTATTCCCACGTACAAGCCGGGCAAGCCCGCCGCCGCCGGCGGTCCGGTGGCCTACAAGCTGTCCTCCAACGAGAACCCGTATCCGCCGCTGCCGGGTGTGCTGGAGACGGTGACGGCCGCGGTCTCCTCCTTCAACCGGTACCCGGACATGGCCTGCACGGGACTGATGGAGGAGCTGTCCGAGCGCTTCGGCGTCCCGCTCTCCCACCTGGCGACCGGCACGGGCTCGGTCGGCGTCGCCCAGCAGCTGATCCAGGCGACCTCGGGGCCGGGCGACGAGGTGATCTACGCGTGGCGGTCCTTCGAGGCGTACCCGATCATCACGCAGATCAGCGGTGCCACCTCGGTACGGGTGCCGCTGACGCCGGGCGATGTGCACGACCTGGACGCGATGGCCGACGCGATCACCGACCGGACCCGGCTGATCTTCGTCTGCAACCCCAACAACCCGACGGGCACGGTCGTCAGGCGGGCCGAGCTGGAACGATTCCTCGACCGGGTGCCGAGTGACGTGCTGGTGGTGCTGGACGAGGCCTACCGCGAGTTCATCCGCGACCCGCAGGTGCCGGACGGTGTGGAGCTGTACCGCACGCGGCCGAACGTCTGTGTGCTGCGGACCTTCTCCAAGGCGTACGGCCTCGCGGGGCTCAGGGTCGGCTTCGCGATCGCCCACGAGCCGGTGGCCGCGGCCCTGCGCAAGACGGCGGTGCCCTTCGGGGTGAGCCAGCTCGCACAGGAGGCGGCGATCGCCTCGCTGCGGGCGGAGGACGAACTCCTGGGCCGGGTCGGCTCGCTGGTCTGCGAGCGCAACCGGGTGGTGGAGGGGCTGCGCGCCCAGGGCTGGACCGTGCCCGAGACCCAGGCCAACTTCGTCTGGCTGCGGCTGGGGGAGCGCACGGTCGACTTCGCGGCCGCGTGCGAGCAGCACGGTGTGGTCGTACGGCCCTTCGCGGGCGAGGGTGTACGCGTGACGGTCGGCGAGGCCGAGGCGAACGACATCTTCCTGAAGGTGGCGGAGGGCTTCCGCAAGGAGCTCTAGCTCACACCGGCCTGGCGTCCGCGCAGGTCAGAGAAGTGCCACAGGGGGTCCCCAGAGCTGACCGGGGACCCCCCTTCGTTTATCGAAAGCAGGTACGGCATACTAGCTTGTGAATGTGAACGCTTTCACAAGCGAACGCTTCGCACGCATTTGTTCCACAAGCCTGTGAGGTAAGGAGCGGCGACGTGGACCTGGCTCTGGCGCCGGAGACCCTGGCGCGCTGGCAGTTCGGCATCACCACCGTCTACCACTTCCTGTTCGTGCCCCTGACGATCTCCCTGGCCGCCCTCACGGCGGGCCTCCAGACCGCCTGGGTGCGGACGGAGAACGAGAAGTACCTCAGGGCCACCAAGTTCTGGGGCAAGCTCTTCCTGATCAACATCGCGATGGGCGTGGTCACCGGCATCGTGCAGGAGTTCCAGTTCGGCATGAACTGGTCCGACTACTCGCGCTTCGTCGGTGATGTCTTCGGTGCCCCGCTGGCCTTCGAGGCCCTGATCGCCTTCTTCTTCGAGTCGACCTTCATCGGCCTGTGGATCTTCGGCTGGGACAAGCTGCCCAAGAAGATCCACCTGGCCTGCATCTGGATGGTCTCGATCGGCACGATCCTGTCGGCGTACTTCATCCTCGCGGCCAACTCGTGGATGCAGCACCCGGTCGGCTACCGGATCAACAAGGAGAAGGGCCGCGCCGAACTCACCGACTTCTGGGCGGTGCTGACCCAGAACACCACGCTCGCCCAGGTCTTCCACACCCTGTCGGCCACCTTCCTGACCGGCGGTGCCTTCATGGTCGGCATCGCGGCCTTCCACCTGTTCCGCAAGAAGCACATCCCCGTCATGAAGACGTCGCTGCGCCTCGGTCTGGTGACCGTGGTCGTCGCCGGCATGCTCACCGCGATCAGCGGCGACACGCTCGGCAAGGTCATGTTCAAGCAGCAACCGATGAAGATGGCGGCCGCCGAGGCCCTGTGGGACGGCCAGGAATCGGCCCCCTTCTCGATCTTCGCCTACGGCGACGTGGAGAAGGGCCACAACAGCGTGGCCATCGAGATCCCGGGCCTGCTGTCCTTCCTCGCCAACGACGACTTCACCTCGTACATCCCCGGCATCAACGACGTCAACAAGGCCGAGCAGCAGAAGTACGGGCCGGGGGACTACCGGCCCAACATCCCCGTCACCTTCTGGGCGTTCCGCTGGATGATCGGCTTCGGCATGGCGTCCTTCGCCATCGGCCTGGCCGGACTCTGGCTGACCCGCAAGAAGTTCATGCTCCCGCAGCACCTGAGGGTCGGCGAGGACGAGGTACCGCACCTGGTCCTGTTCAAGAACAAGGCCCTCAGCCCCAAGCTCGGCAGGCTGTACTGGCTCGTGGCGATCTGGACCCTGGGCTTCCCTCTGATCGCCAACTCCTGGGGCTGGATCTTCACCGAGATGGGCCGCCAGCCGTGGGTCGTCTACGGCGTCCTGCAGACCCGGCACGCGGTCTCCCCCGGCGTCTCCCAGGCCGAGGTCCTCATCTCGATGCTCGTCTTCACGGCCCTGTACGCCATCCTCGCCGTCGTCGAGGTCAAGCTGCTCGTGAAGTACGTCAAGGCCGGCCCGCCCGAGCTCACCGAGGCCGACCTCAACCCGCCCACGAAGATCGGCGGCGACACCCGTGACGCCGACAAGCCGATGGCCTTCTCGTACTAGGCCGAGGGAGATCGAGTCATGGAACTTCACGACGTCTGGTTCGTGCTCATCGCCGTCCTGTGGACCGGCTACTTCTTCCTGGAGGGCTTCGACTTCGGAGTCGGTGTCCTCACCAAGCTGCTCGCCCGCGACCGGACCGAGAAGCGCGTCCTGATCAACACCATCGGCCCGGTCTGGGACGGCAACGAGGTGTGGCTGCTGACGGCGGGCGGCGCGACCTTCGCCGCCTTCCCCGACTGGTACGCCACGCTCTTCTCCGGCTTCTACCTGCCGCTGCTGGTCATCCTGGTCTGCCTGATCGTCCGGGGTGTCGCCTTCGAGTACCGGGCCAAGAGGCCCGAGGAGAACTGGCAGCGCAACTGGGAGACCGCGATCTTCTGGACCTCGCTCATCCCCGCGTTCCTGTGGGGCGTGGCCTTCGGCAACATCGTGCACGGGGTGAAGATCGACCGGAACTTCGAGTACGTCGGCTCCCTCTGGGACCTGCTCAACCCGTACGCCCTGCTCGGCGGTCTGGTGACGCTGACCCTGTTCACCTTCCACGGCACCGTGTTCACGGCACTGAAGACGGTCGGCGAGATCCGGGAGCGGGCACGGAGGCTGGCGACTCGGGTCGGTGTCACCGCGGCCGCGCTGGCAGCGATCTTCCTGCTGTGGACGCAGGTCGACAGCGGTGACGGCAAGAGCCTCGTCGCGCTCGTGGTGGCCGTGGCCGCGCTGGTCGCCGCCCTGGTGGCCAACCAGGCGGGCCGTGAGGGATGGTCGTTCGCGCTGTCGGGTGTCACCATCGTGGCCGCCGTGGCCATGCTCTTCCTGACGCTCTTCCCGAACGTCATGCCGTCCTCGCTCGACGCGGACTGGAGCCTGACAGTCACCAACGCCTCGTCGAGCCCGTACACCCTGAAGATCATGACCTGGTGCGCGGGGATCGCCACGCCGGTCGTCCTGCTCTACCAGGGCTGGACCTACTGGGTGTTCCGCAAGCGGATCGGCACCCAGCACATCGCCGAAGCCGCGCACTGAGCCCGATGGGGCATGTTTCACGTGAAACGTGCCCCTTGAGAAGAGGGTGTGTTTCACGTGAAACCGATCGACCCGCGTCTGCTCCGCTACGCCCGGGCCACCCGCCTCTTCCTGGTGGCCGTGGTCGGCCTGGGCGTTCTCGGCGCCCTGCTGGTCATCGCCCAGGCGATGCTCATCGCCGAGATCGTGGTCGGCGCGTTCCAGCACGGTCTGGCGGTCGCTGAACTCCGCACTCCCCTGCTGCTGTTGGCGGCCGTCGCCGCCGGCCGGGGGCTCGTCTCGTGGCTCACCGAGCTGGCCGCGCACCGGGCGAGCGCAGCGGTGAAGTCGGAGCTGCGAGGACGCCTGCTGGAGCGGGCCACCGCGCTGGGCCCGGGGTGGCTGAGCGGACAGCGGACGGGTTCCCTGGTCGCCCTGGCCACCAGGGGTGTCGACGCCCTCGACGACTACTTCTCGCGCTATCTCCCGCAGTTGGGCCTTGCGGTGGTCGTACCGGTGGCGGTGCTGGCACGGATCGTGACCGAGGACTGGGTCTCGGCGGCCATCATCGTCGGCACCCTGCCCCTCATCCCGGTCTTCATGGTGCTGATCGGCTGGGCCACGCAATCCAGGATGGACCGTCAGTGGCGGCTGCTGTCCCGCTTGTCGGGGCACTTCCTGGACGTCGTCGCGGGGCTGCCGACCCTGAAGGTGTTCGGCCGGGCCAAGGCGCAGGCCGAGTCGATCCGGCGCATCACCGGCGAGTACCGGCAGGCGACCATGCGGACCCTGCGGATCGCCTTCATCTCCTCCTTCGCGCTCGAACTGCTGTCGACGCTCTCGGTGGCGCTGGTCGCCGTGACGATCGGGATGCGTCTCGTGCACGGTGAGATGCACCTGTACGACGGCCTGGTCATCCTCATCCTGGCCCCGGAGGCGTATCTGCCCCTGCGGCAGGTGGGCGCGCAGTATCACGCGGCAGCGGAGGGGCTGGCGGCCGCCGAGGAGATCTTCTCGGTGCTGGAGACACCGGTGCCGGCATCGGGCACGGTCGCTGTGCCCGCCGGTGCGCTGGCCTTCGAGCGGGTCACGGTCAGGTACCCCGGCCGCTCCGGGGACGCCGTCACGGACGTGTCCTTCGAGGTCGCCCCGGGCGAGACGGTCGCGCTGGTCGGGCCCAGCGGGGCGGGCAAGTCGACGTTGCTGAACGTCCTGCTGGGCTTTGTGCGGCCGGCCGAGGGCCGGGTGCGGATCGGAGGAGCCGATCTTGCCGAGGCCGACCTGGAGGAGTGGCGGTCGCGCGTCGCGTGGGTGCCGCAGCGGCCGCACCTGTTCGCGGGGACGATCACCGAGAACGTCCGGCTGGCACGGCCCGACGCCGACGAGGCCGCGGTGCGGCGGGCGTTGGGGGACGCGGGGGCACTGGGGTTCGTCGACGCGCTCCCGCTGGGTGCCGACACCGTGCTCGGCGAGGAGGGGTCCGGACTGTCCGCCGGGCAGCGGCAACGGCTCGCGCTGGCCCGGGCGTTCCTCGCGGACCGGCCGGTCCTGCTCCTGGACGAGCCGACGGCGGCGCTCGACGGGGCGACCGAGGCGGAGGTCGTGGCGGCCGTACGGCGGCTGGCGGCCGGGCGCACGGTGCTGCTGGTGGTGCACCGGCCGGCGCTGCTCGGAGTGGCGGACCGGGTGGTGCGGCTCAAGGAGCCCGCGGCGCCGGCGCCTGTGGACGCCACCGCCAGGACGTCCACGGCCCGCGTGGTGGAGGACGGCGACCCCGTTCCGGGCGACCGCGTTCAGGCCGAGCCCGGAACGATCGAGCGGGCAGCAGAGGCACGCGGTGTTCTCGCCCGCGTCCGTGCCATGTCGGGCCCCCGGCGGGGCCGGCTCGGGCTCGCGCTGCTGCTCGGCAGCCTCGCCCTCGGCAGCGCCGTGGGACTGATGGCCACCTCCGGGTGGCTCATCTCGCGGGCCTCACAGCAGCCGCCCGTGCTGTACCTGATGGTGGCCGTGACGGCGACCCGGGCCTTCGGGATCGGGCGGGCCGTGTTCCGGTACGCGGAGCGGCTGGTGTCGCACGACGCCGTTCTGCGCATGCTCGCCGACACCCGGGTCGCCGTGTACCGGCGCCTGGAGCGGCTGGCGCCCGCCGGTCTGCGCACGGCCCGCCGGGGTGATCTGCTCTCGCGGCTCGTCTCCGACGTGGACGCCCTCCAGGACTACTGGCTGCGCTGGCTGCTGCCCGCCGTTGCCGCCGTCGTGGTGTCGGCGGCCTCCGTGGGCTTCACGGCCTGGCTGCTGCCGGAAGCGGGTGCCGCGCTGGCCCTGGGCCTGCTGGCCGCCGGCGTCGGGGTCCCGCTCGTCACGGGAGCCGTGGCCCGCCGCGCCGAACGCAGACTCGCCCCCGCCCGCGGGGAACTGTCGACCAGGGTGACCGACCTCCTCACCGGGACCGCCGAGTTGACCGTCGCCGGTGCCCTGCCCGCCCGTACAGCCGAGGCGCGGCAGGCCGACGGCGTCCTCACCCGGATCGCCTCCCGCGCCGCCACCGCCACCGCACTCGGTGACGGCCTCACCGCCCTGATCTGCGGCCTGACCGTCACCGCGACCGCCCTCGTAGGCGCCCAGGCGGTCGCCTCAGGCCGGCTCGGCGGGGTCACCATGGCCGTCGTCGTCCTCACTCCGCTGGCCGCCTTCGAGGCCGTCCTCGGACTGCCGCTCGCCGTGCAGTACCGCCAGCGGGTGCGCAGGAGCGCTGAGCGCGTCCACGAGGTGCTGGACGCGCCCGAGCCGGTCCGGGAGCCGGAGCACGCCCGGCAGGCACCCGCCTCGCCGTTCCCCGTCGTCCTCAGGGGAGTGACCACCCGGCATGCGGGCCAGGACCGGGACGCGCTCGCGGGCCTCGACCTGACCCTCGCGGAGGGCCGGAGGATCGCCGTGGTCGGCGCCTCCGGCTCCGGCAAGACGACCCTCGCGCAGGTGCTGCTGCGCTTCCTGGACGCGGACGCCGGTACCTACACCCTGGGAGGCGTGGACGCCTACGGGCTGCCCAGCGACGACGTACGGCGGCTGGTGGGGCTGTGCGCCCAGGACGCCCACCTCTTCGACAGCTCGGTGCGCGAGAACCTCCTCCTCGCCAGGAAGGACGCGAGCGAGGAGGAACTGCGGGACGCGCTGCGGCGGGCCCGCCTGCTCGACTGGGCGGAGAGTCTGCCCGACGGGCTGGACACCCTGGTCGGCGAGCACGGGGCGTGGCTGTCCGGCGGTCAGCGCCAGCGGCTAGCGCTGGCCCGGGCACTGCTCGCCGACTTCCCCGTCCTCGTGCTGGACGAGCCCGCCGAACATCTCGACCTGCCCACCGCCGACGCGCTCACCGCCGATCTGCTGGCCGCCACCGAGGGCCGTACGACACTCCTCATCACGCACCGCCTGGCGGGATTGGAGTCGGTGGACGAGGTGGTCGTACTCGACGAGGGCCGGATCGTGCAGCGCGGCTCCTACCGGGAGCTGGCGGGTGCCGAGGGACCGCTGCGGGGGATGGCCGAGCGGGAGGCGGAGTCGGAGCTCCTGGTGACCGCCCACTGAGGACGGCCGGCTCCCAACGGGTGCCGCACTGACCCGTGCGCAGCAACCTGTCCCCCAGCCGTACGCCTTGAACAGGACCGCGTCCGGGCGCCCGGGCCGGCCGCGCGGGGCCCCTCGGCCGGCCGCGACTCCTACATACGCTCCAGCATGCGCTCGATCACGACGGCCACCCCGTCCTCGTTGTTGGCGACGGTCCGGCCCGAGGCGGCCGCGATCGCGTCGGGGTGGGCGTTGCCCATCGCGTACGACTGTCCCGCCCAGGTGAGCATCTCGATGTCGTTGGGCATGTCCCCGAAGGCGACGACCTGCTCGTGCGAGATGCCGCGCTCGGCACAGCACAGGGCGAGCGTGCTGGCCTTGGAGACCCCGGGGCCGCTGATCTCCAGCAGGGCGCTGGGACTGGACCGGGTGACGTTGGCACGCTCGCCGATGGCGAGGCGGGAAAGGGTGAGGAAGGCGTCCGGGTCGATCGAGGGGTGGTAGGCGAGGATCTTCAGCATCGGCTCGGCGGCACCGGGACCGTCCTCGGCCAGCAGTTCCTCGGCGGGCGCGAGGTTGTCCGGGATCTCCATGTGCAGCTTGGGATAGTCCGGCTCCTGGTAGAAGCCGTACGTCTGCTCCACCGCGTACACCGTGCCGGGCGCCGCCTCGCGCAGCAGGCGTACGGCGTCCAGCGCGTTCTCCCGGGCCAGCTCGCGCACCTTCACGAACCGGTGGGCGCCGGGGCCGCCGTGCAGGTCGACCACCGCGGCGCCGTTGCCGCAGATGGCGAGGCCGTGGCCGTGGACGTGGTCGCTGACGACATCCATCCAGCGGGCGGGGCGGCCGGTGACGAAGAAGACCTCGATGCCGGCCTCCTCGGCGGCGGCGAGGGCCGCGACCGTGCGGGGGGACACCGACTTGTCGTCGCGCAGCAGAGTGCCGTCGAGATCGGTGGCGATCAGGCGCGGCGGTATGTCGGCGGCCGGGGTCTCGGGCTGTCGAGTCGCTGAGGTCACCCGCTCATTCTCCCGCATATGCGTGCACGACCGTGCGGGTGCCCGCACAGGTGAGACATAGATGACGCGGGGCGTACCTCACATGTCCCGGTGCGGCTGTCTCAGCCCACCTGTGCCGGTGCCTCCATGGCGATCTGCTCGAAGACCTTCTCGTCGGCGGCGAAGACCGAGTCGGGGATCGGCCAGTGGATCACGAGTTCCGTGAAACCGAGCTCCCGGTGGCGGCCCGCGAAGTCGACGAACGCGTCGAGGGAGTCCAGCGGACGGCCACGGTCGGGGGTGAAACCGGTGAGCAGGATCTTGTCCAGGGTCCTCACGTCCCGGCCGAGCGCCGCGCAGGTGTCGGTGAGCCTGTCGATCTGGCCCCTGAGGGCCTGGACGGACTGCTCGGGTGTCCCGTTCTCGTACAGCTTCGGGTCGCCGGTGGTCACCCATGCCTGCCCGTGGCGTGCGGCGAGCTTGAGACCGCGGGGCCCGGTGGCGGCCACGGCGAAGGGCAGCCGGGGCCGCTGGACGCAGCCGGGGAGGTTGCGGGCCTCGTGCGCCGAGTAGAAGTCGCCGTCATAGGACACGGAGTCCTCGCTGAGCAGGCGGTCGAGCAGCGGGACGAACTCCGCGAGCCGGTCGGCGCGTTCGCGCGGGCTCCACGGATCCTGGCCGAGCACGGTGGCGTCGAAGCCGGTGCCGCCCGCGCCGATGCCGAGGGTGACGCGGCCGCCGGAGATGTCGTCGAGGGTGATCAGTTCCTTGGCGAGGGTCACCGGGTGGCGGAAGTTCGGTGAGGTCACCAGGGTGCCCAGGCGCATCCGGTCGGTGACGCCCGCGGCGCCGGTCAGGGTGGGCACGGCACCGAACCAGGGCCCGTCGCGGAAGGTGCGCCAGGACAGGTGGTCGTAGGTGTACCCGGTGTGGAAGCCGAGCTGCTCCGCGCGCTGCCATGCCTCGCGGCCCCCCTCGTTCCAGCGGCGGTACGGGAGGATCACGGTGCTCAGGCGCAGACTCATGTGTCCGAGCGTATGCGCCGAGCCGTGTTTCACGTGAAACAGTGACGCACGGTCACTGGGTGCGGGCGCTGAGCCAAGGGCTGAGGCTCACCGTGATGAACTCCTTGTGCACACGGTCACCCGGCAGCGGCACCATCAGGAAGTGGCTGGGCGGGAAGCGGCGTGCCTTCACCCAGGCGTGGCCGTCGTAGAGGGCGCGGAGGAACGCGGGGACGTCGTCGCGGGCGACGTCGGGGCACTCGACTCCGTCGACGGTGATCAGGGCGTCGTCGTCAGGGAAGAGGCGCACATCCACCTGGGGCCGGCCGCCGAGTTCGACGTACGCCTCGTGGGGCAGGGTGCCGTCCGGGTCGGTGGTGACGCCGACGCCCGCGGCGCTGCGGCGGGAGGTCTGGTCGGCCCCGATGTCGTGGGTCACCTCGAAGGTGAGCCCGTACTCGGCGGCGAGGGAGCGGAGCGCGGTGACGGCTGCCTCAGTGGTGGGGAGGTGGTTCGTGCCGTGATCCATGGCGTCGATCATCTCCCACCTGGTTCAGTGCGGCTGGGGAAATCGCAGATAGCGCGGTGGCACGGCCTGGGTCAGCCACACCCCGTTCGCGCTGATGTGGAAGACGTGGCCGTCGCGGTGCATGGCCTGCGCGTCGACGGAGAGCACGACGGGGCGGCCGCGGCGGGCACCGACCCGGGTCGCGGTCTCGCGGTCGGCCGACAGGTGCACGTCGTGCCGGTTCATGGGCCGCAGTCCCTCGGCGCGGATCGCGTCCAGGCAGCGGCCCACGGTCCCGTGGTAGAGGTACGGCGGCGGGGTCGCCGGTGGCAGGCCCAGGTCGACGTCGATGCTGTGGCCCTGGCTTGCGCGGATGCGGGTGCCCTCGACCGCGAAGCGCTGCTTGTCGTTGGCGGCGACCACGTGGTCCAGCTCGTCGCGGGTGAAACGGAAGCCGTGTGCGGCGGCCGCGGCGATCAGCTCGTCGATCTCGACCCAGCCGGCCTCGTCGAGCGTGAGCCCGATCCGTTCCGGTTGGTGGCGCAGATGCTTCGAGAGGTACTTCGACACCTTCACGGTGCGTCTCTCGTCTCCCTCGCGTGGCTTGTTCTCATTCATCTCGCCAGGGTGCCGGGAGAGACGTGAATCACGCGAATGATTTTGGCGCCGATGTTTGATCCACAACCAACTGTAGTTATCCACAGGCTACTTGGAGTTTCTGTGGACAACTCCCTGTCATGTCAGTCCACTTCGTCAAGATCGATCGGGGGCCGTCCAGTTGACGTGAGCGCATCCAACTTCCGTGCCCGCACCTCCCGTTCGGCCGCCAGCGCAAAGAACTCCGCCACCCGCTCCGCCCCAACCAGCTCCTCCACCGCCCGCATCGTCTCCTCGGGAACGGCCACGGAACGTGACACGGGACGCCCGTCCTGCGACTCTCCCGAACCGAGGTGCTGCCGGAGGTGCTGTACCGCCAACACCCTCATGGCGCGGGCGAGTTCGGCGTCCACGGTCCGTTGTGCGAGGGGTCGCAGCCGTCGTACGAGTGAGGCCGCCTCGGCGGCGTCGGAGTCGCTCGGCCGGTGGGGGCCTTCGAGGTAGCGGGCGAAGACGTGCTCGGTGGTGAACTCCAGGAAACGGGAGGCGATGTGCTCGACCTGACCCCTCAACTCCCGCAGATGGCCCGAGATCGCGGAGAGCGGCACTCCTGCGGCGTGCAACTCGACTGCCACGGCGAGCTCTTGAGGGCTCGGCACGAGGAAGAAGTCCTCGTCACCGGGCACTGGCTCCAGCACGCCGAGCTCCACCGCCTCGGCGACCGCGGCCTCGTCGGGGGTGCCGCCGAAGCGTGCGTCCAGTTCGGCGCGGGAGACCCGGACGGCCTCCTCGTCGGTCCAGGGGCCGTCGACCTCGGCGACCAGGCCGAGGATCCCGCCCAGGCCGCGACCGGAGTCGTAGGCCTCCAGGAGCTCCTTGATGGAGGCCAGGCCGTAGCCGCGGTCGAGGAGGTCGGCGATCTGCCGCAGCCGGGCGAGGTGGGTGTCGGTGTAGAGGTTGGCGCGCCCGCGGCGCTCGGGTCGGGGGAGCAGTCCGCGGTCCTGGTAGGCGCGGATGGTTCGGACGGTCGCGCCGCTGAGGTGGGCGAGGTCCTCGATCCGGTAGGCGGGGGTGTCGCTCACGAGGCCGCCTTCGCCGCCGGGGACCGCTTCAGGTACTCCACCGCGCGGCTCGACGACCCTTCCCGCGACGGGTGGTAGGACCGGCGAAGGTAGCGCGGTACGGCCGCGCCCAGTTCCCGCCAGGCCGGCAGCAGACCCTTTCGTACGGCCTTCTCGTGTTCCTTGAGGGAGTAGCGCAGCCGCCCGGCCGACTGTGGATCGTGACGCATCAGGTAGGCCGTGCCCCATACCCACAGGTACAGCATCACCGGGGCCGTCACCGCCATGCCCGCGACCCGGCGGACGTAGCGGGGTGCCCCGGTGCCGCCGCAGTGCTGGTACATGTCGAAGGCGACGGCGCGGTGTTCGACCTCCTCGGCGCCGTGCCAGCGCAGCAGGTCGAGCATGACCTCGTCGGCGCCGGCCCGGTCGAGGCCGTCGGCGGCCAGGACCCAGTCGCCGAGCACCGCCGTGAACTGCTCGACGGCGGCCACGACCGACAGCCTGAACCGCAGCCACTCCCGCGCGGGGACCGGTGCGTCGAGGGGTGGGCGCTCGCCGAGCAGCCGCTCGAAGAGGAAGTCGACGTGCCGGGTGAAGGCGGCGGTGTCGAGCCGCTGCGCCGCCAAGTGGTCCAGCACGTGCGTGTGCTGGACGCTGTGGGTGGCCTCCTGCCCCATGAACCCCTTGACGTCGGCGCGGAGTCCGGGGTCCGTGACCAGCGGCAGGCCCTCCTTGAAGACCTTCACGAACCAGCGTTCCCCCGCGGGCAGCAGCAGGTGCAGCACGTTGATGACGTGGGTGGCGGTGGGTTCGCCGGGGATCCAGTGCAAGGGGGTGCGGGACCAGTCGAAGGCCACCCGGCGCGGGGCGATCCGGTGGCTCATCGCGGCGGCTCCAGGCGTGCGATCGCCCGCAGTGCCCTCGGCGCCCACCGGGACAGGGCGAGCGCGGCGCGGGCCTCGGGGGTGACCGGTACGACGGCCTGGTTGCGCACGACCGCTCCGAGGACGGCGTCGGCGACCTTCTCGGGTGGGTAGTTGCGCAGCTCGTAGAGGCGGGCCGTGCGTTTCTGGCGGCGTTTCTCCTCGTCCGCGTCGACGCCCGCGAAGCGCGCGGTGGAGGTGATGGAGGTGTTGACGAAGCCGGGGCAGATCGCCGAGACACCGATTCCCCGGCCCGCCAGTTCCGCGCGCAGGCTTTCGCTGAGCATGAGGACGGCGGCCTTGGAGGCGCCGTAGGCGGACAGTGCGCGGGAGGGCTGGTAGGCGGCCGCCGAGGCGGTGTTGACGATGTGGCCGCCCTGTCCGCGCTCGGCCATCTGCCGGCCGAAGAGGCGGCAGCCGTGGATGACGCCCCACAGGTTGACGTCGAGGACCTTCTTCCAGTCCTCGGTGGTGGTGTCGAGGAAGGGGCCGCCGAGGCCGATGCCGGCGTTGTTGACCAGGACGTCGACCACGCCGTACTCGGCGGCGACCTTGGCGGCGAGTTCCTCCATGGCCTGTTCGTCGGAGACGTCGACGGTCTCCGCCCAGGCCTCGGGGGCGCCGAGCAGCCGGGACAGTTCGGCGGTGCGGGCGGCGGACTCGGCGTCCCGGTCGACGGCGACCACGCGCGCGCCGGCCTCGGCGAAGGCGAACGCGGTGGCCCGTCCGATGCCGCTGCCGGCGCCGGTGACGAGGACGAGTTGTCCGCCGAACCGGTCGGCGTGCTTCCCGGTCGCCCGGACGGGGGTCCGGCCGCCTTCGACGGACGTCACGAACTCCGTGATCCACGCGGACACCTGGTCGGGGCGGGAGCGGGGGATCCAGTGC
>NZ_LJBR01000079.1 GCF_001282115.1 Streptomyces sp. NRRL B-24085 | reverse complement strand
GTGGCGGCGCATCGTCCAGCGGGGCATCAGCGCCAGGCCGCCGCCCGCCGCCACCGCCTCCGCGGCCACCGCGAACTCGTTGATGCGGTGGGCCAGGTGCAGGCGGTGGCCCGCCGCCGCCGCGATCGCCTCGACGGTGGCCATGACCGGGAACCCGTCGTGGACGGTGATCCAGGGTTCGCCGGCCACGTCCGCCGGGGTCACCCGGCGCCTTGCCGCCAGCGGGTGGCCGGCGGGCATGGCCACGTCCAGCGGCTCCCGCAGGAGCGTCGTGGCCGTCACCGTGGGCGGCCAGACGGGGGCGTGGTCGAGGCGGTGGGCCAGGACGATGTCGTACTCGCGGGTGAGGCGGGGGAAGTCCTCCTGCGGGACGTCCTCGTCGGCGAGCCTCGGCACCGGGCTGCCGGGGGCGGCGAGGGCGCGCAGCAGCAGCGGGAAGAAGGCCGAGCCCGCGCTGTGGAAGGCCGCCACCGAGACCTCGGCGTCGGGCCGGTCCACGAACTCCTCGACCGTGTGCCGGGCCCGAGCCAGCGCCGTCTCGACCTCGACGGCCGCGCCCGCCAGCGCCTGCCCGGCGTCCGTGAGCACCAGCCGTCGGCCGTCGCGCTCGGTCAGCGGCACCCTCACCGACCGCTGCAACAGCCTGAGCTGCTGCGAGATCGCCGACGGGGTCACCAGCAGGGCCTCGGCGACCGCCGTGACACTGCCCAGCTCGCCGAGCTCCCGCAGGATCCGGAGCTGTCGTTCGTCCATCACGACAGTGTAGGAGAACTAAAAGATCGTTGAAGAGAGTGGTTCTGGGCTTCAGAGACGGAAAAGTGCAGGGTGGGTGGGTGTCCGACGCCCGCCGTACCGACCTGGTACTCCTGCTGGTCGCGATCGTCTGGGGTTCGAGCTATCTCTCCGCCCAGACCGCGATCTCCGCCCTCCCCGTCCTGCTGGTCCTCTTCGCCCGCTACGCCCTGTCCGCGCTCGCCTGCCTGGGAGTCGTCGCCTCCCCCGGACGGGGGCCGCGCCGGTGGACCCGTGAGGAACTGCGGGCGGGCGTTCCCCTGGGCCTCACCCAGGCCGCCGTCCTGGTCGTCGAGACCTACGGCGTCGCCCACACCAGCGCCGCCAATGCGGGGCTCATCATCAGCCTGACCATCGTCCTCACCCCCCTCCTCGACCGCACCGGCCACCCGGGCGGTCTGCCGCCCGTGTTCTACGCGGCCGCCGGTGTGTGCGTCCTGGCCGTCGGACTCCTCATGGCGGGCAACGGCTTCCACGCGCCCCGCCTCGGCGACCTGCTGATGCTGGGGGCCGCGGTCGTCCGGGCCGGCCATGTCGCCCTCGTCGGCCGGCTCACCGCGGGCCGGGCGGTACGGCCGCTGCACCTCACCACCGTGCAGACCCTCGTCGGCACCGTCCTGTTCCTCCCCCTGGCCGCCCGCGACCTTCCGGCCCTGGCCCGCGCCGACACGGCGACCTGGACGCAGCTGCTCTACCTCGCCCTGTTCTGCAGCGTGTTCGCCTTCCTCGCCCAGACCTGGGCGGTGCAGCGCACCTCGGCCAGCCGGGCCAGTCTGCTGCTGGGCACCGAGCCGATCTGGGCCGCGGCGGCGGGAGTCGCCCTGGGCGGCGAGCACTTCACCGCCCTGACCGGACTCGGGGCGGTCATGATGATCACCGGCACCTACTGGGGACAGTCCGTGGAACGCGCCCACCGCACAACCGCCCTGCCCCGCACCGAAGTCCAGCCCACCGAAGAGGACACCCGATGCCCGGCGACGACGCCTACGACACCTACGACCGTCTGATCTCCCTGCTCGACACCTCCGCCGTCGACTACGAGCTGATCGACCACGCGCCCGAGGGCACCACCGACGCCGTGTGCGCGCTGCGCGGGCACCCCGCCTCCGAGGCCGCGAAGTGCATCGTGCTGCGGGTCAAGGTGGACCGCCGGACCACCCGCCACGTCCTCGCGGTCGTCCCCGGCGACCGGCGGGTGGACCTGGACGCGGTCCGGGCGCTGTTCGCCGCGCGCTACGTCGGGTTCAGCGACGCGGAGACCGCCGAACGGCTGGCCCGCGCGGTCCCGGGCACGGTGCTGCCGTTCAGCTTCGATCCCGAACTGGAGGTCGTCGCCGATCCGGAGGTCGTGAAACAGCCCCGGCTGTACTTCAACGCCGCGCGGCTCGACCGGTCGCTGCGCATGTCGGGGCCCGACTACGAGCGGTTGGCGAAGCCACGGGTGGAGGCTGTCGCGGGCCCTCCGCTCCCGGACGCGCCGGCGGAGTGACGCGCGACGGTCCGGCTCGCGACGGGGTGACGCGTGCCGGGGTGACACCTGCCGGGGTGACGCCCTCTCACACCGTCTCGTCGGCCGGCTCGCGCAGCGGCCAGGTGCCGTCGACCACCGCCGTCGCGTCGCCCTTGCGGCGCAGGAAGTCCTGGAAGTCCGCCGCCCACTCGGCGTACCACTCGATCTGACGGCGGTGCAGGTCCGCCGGGCCGAGACCCGCGACCTTGGGGTGCCGGACGGCTATCGCGCAGGCCAGCCTGGCCGCGGCCAGGGCGTCCGCGCCGGCGTCGTGAGCGGTGTCGAGGGCGATGCCGTACTCCGTGCAGACCGCTTCGAGGTTGCGCTTGCCGCGACGGTAGCGGTCCACCGAGCGGTCGATGGTGTACGGGTCGATGACCGGTGCCGGGTCGAGACCGCCCAGGCGCTCACGCAGCGACGGCAGGCCGTACCGGCGCAGTTCGGCGGAGAGCAGGCTCAGGTCGAAGGCGGCGTTGTAGGCGACCACCGGGACGCCCGTCTTCCAGTAGGTCGCGAGGACGTCGGCGACGGCGTCGGCGACCTGGTCGGCGGGGCGGCCCTCGGCGGCCGCCCGCTCGTTGCTGATGCCGTGCACCGCCACGGCGTCCGCCGGGATCTCCATGCCCGGGTCCGCCAGCCACTCCCGGCGCCCCAGCGGCTGCCCGTCCCTGACCTCGACCACGGCGGCCGTGACGATGCGCGCCTCGCGCGGATCGGTGCCGGTGGTCTCCAGGTCGAAGCCGATCAGCAGCTCTCGGTGCCAGCCCATGGGCGGTCCCCCTCCTCGGTGGTGCTTTCCCCCAGTGGTCCCCACCTTCCCATGCGCCACTGACAATCAGAGGACCGCGTTCCGCTTGGCGCCCCGCCCGGTGGGACGTTCAGGACACCGGCCGCGAATCCGCCCAGTTCGTCTCGAACTCCTCGCGATAGGTCGGGAAGAGGCCGCTGTCGTCCACGTCGCCCGCCTTGACCACCCGGTTGCCGTTGCGCAGTACGAGGACCGGTGCCTCCATCCCCCGCGACCGGCGCAGATAGGACTGCACGACCGCGATGCCGTCCGAGCCGTCGCCGTCCACGAGGTACGCCGTGAAGCGCGGGGTGTCGTCGTAGACCTGGATCTCGAAGGCGCCCGGGTCGCGCAGCCGGGACCGCACCCGGCGCATGTGCAGGATGTTCATCTCGACGGCGCGGCTCAACTCGCCGCGCTTCATGCCCAGTTCCCGCTCACGCCGCTTGACGGCGCTGGAGGCCGGGTTCAGGAACAGCAGCCGCACCCGGCAGCCCGCCTCGGCCAGGCGCACCAGGCGGCGCCCGGAGAAGTTCTGCACGAGGAGGTTGAGGCCGATGCCGACGGCGTCGAGGCGACGGGCGCCGCCGAAGATGTCCTCGGCGGGGAACTGGCGCAGCAGCCGCACCCGGTCGGGGTGCACGGCGACCACGTCGGCGTACCGATCGCCGACCAGGTCCTCGACCGCGTCGACGGGCAGTCGGCGCGCTGACGGCACGTCGCCGCCGGCACCGAGCATCTCGAGCAGCTTGGCGGAGGCGCGCTCGGCCTGGCCGAGGACCGCCTCGGACAGGGCCCGGTTGCGGGAGACGACGTTGCGGGTCACCTCCAGCTCGTCCAGGGCCAGTTCGACGTCCCGGCGGTCGTCGAAGTAGGGCTCGAAGCACGGCCAGTGCTGCACCATCAGCTCGCGGAGCTGGGGCAGGGTGAGGAAGCTGAGGACGTTGTCGTCGGCGGGGTCGAGCAGATAGCCCTTGCGGCGGCTGACCTCGCGGACCGCGACCGCGCGCTGCACCCACTCCTGTCCGGCGGGGCCGGCGGCCGCGACCACCCAGTCGTCGTGGCCGTGGACGGGTTCGTAGATGGGACGCAGAACAGCGGCCACGACGGCTCGCAGCCGCTGTTCGACGAGGTTCAGCCAGATGTAGGCCCGGCCGGCCCGCTGTGCGCGCGTCCGTACCTCGCGCCAGGCGTCGGCGTCCCAGTCCAGCTCCGGCCCGATCGTCGCTCCCGCGTCCATCGGCCGGGCCAGGGACACCGTGCCGGGCGGGGCGTCTGGGGAGTTCCCCTCGTGACCCTCGTCACCAGGGGGCAACTCCAGCCCTCCCGTGTCCATCCGGCTGCACCGCCTTCCGCTCCCCCGAGCACTCCCCTTGCCAACGATCAAGGAAGGGTACTCCGGGAGCGGTCGGCGGTGCAGCCGGATGGACAGGGTCAATCTCAACTACCCCATTCCCAGTGACCGTTCTGCCCCGCGAGCTCGGCCGGAGTGAGCGGATTCATAGCCGTGACGTCCCTGGGGGCGATGGAGAATCCCTGCCAGTGGACCGGCATGGGCTGCTGGTCCTCGTCCCGGGCGATGTGGTGGAAGCCCACGTTCATCCAGACGACCGGGTGCGTCAGGCTCTGGCCGTTGACCCACTTGTCGACGGACTTGCCCGCGCCTGCCCCGCAGTCACCGGTGTTGTTGCTGGCGAACTGCTCGCACGGGTTGTACTCGGTGAAGTACACGTCGTGCTTGGTGAAGGAACGGCCCGGGTACTTGGTGCTGGGCCCCGGGACGATCTCGTACGACCGCGGGTGCCAGTCCTTGTTCTTGCCGACCGCGCTGACCATGCGCCACCAGCGGTAGCTCTTGGAGTCGCCGGCGAGTTCCTTGGTGACCGGGGTGCGGGTGGTCTTGACGGTCGCCGCCTGCTGGCCCTGGGCGGCCGCGGTGACCGTCGAGTCGTACTGCTCGACCCGGTTCTTGGAGGAGCCGTCGAGGGCGAAGTCCAGGCGCCAGAAGGCGTTGTGGCTGTGGCTGGTGGCCTGGGCGCGGGGACCCTTGCCGATGGGCCAGCCGCGGCCGTCGCCGGCGTCGTAGTCCTCGTAGGAGAGGCTGCCGGTCGCACCGAGGTTCATGGTGATGGTGCCGTCGTCCGAGAAGCGCCACTCGGTCATGTACTCGTACCAGCCGACCTGGTTGACCGAGTAGACGAGCAGGTCCTTGCCCTGGGCCTGGTAGACCTTGTTCGCGCTGTCGCCCTGCATGCGGTAGGCGTGGCCGCGGGAACGGGTCGTCGTGCACAGGCCGTTGACGTCCGAGTTGTCCGGGTCCCAGGAGTCCGGGACCTTGACCTTCTTGATGGTGCCGCCGGGGCACTCGCCCGGGTCCAGGTTCATCAGGCCCTGCGCGAAGCCGAAGCCGGTCAGGTCGTCGTACTCGACGCTGCCGTCGTCGTAGGGCACGTGGATCTGGCCGAGCCGGGCACTGTTGAGGACCTTGATCGCCTTGGCCTCGCCCTTGGGCTGGTAGGAGATGTCCTCCAGGACCATGCCGGCCTTGCTGTCGTAGCGCCAGCACATCCGCCAGGTCGTGCCGCTGGCGAGCTTCTGCTCGATCTTGTAGGCGGTGCTGCACTCGGCCGCGGCCGCGGCGGCCCTCGGCTGGGCGGCGGCCGGTCCCGCGGCGGTCGTGACGCCGACGGCCAGCGCGGCCACGGACACGCCGATGGCCGCGTGCCTGCGCGCGCGGCTGATTCTGTTGACACGCATGAAGAAATGACTCCCTTGCGGAAGGAGCAGGTGGGAAAAGTGGACGGAAGGGGACCGATCAGCTCTCGAGCTTGGCGACCTTGCGGGCGCTCAGATCGATCACGAAGGCCCTGGCGTCGATCCAGGGGCCGTTCTTCACCTTCGGGAACAGCCGCACGCAGCGGTGCTCACCGCACTTGTCGAGCACGGCGGGCTGCCCGCCCGGGACCGCCCGGTACACGGCGCCGGTGAGCAGGAACTGGTTCGGGTCGGTGAGTTCCTTGCCGGTGGCGTCCTTGTAGTCGGCCTTCAGGTCCGCGCCGAGCGGGTCGGCGATCAGCAGGCTCGCGGCCTCCGTGTACTCGGCGCTGCTCAGCGGCGGCTGGACGCCGTGCTGGGTGCCGGTCGCGACGACCTTGCCGCTGTCGAGGTCGACCGTCCTGGTGACGAGGGTGTCGTCCCGGTAGTCGTAGAACGTCACGTTCGCGCGCCGGGGCGCGTCCGGGTCGTCCAGTTCGCCGGCCTTCGGGTCGGCGAGGTCCACGGTGAGGCGTTCGGGGCCGCGGTCGCCCTCGACGTCCTCACTGGTGTTGCGCAGCTGCGGGTTCACGGCGATCTGCTCGACCCGCTCGATCTCGTCGCCGGTGAGCGGGTCGCGGCCCTTGCCCTTCTCACCCTCGCCGGCCGGCGCCTGTTCGACGACGCCGGGCGCCACGGCCCCGTCCGCGCCCTGTCCCGCCTGTGCCGCGGACTGGCCCGAGGCCGCCTTGCCGCCCCCTGTGTCGTCCGCCCCCGCGGTGCCCGGCAGGGTGATCCCGACCATCACGGCGGTCCCGGCCACCGCGATCGCCGCACCTGCCACCACCTTCCCGAGGTGGCGGTGCACTATCTTGCGCACATCTTCCCCCTACTCCCCGGGCATGTCCGGGAGTATGTGTCTGCCCCAATTTGTTCGGCACAGAACGTCGCTGTCGTCGCCCTGTGCACCGGTCGATCGGTAAGAGGGACGTAAGTCATAGGTGGTTCCATCACTTTCGGGGACACTCGGGGCCTAGGGGCCCCACGCGGCGCGGGACAGCTGAAAGAGTCGTTTCATGCAGGTCTGGCCTGGAGAGGCGTATCCACTCGGTGCCACGTACGACGGCGCCGGTACCAACTTCGCGGTCTTCACGGAGGCGGCGAACCGAGTAGAGCTGTGTCTGTTGCACGACGACGGCTCGGAAACGGCGGTGGAACTGCGCGAGAGTGACGCGTTCGTCCGGCACGCGTATCTGCCCGGCGTGATGCCGGGACAGCGCTACGGCTTCCGCGCGCACGGCCCGTACGCTCCTGAACGCGGTCTGCGCTGCAATTCGTCGAAGCTGCTGCTCGACCCGTACGCGCGCGCGATCAGCGGTTCGATCCGCTGGGGCGAGGAGGTGTACGGCTACCACTTCGACTCGCCCGACAAGCGCAACGACCTCGACTCGGCGCCGCACACCATGACGTCGGTCGTGGTCAACCCGTACTTCGACTGGGGCGACGACCGGCGCCCGCGGATCGGGTACCACGAGACGGTGATCTACGAGGCGCACGTCAAGGGCCTCACCATGCGGCACCCGGGGCTGCCCGAGGAGCTGCGCGGCACCTACGCCGCCCTCGCGCACCCGGCGATCATCGAACACCTGGTCGAGCTCGGCGTCACCACCCTGGAGCTGATGCCGGTCCACCAGTTCGTGAACGACCACCGCCTGGTCGACATGGGCCTGAACAACTACTGGGGCTACAACACGATTGGTTTCTTCGCCCCGCACAACGCGTACGCCTCCTGGGGCGACCGCGGCCAGCAGGTCCTGGAGTTCAAGTCGGCGGTCAGGGCGCTGCACGAGGCCGGGATCGAGGTCATCCTGGACGTCGTCTACAACCACACCGCCGAGGGCAACCACCTGGGCCCGACGCTGTCCTTCAAGGGGCTCGACAACCCGTCGTACTACCGCCTCACGGACGACCCCCGGTACTACATGGACACCACCGGCACCGGGAACTCCCTGCTGATGCGGTCCCCGCACGTCCTCCAGCTGATCATGGACTCGCTCCGGTACTGGGTCACCGAGATGCACGTCGACGGCTTCCGCTTCGACCTCGCGGCCACCCTGGCCCGGCAGTTCCACGAGGTGGACCGGCTGTCGTCGTTCTTCGACCTGGTCCAGCAGGACCCGGTGGTCTCCCAGGTGAAGCTGATCGCCGAGCCGTGGGACGTCGGCGAGGGCGGCTACCAGGTGGGCAACTTCCCGCCGCTGTGGACCGAGTGGAACGGCAAGTACCGCGACACCGTACGCGACCTGTGGCGGGGCGAGCCGCGCGCGCTCGCGGAGTTCGCGTCCCGGCTGACCGGTTCCTCCGACCTCTACCAGGACGACGGCCGGCGCCCGCTGGCCTCGATCAACTTCGTCACCTGCCACGACGGGTTCACCCTGCACGACCTCGTCTCGTACAACGACAAGCACAACGAGGCCAACGGCGAGGACAACCGCGACGGCGAGAGCCACAACCGGTCCTGGAACTGCGGGGCCGAGGGCGAGACCGACGACCCCGCGGTGCGGGAGCTGCGCGCCCGCCAGATGCGCAACTTCATCGCCACGCTGATGCTGTCCCAGGGCGTGCCCATGATCAGTCACGGCGACGAGGTCGCGCGCACCCAGCGCGGCAACAACAACGCCTACTGCCAGGACAGCGAGCTGGCCTGGGTGCAGTGGCCGGAGGAGATCGGCGACGGGGCCACGGGGCTCGGCGCCGAGCTGCTGGCCTTCACGCGCGCGATGGTGTGGCTGCGCAAGGACCACCCGGTCTTCCGGCGCCGCCGCTTCTTCCACGGGCGGCCCGTGGAGGGCACCCACGACGAGCTGTCGGACATCGCCTGGTTCACTCCCCAGGGCAAGGAGATGACCCAGCGCGACTGGGACCGGGCGCAGGCCTCGGCGCTGACCGTCTTCCTCAACGGCAACGCCATCTCCGAGCCCGGCACCCGCGGCGAACGCATCACCGACGACTCGTTCCTCCTGATGTTCAACGCCTCCCCCAAGACGCTCGACTTCGTGGTCCCGGTCAACCACGGCCGGCAGTGGGAGGTCGTCGTCGACACCGCCCGCCCGGACGGGGTGCCGCCGGGCACCGGGGCGAAGGTGCAGGCCGGGGACCGGCTGACGCTGGTGGACCGCAGCATGACGGTGTTGCAGCGGCCCGTGTAGCCGGGGGTGTGTCCGCGCTCCGGTGGGCGGGTACGCGGGCGGGGAGGGTCGGTGCGGTGCGCCCGGGGTACGAGGTCGGGCGCACCGGGGGTGGAGGACGGGACCGTGCCGTCGTGCTAGGCGTCGGGACGGGACCGTGCCGTCGTGCCGTGGGTCCAGGCGTCGGGACGGGACCGTTTCGTCGTGACGACCCGGTGCCGTCACGACGAGACGGTCCCGTCCGCGCCCTCGCGTCCCGACGGCACGGGCCCGTCCCGACGTCCCCGCCCCGCGCACATGGAGCACCCGGTGACACGAAAGGCCGCAGGAGGGGTACGTACGTCTGCATGACACCTGAGCGAACCGACCCGTCGGCGCCGACGGCCACGTACCGCCTCCAGTTGCAGCCCGAGTTCCCGTTCGCGGCCGCGGCGGCGGCCGTGCCGTATCTGGCCTCGCTGGGCGTCTCGCATCTGCATCTGTCCCCCGTGCTGGAGGCCGTCCCGGGGTCGAGGCACGGCTACGACGTCGTGGACCACGCGCGCGTGCGCGAGGAACTGGGCGGCGAGGACGGGCTGCGAGCACTGTCGCGCACCGCGCGGGAGCACGGGCTCGGACTGGTCGCGGACATCGTGCCGAACCACATGGCGATGGACCCGCGCCACAACCGCGCCCTGTGGGAGGTCCTGCGGGAGGGCCCGAAGTCGCCGTACGCGCGGTGGTTCGACATCGACTGGGAGGTGCAGGGCGGCCAGGTGCTGCTGCCGGTGCTGGGGGGCCCGCTCGGCGCGGAGCTCGGCAACCTCACGGTGGACGGCGAGGTGCTGCGCTACTACGACCACGTCTTCCCGCTTCGCGAGGGCACCGGGGACCTCCCCCTGCCGCAGCTCCTGGACGCGCAGTGGTACCGGCCGGTGTGGTGGCGGCTGGCCCGTACGGAGCTCAACTACCGGCGTTTCTTCAGCATCTCGGAGCTGATCGGGGTGCGGGTCGAGGACCCCGAGGTGTTCGAGGCCACCCACGGCAAGATCCTCCAGTTGCTGCACGAGGGGGTCGTGGACGGACTGCGGGTCGACCACCCCGACGGCCTCGCGGACCCCGACACGTACCTCCGGCGCCTGCACGAGGCGACCGGCGGGCGCTGGACGGTCGTGGAGAAGATCCTCGCGGACGGGGAGCACCTCCCGGCGCCCTGGCCCGTGGCGGGGACGACGGGGTACGACGCCCTGAGGCACATCGACGGGCTGTTCACGGATCCGGCGGGGTTCGGGGAACTCCTCGGCCAGTACCGGAGTTTCGCGGCCCCGCAGACCGACCGCGGCGGCGACTGGGCCGCGACGGCACGGCGGGCGGCGTACAAGGTGATCACGCACGAGCTGGCGGCCGAGACCGACCGGCTGACCAGGGTGGCGGCACGCGTGTGTGCCACGTCCCCGGAGCCGGCGCTGCGCGACCGGGCGCCCTGGGCGCTGCGCACCGCGCTCCAGGAACTCCTGGTGCGGATGGAGGTCTACCGTCCCTACGGCTCCTCGGACGCCGCCTCCGTCGTCACCGAGGAGGCCGCGGCCGAGGCCCGGCTCGCCTTCGTGGTCCCGGAGGAGGCGGGCGCCGTCGACGTCGTACGGGATCTGGTGCTGGGGCGGGCCGGCGACGGGCCGGACCACGTGGAGTTCCGGACGCGGTTCGCGCAGACGGCGTCGGCGCTGCGGGCGAAGTCGGTGGAGGACACGGCGTTCTACCGCTATGTGCCACTGCTGTCGGCGACCGAGGTGGGCGGGAACCCCGGGAGCCCGGCAGTACCGCCGGAGGAGTTCCACGCCTACTGCACGCGCGTGCAGCGCGACTGGCCGCTGACGGGAACCGTGGTGTCGACGCACGACACCAAGCGCAGTGCCGACGTGCGCGCGGCCCTGGCCGTGCTCACCGAGTGCCCGCAGTGGTGGGCGGACACGCTGGCCGAGGTGACCCGCACCGGCGAGGGCGTGCCGGACGCGCAACTGGCGTGGGCGGCCTGGCAGACGGTGTTCGGGCTCGGCCCCGCAGCCCCGGAGCGGGTGCAGGAGGCCCTGCTGAAGCACGTGCGCGAGGCGGGGCTGTACACGAGCTGGACGGAGCAGGAACCGGCGTACGAGGAGGCGGTGGCCCAGTTCGTCGCGGCCGGGCCGTGCGGGCCGCAGGGCGAGCGGGTGGCCGCGTTGCGCGCCCGTCTCGATCCGCACATCCGGGCGAACGAGCTGGGCACGGCCCTGGTGCAGCTGACGATGCCCGGCGTGCCCGACGTGTACCAGGGCACGGAGGGCCGGTACCTGGCACTGGTGGACCCGGACAACCGGCGGGCCGTGCGGTTCCCGCCGCGGGACTCCGGTGACAAGGACGCGCTCACGGCGGCGGCGCTGCGGCTGCGCCGTCGCCGGCCGGACGTCTTCGGCGACGCGGCGACGTACACGCCGTTGGCCGCGGAGGGGCCCGCGGCGGCGCACTGTGTGGCGTTCGCGCGCTCCGGGGAGGTGGTCACCGCGGTGACCAGGCTGTCGTTGCGGCTGGCGCAGGCGGGCGGCTGGCGGGAGACGGTGCTGCCGTTGCCTCCGGGTGTCTGGCGTGACGTTCTGGTGCCGGAGCGGGAGTTCTCCGGGCACGCGCGCGTGGCGGAGCTGCTGGGCGAGTCGCCGGTGGCGCTGCTGGAGCGGGTTGCCGCGGACTGACCGGGCGCGGACTGACCGGGCGCGGGCGGGCGGGGCCGGTGCGGCCGTCCGCGGCCAGGTCTCGCGCAGGACTTCGTCGCGCGCCGGGGAATGTCCTCGCGACCCTGTCGGGGGTGCTCGGCGAGGCGTTCCTGACGCCGGCCGGGCGCGGGCTGCTCCAGCGGTGACTCCGGGCCGCCACCAGGGCCGCGGGGGCGTGCGCAGCCCGGTCGGCACCTACGGTCCTGCCTGCTGCCGTTGAATGCCTCCTGGCGCCCCCTGGAGGCTCCCCCCAGGCGTTCTTGACACCTCAACCGGACCGTGGGGTACTGCGGATTGCGAGGCCGGTCGGACGTGTCGGGGGTGAGTCTCCTGCCGGAACTGCGCTACCCCACGGTGACCGAACTGGTCCGGTCCGCGCGGGCGTCGGCCGCGCAATGGCCCGGCGTCTGCACGCTGCGGCAGGTGGGTGTCTCGCGCGCGGGCAGGCCCCTGCACGTACTGTCGGTCGGCCATGCCCGCAGAGCCGTCCTGGTGGTCGCGGGCGCCCATGCCAACGAACCGACCGGCGGCCCCGCGGCCCTGGCGGTGGCCCGCCGGGTGCTGGCCGAGCGGGAGTTGCGGGCGGACACCTCCTGGCACTTCCTGCTGTGTGCGGATCCCGACGGGGCGGGCCTGCACGTCACCCCGGCGCCGCGCAGTCTCTTCGACTACCACCTCGGCTTCTTCCGGCCGGCCGGGGCGGAGCAGCCCGAGTGGGCGCCCGCGATGCTGCCGTCCGACCGGCTGCCGCCCGAGACCCGCGTCCTGACCGGGCTGATCGACGAGCTGCGGCCCTATGTCCAGGTGACCCTGCACGGCACCGACCTGGGCGGGAGCTGGGTGCAGTTGACGAAGGACGTGCCGGGTGTCGCCGAGCCGTTCGCCAAGTCCGCGGCGGAGCTGCACATTCCGGTGGAGACCGGTGCCTCGGACGCGGCGGGCTGGCCGGCGTCCGGGCCCGGGGTGCATGTCATGCCGGCGCCGGGCGCCGGGGCGGCGTACCCGAGCATGCCGGACGACGCGCGGCGCAGCACCTGGTACCACGCGCACCGCTACGGGGGTCTGACCGCGGTGGTCGAGGTTCCGATGTGGGCGAGCGACCTGGTGGACGATCCGGCTCCGCATCCGGCTCCGGCGGCGGCGATGCGGTGGCTGGCGGGCCGGCTGCTGGTCCAGTCGCGGGCGGTGGAGCGGGTGCTGACGGACGCGCTGCCGCGTCTGGAGGGCGCCGGCGGGCCGTTGCTGCGGGCCGCCACCTGGGGTCTGGGGCTGGTGCCCGGGCTGGCGTCGGACTGGGTGCGCACCCGTCCCGCCGACGACACGCGGGCGTACATCGGCAGTGTGGACGCGTTCTCCCGCCGGCTGCCGCTGCGGGCGGCGGCCATGCTGCTGCGGGTCCTCCGGGAGAGCGACGACCGTGCGGCCCCGCGACTCGAACGGCTCGTCAGGGCGTGGAGCGATTCCTTCGCGGAACGTTTCGGGGCCCGCTGGGTGCCGTTGGAGCACCAGATCGAGCATCAGGCCCGCACGGTCGTGACGGTGGCGCTGCACGCGCGCGAGCGGGCGGGGTGACCCCGGACCCCGCCGCGCGGGACGTGGGTCAGCCGTCCAGGGCGAAGACCGCTCCGGTCCGCGCCCTCATCACACAGCCGTTCGAGAAGGTCTGCCGGTATTCGACCGGTCGGCCGTCCCACTGCCCGCGGGCCTGGACGGTGACCGGCGCGTAGAGCATCGGGCAGTAGACGTCGGCGAGCGGGAGGGCGTCGATGTGTCCGTCGACGGCGTCCAGCTGGGCGCAGGCCTCGGCGGCACGGCCGTGGCCCTGGGGCGGGTCGCACAGCAGGAGGGTGCCGCGGGTGTCGCTGGAGCGGCCGTCGCCGGTGGTGACCATGAGGTAGAGGTGGTCGTCGCCGGGGAAGGACCGGGCCGTCGCGGGGGCCGCGGCGGCGAGGAGGAGGGCGGTCGCCGTCGTGAGACCCAGGTGTGCCGCTCGCCGTACCGCTGTCGCTGTGATCGTGTGCGTCATTCCCGGTGCATCGGCACGGCGGCCTCGGATCCCCACCCCGGCTCACCCGAACGGGAGCACACGGGCGCGTCCCGAGCGGCGAGTTCGAACGCCGAGAGCACGACCCGGGACTGGTACTCGATCTGGCGCGGGACCGGGATCCAGCGGGCGCCGCAGCCGTCGCGGTAGTCGGCGCACCACAGGTCGACGAGCCGGTCCAGTTCCGGCAGCGCGCCGGCGGGGTCGGTGCCCGCGCGGGTCACGAGCTGGTGCAGGAGCCCGGCCGTGCGCAGGGCGAGGCGCCGTCCGGCGATGCGCAGCGCGGCCAGGTGGCCGGTGCTGAGCGGGGGCATCGGGCGGCCGCCATCGGTGACGTCGGGGTCCCAGGCGTCGGCGAGTCCGGGGCAGACCAGTAAATAGTCCTCGACCGGGGCGAGCAGCCGGGCCGCGTCGGGGGCGGCCGAGACGTGCGGGCGGATCCGCGCCAGGACGCCCTCCAGGAGCCGAGCGTCGCAGCGCAGGGTGTGGCTGACGGTGCGCAGCACGGCGGGCGCGTCCGCGGGGGTACCGCCGTCCTCCACGGCGGCCACGCCCCACATGGGCGCCTCGACGACGGCGGTCACGGTGCCGTGCCGGTGCGGGTGGTACCAGGTCGACTCGACGGCGGCCTCCGTTATGGCGGCGGCCAGGTCGCCGCGGCGGGGCGGCGGGATCCGGTAGACGGCGGGGCCGAGGGAGGGCCAGTAGAGGGTGTCGTACGGGCCCAGCTCGCGCGGGATGCGCAGCCGGGCCGCCGTGTGGGCGACGCGCCGGGCGAGGCCGGGCAGGTCGCGGGTGAGTTCGACGAAGCCGCCGCCGACGTCGACCCCGTGCAGGGAGCACTGGAGGAAGGGCCGCAGTTCGTCCTGGAGGGCGAGCAGGGTGCGGGTCTCCGGAAGCGCGGCGGCGTCGGCGCCGTCGGGCAGCCACTCCGGCTGCTCGCCGAATCCCGGCCGGAAGAAGTTGCGGAAGTAGCGGCCCAGGGAGTACGGGCCGCGCAGCCAGCCCTCGTTGCGGCGCAGGCCGTCGGGGTCGAGGCAGAGCAGCAGGTTCCAGGTGGCGTCGGCCTCGACGGTGAGCCGGGGGTCGGCCAGGGCGCGCTCGGCCAGCCTGAGGACGGTGCCGCCGCCCACGGGCTCGTTGGCGTGCGGGCCGGCGACGACGAGGGCCTGGCGGCTGCCGTGGCCGACGGAGAGCAGCCACAGGGGGTGTCCCGCGCGGGAGGTGCCGGCGCGGCGCAGCCGGGCGTCCTTCGGATGGCGGGCGACGAGCGCCGCGGCCCGTGCGCCGAGCTCGTCGACGGTCGGGTAGCGGAGGAGGGGCGGCAGGGCACACCTCCACAATGTGGTGCCGTCGGTTCACCTGGTGTGCATGGTGTACGCACAGTCAGTCACGAGTTGGGGGGTACGTCAACACCGTGCGGCGGAAAGGATTTTGCACCGCGACCACACGTAAAGCCCAGGCCAGAGGTGAGGTTGGGCTCAGTTGACCGCGAGCCGGAAGGCCATCCGGCCGAACCCGACCTGGTCGCCCTCGCGGACGACGGCGGCGCCGATGACCCGCCGGCCGTTGACCGTGGTGCCGTTCGTGGAGCCGAGGTCGCGCAGGACCCACATGCCGCCCTGACGGGTGAGTTCGGCGTGGACGCGGGAGACGGTCTCGTGGGTCAGCCGCAGGCCGTTCGCCGGGTCGCGGCCGATGCGCAGCGCGTGGCCGCTGCCGGGGTGCGGCAGCAGCAGCTTGGGCAGACGCTCGGCCTGCCAGGCCCTGCGCAGCTTCACGGTGAATCCGGAGACGGCCTCGACGGTGCCGAAGACCAGTCGGGAGACGCGGCTCTCCTGGGGCAGGTCCGCGGTGAGCACGGCGAGTTCGTCGGACCGGCGCGCGAGGAGGGCCAGTTCCATGCGGCGCACGAACGTGTCGTGCGACAGCCGGCCCATGGCGACGCCGTCACGGAGCACCTTCAGCACCTTGTCGCGCTCCGCGTCGGACAGCCGCGCGGGGTACGTGTTGAACTCGAAGGACGACGTCACGTTGGTGATTGTCGGGCAGTGAACCCCGGGTGTCCAGAAAACGAGACGACGGCCGCCTCACGCGCGTATCCGACGACACCCGCCGCAAAGGGGCGGATTCCCAGGCGGATTGATCGCGTTTGAAGCACCATGGACGGGCTACATCACGGTGAGCAGACGAAGGGGAACCGTCCGTGCAGTTCGAGGTGTGGGCACCGCAGGCCGGCCGTGTGACGCTCCATTGCGGAGGCGCCACGCACGCGTTGGAGCGTGATCCGGAGCGCTCGGGATGGTGGTGGGGCGAGGCGGAGGCCGAGGACGGCACCCGGTACGGCTTCGCGCTGGACGACGGCCCCGTGCTGCCCGACCCGCGCTCGCGGCGGCAGCCCGACGGCCCGGACGGACTCAGCGCCGTCGTCGACCACGAGCGGTACGCCTGGCGCGCTCCGTGGACGGGCCGTGCCCTGCCGGGAGCGGTCCTCTACGAGCTGCACGTGGGCACCTACACCCCCGAGGGCACCCTGGACGCGGCCGCGGACCGTCTCGGCCACCTCGTCGAACTCGGCGTCACCCACGTCGAGTTGATGCCCTTGTGCCCCTTCCCGGGGCGGCACGGCTGGGGTTACGAGGGCGTCTCCCTGTGGGCGGTGCACGAGCCCTACGGCGGTCCCGAGGCCCTGAAGCGTTTCGTCGACCGGGCGCACGAGGTGGGCCTCGGGGTCGTCCTGGACGTGGTGCACAACCACCTGGGCCCCTCGGGCAACTACCTGCCCGCCTTCGGACCGTACTTCACGGACACGCACCACACGCCCTGGGGCTCCGCGGTCAACCTGGACGCCCCCGGCTCCGACGAGGTGCGCGCGTATCTGCTGGGCAGCGCGCTGTCCTGGCTGCGGGACTACCGGATCGACGGACTGCGCCTGGACGCGGTGCACGCGCTCGTCGACACGCGCGCCTGCCACTTCCTGGAGGAGCTGTCGACCGCTGTCGACGACCTCGCCGCCGAACTGGACCGTCCGCTGTTCCTCGTCGCCGAGTCCGACCTCAACGACCCGCGGTTCATCACCCCTCGCGCCGAGGGCGGTCTCGGGCTGCACGCGCAGTGGAACGACGACTTCCACCACGCCCTGCACACCGCGCTGACCGGCGAGTCCCAGGGCTACTACGCCGACTTCGCCCGCGCCCCCCTGGCCTCACTCGCCAAGACCCTCACCGGCGGCTACTTCCACGACGGCACCTACTCCAGCTTCCGCGGCCGCAGCCACGGGCGCCCGCTGGACCGTACGCGCGCGGCGGCACACCGGCTGCTCGGCTACTCCCAGACCCACGACCAGGTCGGCAACCGCGCCCAGGGCGACCGGCTGGCGGCGTCCCTCTCCCCCGGCCTGGCCGCCTGTGCGGCGGCGCTGGTGCTGACCGCGCCCTTCACGCCCATGCTGTTCATGGGTGAGGAGTGGGCGGCGAGCACCCCGTGGCAGTTCTTCACCGACCACACCGATCCCGAGCTCGCCGAGGCCGTACGCCGGGGCAGGCGGCGGGAGTTCGCCGAGCACGGCTGGGCCGAGGAGGACGTGCCCGACCCGCAGGACCCGGCGACCCGCGACCGCTCCTGCCTGGACTGGTCCGAGCTCGGACGCGAGCCGCACGCGCGGGTGCTGGCCTGGTACCGCCGGCTCCTCGCGCTGCGGCACGAGCAGCCGGACCTCACCGACCCCGACCTCGCCGACACCCGGGTCGCCTACGACACGGACCAGCGCTGGCTCGCCTTCCGCCGCGGGGACGTCCGGGTGGCCGTGAACCTCGCCAAGTCACCGGCGGCGATCCCTCTGGGGCCTCGCGAGGCCCGTGTGCTGGCGGCCTGGGAGCCGGTGGAGGCGCCGGGGCCGGACGGGGTGCTGCATGTGCCCGGGGAGTCGTGCGTGGTGCTGTTGCAGGCGTGACCTCACGAGGTTCCTCCCGCGCACGAAGAAGAGCAGGTGGAGACGTCTACAACTCCGCGTCGTCCGTCTCCTCGTCCCGCAGCTCGGTGACGCGTTCCAGGAGGATCGCCTCCCAGGCCCGCCGCAGCCGGGTGCGCAGGAGCGGCAGGGGCTCGGCGGCGCGTCCGTCCAGGCCCGCGGCGAGGCGGATCACGGTGTCGCAGCGGGCGAGCCACAGCCCGCGCAGACAGGGCCTGGCGCCGTATCCGGCGAGGGTGGCGGCGCGCACCGCGGCGGGTGAGCCGACGGCGAGCGCGAGGCCCGCGATGTCCTCGGCGGGGTCGCCGACGACCGTGTCGGTCCAGTCGAGTACCCCGCGCACCCGGCCGTCCGCGCTGATCAGGAGGTGTTCGCCGGTCAGGGAGTGGTGCACGAGGACGGCGCTGCCGGGCTGCGCGGCGAGCTGGACCGCGGCCGGCGAGGTGAGCTGCTGGAGGCGGGCCGGGTCGAACTCGTCGGCCGCGCGCAGGCGTTCGGCGGCCCGGCCGGCCTCGCGGCGCAGTGCCTCCAGGGAGCGCGGAGCGACGCGGGGGACGCCGAGCGCCTCGGCCTGCCGTACCGGTACCTCGCGCAGTCCGGTGAGCAGGCCCGCCAGGTCGGCCTCGCCGACGGCGGACACGTCGTGCTCCTCCGCCGAGCCGCCGGGGACCAAGGTGTCGAGCGTGCAGGCGAGTCCGGGCGCCCACTCCCCCTGCGCCACGCTGGTCGGCACGGCCACCGGCACGTGCGGGCGGACCAGGTCGCGCAGCCGCAGTTCACGGCGTCTGCGGGTGGAGGCTTCGCGGTCGGGGGCCAGGCGCAGGACATGGCGGGTGCCGATCCACCAGGTGGTGTGCCGGCCGTCGGTGACGGGCCGGACCTCGGGCCCGCCCGTGTCCGGGGAGCTGTCCTTGAGCAGGGAACGGACCAGCCGGCGGACCGTGTCCGCGGTGGGTGTCGGTGCCTGGGTCATGGTCGCGCCGTAGTCGCTCGAAGGGTGGAGGGGCTCCTGGGTCCGGGTCAGTCCACTATGACCATCTCGCGGGTGGTGTCGTTGAGCCGGCGGCCGCCGTTGTCGGTGACCGTGACGATGTCCTCGATGCGTACCCCGAAACGGCCCGGCAGATAGACGCCGGGCTCCACGGAGAAGCACATGCCGGGGACGAGGGGCTGTTCCTCGCCCTCGATCATGTACGGCGGTTCGTGCGTGGTGACGCCGATGCCGTGCCCGGTGCGGTGGATGAAGTACTCGCCGTACCCGGCGTCGGCGATGACCGCGCGGGCGGCCCGGTCGACCTCCTGGCAGGGCACACCGGGCCGTACCGCCCGGAAGCCCGCCTCCTGCGCCGCGCGCACGAGGTCGTGCACCCGGCGCTCCTCGTCGGTGGGTTCGCCGACGTGGACCGTGCGGGAGGTGTCGGATCCGTAGCCGTCCTTGAGGCCGCCGAAGTCGAGGACGACCATGTCGCCGCGTCCGATGACCCGCTCCCCCACCTCGTGGTGCGGGTTGGCGCCGTTCGGTCCCGAGGCGACGATGGTGAAGTCGACCTGGGAGTGGCCGAAGCGGCGCAGCAGGTCGGCGAGGTCGGCGGCGACCTCCGACTCCCGGCGCCCGCCGAAGCGGACCTTCCGGATCTCCTCGAAGGCCGCGTCGGCGGCCGCTCCCGCGGCCGCCAGCAGTTCCAGCTCCGCCGCGTCCTTGACGGCGCGGAGCATCGGCAGGGCCTCGGTGAGTGAGGCGTACGAGGTGCCGGGCAGGGCCTTCTGGAGGCCCAGCAGGTGCATGGCCCAGGCGTTGTCGCTGATGCCGAAGCGGCCGCCGGCGTCCAGGAGGGCGGCGGTGGCGGCGTAGGGGTCCTTGCCGTCGGTCCAGTCCCGCAGGGTCAGGGCGCTCGCGCCGGCGGCCTTGGCGGCGTCCGGGGCCTCCAGGGTGGGCACGACGAGGACGGGGTCCTGTCCCGGTGCGAGGACCAGCAGGGTGAGCCGTTCCGTGGCGGCGGTGGGCGCGTAGCCGGTGAGCCACACCAGGTCCGGGCCGGGAGCCACCAGGAGTCCGGCGAGTCCGGCCTCGGCGGCCGACCGTGCCGCGCGCTCCATGCGCGCCCTGTAGTCGTCGGCGGCGAAGGGCGCTGCGGTGCCGGTCATCAGGGCCTCCCTGGGCGGGTGATGGTCTTTGGGCAGCATCCTGCCCGGACGGCGAGGGGCGCGCGAGCCGGTCGACGTGTCTTTCCGACGGACCGGACGGGGCGCCGGGCGTACGTCAGCTCTCCAGGGCCATGCGGACGCCGAGGAGCAGCAGGACGCCCCCGGAGACCTGTTCCAGTTTCCGGCGCACGCCCGCGCGGGACAGGACGGTCCGCAACCGGCCGACGAACCACACGTAGAGGCCGTAGTAGCCGATCTCGTAGACCGCCCAGAGCGCGGCGAGCCCGATCATGGTGGGCAGGTGGGGGGCGCCTTCGGGCACGAACTGCGGCAGGAAGGACATGGCGAAGACGGCCGCCTTGGGGTTGGCGAGGTTGAGCAGCAGTCCCACGCGGTAGGCGGCCCAGCCGGTCCTGCCGGTGCTCTCCCAGGTGCCGTCGTCGGTGGCCCCCTTGGCGCGGCGCGCCTGCCGCAGGGCCTGGACGCCGAAGGCGACGAGCACGACGGCACCGACGATCCGCATCACGTCGTAGGCGATCTCCGAGGCCGTCAGCAGCGCGGTCAGGCCGAGCGCGGCGACGACGCCCCAGAGGAACACGCCGGTCTCGTTGCCGAGCACGGTCAGGAAGCCGGAGCGCCTGCTGTGCAGGGACTGCTTGATGATCAGCACGGTGCTCGGGCCGGGTGACGCGGCGATGAGGGTGCAGGCCCCCAGGAAGGCGAGGAGCGTGGTCGGCATGGGCTCATCGTGCCGTCGGCGGCCGGACCCGACCAGTGGTTTTCCGCCGCCGACCGACGCGAGCCACTTGATCGAGCATCGCTTCTAATGCTTGGATCAATGCAAAACATTAGACGAGGGGGGTACGTCGTGCTCGTGCTCGCACACATCAGCGATCTGCATCTCGACGGGACCGCACGGGCGACGGAACGCGCCGAACGGGTGCGCGACCGGCTGTGGCAGTTGCCGGGACAGGTGGACGCCCTGCTGGTGACCGGTGACATCGCGGATCACGGCGCCGAGGCCGAGTACGAGGAGGCCGCGCGGATCCTGGGCCTGCACGAGGGCGACCCGCCGTTCCCGGTGCTCACCTGCCCGGGCAACCACGACAGCCGCGCCCCGTACCGCAAGGCCCTGCTGCGGCAGCCGGCGTCCGAGCGACCGGTGAACACCGTGCGCGTCTTCGACGGCGGGGCGGTACTGATGTGCGACTCCAGCATCCCCGGCAGCGACGAAGGGGCGCTGGACGAGGAGACGTACGACTGGATCGAGGCGACCCTCGACGAACTGGACGGGAGTCTTCCGGCGCTGCTGGCCTTCCATCACCCGCCGGTGGCGCTGCACCACCCGCTGCCCGACTCCTACCGGTTGCACGACCCCGGGCGGCTGGCCGCGCTGCTGGAGCGGCGGCCCCGGATCGCCGGCCTGATCACGGGCCACGCGCACACGCCCGCTGCGAGCGTGTTCGCCGGGCGGCCCCTGGTCGTCGGGCCCGGGGTGACCTGGACGCTGCGGCTGCCCTGGGAGGGCGAGCGGATCGCGGACCGGGACGCGCCGGTGGGCCTGGCCTTTCACGTGCTGGACGAGGGGCGGCTGACCACGCACTTCCGGGTGGTCACATGAGCACGAACACGGGCCGAGGGCTCAGACGACGACTCCCGGTACGGCCGTGAGCTGCTGGTAACCGCCGCCGCGGTGGCGGACCGTCAGCACGACCTCGCGGCCGGCACGGGCGTGCGCCACGGCGCGCGCGAGGTCGTCGGCCGTGTCGATACGGGTCCGGCCGAAGGCGAGGAGTACGTCGCCGCGGACCAGGCCCGCCGCGAAACCCGGGCCGGGGACATGGACGCCGACCACCAGCGCGCCCGTTTTCTCCGCGTCCACGGCCTCCAGACCGAGAGTCGCTGCGGCGGGCCCCGGCGCGGGGGCCGTGGTGGGCGCCGCGGACGGCAGTGCGGGGCCCGGGTGCGCCGAGGCGGACGGGCCGCCCAGGTGCGGCGCCGCCTGCCGCCGGAGTTCGGCGAGTTTGCTCATGCCGATCACGGTGGCTCCGACGGTCCCGAGTCCCACCCCCGCCAGGACCAGGACGACCGCGACGAACAGGCCGAACAGCAGGGTCGTGAGCCGGCGTCCGCGCCGGCGCGCGGCGTGCGGGCGCCGGGCCGGCCCGGACTTCCCGCCCCCGCCGGGCTCCTGACCGGGCATCGGCTTGGGACGCAGCGCAGTCTGTTCCATGGATCGCCTCCGGCTCGATCACCACCGGCTGGTGTCTACCCGGCGCACCGGCGCGCGACGAGCCACGAACGAGTGAGACTGACGGGTGGTCAGGAACGGGAAGCGGCCGGAACGGGCAGGTCCGCGAAGTCCGCCGCCGCCCGGGGCAGCGGGAACAGCCGCGGTGAGCACGCTCGGCGCGGGGCACGTCCGTCCGTGTGACCTGCCCCGCGCGGAGCGGGTCAGCCGGTGTGGCCCTCGCCGTGGCCGCCGTGCGCCCCGCCGTGGTCGAACTTCAGGGCCTCCGGGGGCAGGACGACGAAGGGCCGCATCATGCCCATGTCCTCGTGCTCCAGGAAGTGGCAGTGGTACATGAAGCGGCCGTACGCCCCGTCGAACTTGCCCATGATGCGCAGCATCTGGTTCCCCGGGACCCGGTAGACGTCCTTGTAGCCGAGCTCGTTGGGTGCGAGCGGGATCGTCCTGGACGGGTCGAAGGTGATCGGGGTGCGGGTGCCGCCGACGGTCGCGTCGAAGCCCGTCACCACGTACGGGTCCCGGCCGAGCGCCTGGAAGTCGGCCAGGTGGATGTGCATCGGGTGCTGGATGGGCGCGAGGTTGAGGAAGCTCCACTGCTCGTGGCTGCCCTCGGCGATGGTGAAGCCCAGGCCGTCGTTGAACGTCCTTGCCGTGCGCCGGTACGTCCTGGTGGTGCCGTCCGCGCCGGTGACCTGGATGATCCCGTCGGCCGGGAACTGGATGCCGCCGGCGTCGGCGACCTCGGTCATCTCCCAGATCTCCGGGTGGCCCCCGGAGCCCTTGGTGCCGGGTGGGGTGAGGACGATCAGACGGTGGCCGTGCGGGATGTCGTGCGTGTACCGGCGGAAGGAGCCGGAGAGCACCTCGGGCAGCTCGAAGGTGTCCGGCTCGCAGTCCTCCCGGACCCGGAACTCCATGACCGCCGGGTAGCGCACGCCGCCCGCCGGGTCGGGCACGCCCGCAGGCTGGTTCGGACCCTTGTTGACCAGGCGGAGCGTGCGGCCCGCGAGGGCGCGGAAGTCGACGAGCAGGTCGAAACGCTCGGCGGGGGCCGCGGTCAGGGTGGGCAGCGCGCCGTCGAAGTCGATCGGCACCGGCCGCGGCAGCAGCCCGCCGTCGCTGCCGATCTGGTGGACGATCCCCGGCACCGGAGTGTCGTCCTCGTCGAGGAGCACGAGGTCGTAGATGCGCGCGTTGGAAGCGTTGACCAGCCGGAAGCGGTACCAGCCCGCCTCGACGTCGGCGTACGGCCAGATGCGGCCGTTGACCGTGGTGTAGGGGCCGGCGAAGGGGAGGGTGACCGGCTTGCCCGTCTCCGGGTTCTTCTCCTGGACGATGAGCGTCTTGTGCAGCAGCCGTCCGTTGAGCCGGCCGTCCTCGTCGGTGTCGAGGTTGCGGTCGGCGAGCAGCAGCGGGATCTCCCGGTCGCCGCACGGGAGCCGGAGGGCGTCCTCCTCGTCGTCGCGGACGAGGTAGGTGCCGTACAGGCCCGCCATCACGTTCCACCGGGTGATGTTCATGGCGTGGTCGTGGTACCACCACTGCACCGCCTGGTGGTCGTTCGGGTACTCGGAGAGCTGGGCGTCTCCGTGGCCGACGGCGTTGTCCGCCCAGCCGTCGTTGCCGCCGCCCGTCTGCGCGCCGTGCAGATGGGTGACCGACCAGGCGGGCAGGGCGGCGACGTCCTTGTTCGGTTCGACGCCCTCACGGCCGGGCAGGGTGGGCGAGGCCGGCGGCAGCACCTCGACGGAGGTGACCGGGTACTCGCTGCCCTTCGGGATGCGGTTGGTCCAGGCGATGCGGACGCGCTGTCCGCGCCGCACCTCGATGGTCGGGCCCGGCACCTGGCCGTCGTAGCCCCACATCAGGGTCGGCGGTAACTGCGGGTGCAGGCGCACCCAGGTCGGGCGCAGGGCGATCTCCGTCTCCCGCAGCACGTCGCCTGAGGCGGGACGCAGGACGGGCGGGACGGGCAGCGGTGCCACGTACGGCGTCAACTCGCCCGGCGCGGCCGACTCGCCCTGCCGCGGGCCCTGGTCGCTCTCGGTGATCCTGTCGATGATCTCGGTCAAGGTCCGAACACCCCCGTGTGTTCTGTTGACTGTTCCCCGTACCTCGACAGACTCCTGACGCCTCCGTGAAGTTCCCTGAATGCCCCGTTCCGGACGGGAAAGTTGTGAAACGGCATACGGAACAGCGAAGTCCCGTTGTCAGTGGGGGCTGTTACGTTCCGTGACATGACCGATCACGCCCTGAGGCTGCTCCGGCAGGACGCCCGACTGGCCGCACTCGCCGAGTTCCCCTTCAACTTTTCCCTCGCCCGCGCCGAGCACGGCCATGTCGAGCCGGTCCGTCTCGCCTCGGGCGGCCCGCTGGAGGCCGTGGCGGGCGACGACACCGGGGGCACGTACTTCGTGTGCGGGGACGGCTCCGTGCTGTACGCCGACTCCGAGGGCGGAGCCGGAATCATCGGTTCCGGTGTCGACGAGGCGCTGGAGATACTGATCGGACTGCCCGGGTGGCACGACTGCACCCGGCTGTCCCCGCAGGACGGCGAGGAGGGGATCCTCGCGTACGTCGCCGAGGTGGAGCGGGAGATCCGCGAGGAGTGCGGGATCTCCCTCGACGCGGAGCGCGCCGAACTCCGTGCCGCCCTGGGCTTTCCCGAGCGCTCACCGGTGGAGCTGGTGCGCATGCTGCACGCCGCCCTGGCACGCACGGAGCCCGGCTTCGTCCTGCTCGGCGCGGAGGAGGGCGGCGCCTACGACCTGATCGGGCCGCCCCCACCGCCCGTGTGGGAGCCGGTCCTCGCGACGGGCCGCGGGGATCTCGCGGCCCTGCGCGCGGGTGACACCGCGGTGTGGGAGGCGATGGCCGCGGATGCCGTACGGCGTCGACTCGCGCTGCGCGCCGCACAGTTCGACCGGCGTGAAGGTGACCTGGAGCTGCTGCGGCGGCTGCTGCGGTACGAGACGCGGTCGTCGCTGACGGATGAACTGCGGCTGGCCGCGGTGCTGGTGGGTCTGCACGGCCGGGCCGAGGACCTGCCGCTGCTGGACGAGGTGCGGGAGACGGACTTCGACACGGCGTGCGGGCTGAGCGAGATACCCCGGCCCGGAGCGGACCCGGCCGAGCTGCGCCGGTGGGCCCAGGACACCGACCGTCTCTTCTTCGGCACGGACCCCGCCGACGAACCGCTGTGCACCTGGACCGATCTGGCGCTGGACCAGGATCTGACCGACCTGGCCCTGGTCGCGCTGATACGCCGGTTCGACGCGATCGAGCTCGACCAGAGCCTGTTGCGCCGGTCCGACGACCCGAGCAGCCTGGACACCGGCGAACTGAGCGCTCTCGCCGACGACTTCGAGCGGCTCGGCGAACCGGTCCAGGCGGAGCGCGCACGACGCCTGTACGCGGCGCTCCAGGACCGCCCGCGGCACTGACACGGACGGTCGGGGTCGAAGCGCTCCGAAGGGCCGGCCGGTCGGGCCACCCGCCCTGCGGTCGTCGCACCGGGCGGACGGGCGATCCCCGTTCCGGCGCGGCCACACGCGGGCGAGGAGCCCGGTCGTCGAGACATCCCAGGCGACCGGGGGTCCGACTGCCGACGTACCGAGCCAAGTCCCGGCCGCCGGACCGCCCGGCTGAGCCCCCCTTGCCGGCCCGCCGAGGCAGGCCCGGCTGTCGGTCTCGCCCCCGAAGGGGAGTCCGGGCGCCGGTCCGCACGGGTGAGACCCGGCTGTCAGCCGGCCAGGGGGAGCGCTGGGGGGCGGTCCGGGAGGAAGCCGTGGGTGCGGCGGGCCAGGTGTTCGGCCTTGTAGCGGTCGACCGTGCGGTGCCAGTGCAGGATGCCGGCCATCCAGTGCTGGAGGTCGGTCACATAGCCGCGCATGACCTCGCGTGCCTCCTCCGAGAGCCCGAAGTCGTCGTACACGATGGGCAGTTCGTGGGCGGCGACGTGTTCGAACTGCTGCATGCGCTGGGTGATCAGGTCGTGGACGACACTCAGCGCGGTCGGATAGTCGATGCCGAAGAAGTTCTGCACGACGAGGATCGAGTTGTGGATCTCGCCCTCGTACTCGATCTCCTTCTGGTACGAGAAGACGTCGTTGAGCAGGCACGCGTAGTCGACGGCGGCGTTCTCCAGGGAGCGCACGGGGCCGCTGCGGTAGACCTCCGGTGGGACGGCTGGGCCGTGGCCCATGCGGCACATGCTCATGGTGAGGTCGGAGCCGAACGTGGCGCGCCGCATCTCCAGGTAGTCCACGGGGTCGGGGACGCGGTGCTGGATCTGGTTGGCCAGCTCCCAGACCCAGCTCTCGGTCATCACGTTCACGGCGTCCTTGAGGGTGCGCCGCTGGTCGGGGGTCATCTGGGCCGTGGTGCGGGCCCACAGGTCGATCAGACCGCGTTCCATGGCGTTGGCGGGGACGAGTGTCTGCTCGCCGTCGAGGGGCATGCAGTCCGACAGCCGCCGGGTGGTGAGCCGGGCGGCGGCGAGGTCGCGGCGGCCGCCGTAGACGAGCGGGTAGTAGTCGTCGCCGTAGGTGCCCCAGGCCAGCCAGTGCGAGCTCAGGTCCAGGGCCTCGGGGCTCGCGTCCGGGTCGATGCCCGCGGCGCACAGGGGGAGGTCGGCCGCGGCGAGCTTGTCCTCGTCCCAGACGCCCTCCTGGAGCATGCCCATGCGGTGCGTCCACTCGACGAGACGGGGGCGGGCGCCGGGCAGGTGGGGGCTGTGCTCCACCTGGAACGGCATGTAGAAGTCGGGCAGCAGGGACGGGCCGACCTTCTGGAACGGTACGTGCGTGTGGGCCCGCAGCCGCTCCGCGCCGGCCGCGGCGAGCAGGGCGCCGACGTCGGCGGCCGAGGTGCCGCGGCCGGTCAGGGTCTGCCAGGGGGGTGTGGTGTCGGCGCGGGCGTTCATGTAGCGGCTGGAGCGCATGTGCCATTCGTGGCCGCCGGACTGCCAGTCCTGAAGGCCCTGCGTGTACTTGGCGACGGCGGTCACCTCGGCCGGCGACAGTCCGTGCTCCAGGGCGAGCGCGGGGACCTCGGTGAGGGCGGTGTGCTCGAACTGGTGGAGGCGGGAGGTGAGGACGTCGTTGACGGTGTCGGCGGCCTCCTGCGTGGTGCAGCCGAAGAAGGTCTCCAGGACGAGGACGCCGTTGCTGAGTTCCCCCTCGTCCTCGACCTCGCGCTGGTAGGAGAACAGGTCGTTGCGCAGGTGGACGGCGTCGGAGAAGGTCTCCATCAGCACGCGCAGGGGGCGTGACCCGGCGACGGCCGCGGGCACTTCGGCGGTCGCGTACTCCACGAGGCCGGCCGACCAGGGGGCGCCGCCGACCTTGCGGCGCATCTCGATGTACTCGACGGGGTTGGCGATCCTTCCCTCGTTGATGTTCGAGAGCTCCCACAGGGACTCGTTGAGCAGATGTTCGGTGGCTACGGCGAAACGGCGGCGCCAGTCGGCGGACATCGACGGCACGGTCCGCGTCCACAGGTCGGCGAGGCCCGCCTCGACCGGGTTCTGCGGCTCGGGCATCGGGGTCGACAGGTCCATCGGCATGAACAGGGGCAGCCGGTCGAGATAGGCCTTGCCGCCGGCGCGGTCCTGCGTGCGCTTGAAGGTCTCCAGGAAGTGGTCGTCGAAGAAGAACACCCACACGTACCAGTCGGTGATGAGCGACAGGGCGGGGCCGTCGCAGTCGGGGTGTGTGTAGGCGCAGAGCAGGCCGTAGTCGTGGGCGTCGAGGTCGGACTGCTCCCAGATCCCGGACCCCTCCAGCATGCCCATCTCGCGTGCCCACACGGTCGAGTGGGCGCGGGCCTCGTCGACGTGCGGGTTCAGTCGCGCGGGGTACGGCATGTAGAAGTGCGGGAGTTCGAAGGGCTGCTGCGTCATGTGCCGGGCCCTACCCAGGGCTCTCCGCGGCCATCCGCCGGGGCACACATGATCACACCATCGCGTGAATCCGGATCGAACTCGGGAGCTCCCGGCGCGCGTTGCGGCGTTGGGAGGGGCGGGAGGAGTTCAGCGGTCCTGGCCTTCCCTGCCGTTGTCCCGCGCGCCCTGTTGGCGGACCGCCCGCCCGACTTCCGCCCGCAGTGCGACGAACTCCGGCAGTCCCCGGGTGGCGATCTGGTCGCGTTCGCCGGGGAGCCGGACCGGCAGATCCAGGACGATCCGGGAGCCGGGGCCCGGGGAGAGGACGACGACACGGTCGCCGACGTAGACGCTCTCGTCGATGTCGTGGGTGACGAACACGATGGTCGTGCCGTCGGTGCGGTGGACCTCCAGCAGCAGGTCCTCCAGGTCCTCGCGGGTCTGGGCATCGAGGGAGCCGAAGGGCTCGTCCATGAGGAGGAGGGTGGGGCGGCAGACGAGGGCACGGGCGATGGCGACGCGCTGCTGCATGCCGCCGGACAGCTGCCAGGGGTGGCGGCGGGCGGCACCGGACAGGCCGACGCGGTCGAGGATGCGGTCGGCCTCGGCACGCCGTTCGGCGCGGGCGAGGCCGCGGCGGCGCAGGGGCAGGGCGACGTTGTCGCGGACCGTGAGCCACGGGAAGAGGGAGCGGCCGTAGTCCTGGAAGACGACGGCGAGGCGGTCGGGGACGCCGGCGACCGGGGCGCCGTCGATGGTGATCGTGCCCTCGCGGACGGGGAGGAGCCCGGCGATCGTCCGCAGCAGTGTGGACTTGCCGCAGCCGGACGGGCCGACGACACAGAGAAGTTGACCGGCGGGGACGGTGAGGGTGATGTCGTGAAGGACCTGGTGGCCGCCGTAGTGCTGGCCGACGGAGGAGAGGTGGAGCATGCGGTCGGTTCCCTGTTCCCGCGTCCGGGGCGCGTGCCTCTGGTGGCTGCTGCGGCTCATGTGGCCCTCTCCCTGCCGGTCAGCCGCTTCTCGACCGCCAGCAGGCCGGTGTTGAGCAGATAGCCGAGGGCGCCGAGCAGGACCAGGGCCGCCCATACGGTGAGCAGGTCCGAGCGGGTCTGGGCCTCGGTGAGTGTGAAGCCGATGCCGTTCGCGGTGCCCGGCAGCAGTTCCGAGAACACCATGAGGATCAGGGACAGCGAAAGGCTCAGGCGCAGGCCGGCGAAGATGCGGGGCAGTGCGGAGGGCAGGACGAGGAACCACAGGCGTTCGGCGGTGTTCAGACGCAGGACCGCGGCGACGTCGAGGCGCAGCGGATCGGTGTTGCGGACGCCGGCCGCGGTGTTGACGAGCACCGGCCAGACGGCGCTGAAGGTGATCGAGGCGATCTGCATCGGGGTGCCGAAGGCGAAGACCACGACGAAGACGGGGACCAGGGCGGGAGGCGGGACGGCCCGGGCGAACTGGAGGACGGGGTTCGCCAGCGCGTACGCCCGCCGGGACCGGCCCACCGCGACTCCGAGCACGATCCCGGCGACGGCCGCCAGCGCGAACCCGGCGGTCATCCGGCCGAGGCTGGGGAGGATGTCGTCCACGGCGGCCGCGCTGAGGAACAGGTGCCGGGCGGGCCCGTCGAACCACAGCTCGTGCACGTGGCGCGCGATGCGGTCCGGGGGCGGGAAGTAGACGCTGCCGCGAGCGCGGGTGGCCAACTCCCACACACCGACGGCCAGGACGAGAACCAGCCAGCGGAGGAGTGCGGGGTGAGCGGCGACGGCACCGGGGTGACGTGCGCGGGACCCTCCCGACGGCGGCGCCGACGAGGACGCACACGACCCCTCCGACTCCCCCTCCGCCGACGAGGCCGCACACCAGCCGGGCGCCTCTCCGCCCGGCCGCGAGGGGAGCGAAGGTGACGCGCGCACCCCGGGCGACTCCCCCGCCCCCGTCC
>NZ_LJBR01000078.1 GCF_001282115.1 Streptomyces sp. NRRL B-24085 | reverse complement strand
AGGCCACGGCCGGTCATCGCGGTGCGCCGGCCACGGGCGGGGTCCTGGAGCGAGGCGGCTGGGGCGGGCCGGGGCGGCGACGCCTTCGTGCGGCTGGGGCGGACCGGGGCGGCGAGACGCCTCCACCTCGCAGAACCGCCTTGCTCGGACGGGTCGCCGTGTTCCCTGCCGAGGCGTCTAAGCCCATTTCAGGGTGCCTCGCGCGAACCGGTCCCCGTGTCCCTTCCGTCGGGTCCCTTCCGTCGGGTCCCTTCCGTCGGGTCCCTTCCGTCGGGCACCTTCACCCGTCCAGGCCGGCCTGCGCGGACCAACCCTCGTGTTCCCTCCGTCGCGGCACCTTCCCCCTTGCAGGACCGCCCTGCGCGGCCCGCTCACCGTGCCCTCAGCACGAGGGAGCCCGTGCCGAACCGTCGCCCTCCGCGGACCGGCCCCGCACTCCCCCTGAGGTCGGTGCCCGAGCCTTCTCGGCAGCCCGGCACCGGGTGCGGATCACCCCGTCCGTCGGGCCGCTCAGCCCGCGTCCGGGAAGTCACGGCCGCGGTCGGCGCCGCCGTCGCCCTCCGGCTGGTCCGCGTCCTGGCGCGGCTGCGGCAGGACCGGCTGGAGCACCAGCATCCGCTCGACGAGGCGCAGGAACATCGCCACGTCGCGTATGAGGTCGTCCGCGTCCCGGCGGCTGGCCGCACCCTGGATGCCCGCCTCGGCCCGGGCGCGACGCCGTGCCCCGGAGGCGAACAGCGCGCTCCACTCGGTGAGCTCGGGCGCGATCTCGGGGAGCACTTCCCAGGCGCTCCGGATCTTGGCGCGGCGTCGGGGCGTGGGCTCCGGGCGCCCCCGCGCGGCGAGCACGGCGGCCGCGGTGCGCAGGGCCGCGAGATGGGCGGTGGCATAGCGCTCGTTCGGCGTCTCCAGCGCCGAGGCCTCGTCCAGGCCGGCGCGGGCCTGGGCGAGCAGGTCGAGGGCGGCGGGCGGGGCCGTCGCCCGGCGCAGCACGGGGTGCACGTCGCTCGCCGGGCCGGTCAGTGAGGGGGCAGGGCCGGTGGCGCGGCGCCGACGGGCGGCGGCTGCGTGGTAGCTGGCCATGACGAACCTCCTGTCGTCTGGTTGACGGCAGCTCCCGCTACGGAGTGCCGTATGTGCCCATCGTGAGGTATGCCACTGACAATCCGTTCTGACCTGGGCTTTTGCTTCGATCGAAGGTTCGGGTTACTTTTTGCACTGACCAGTCAGTTCAAAAAGTTCGCGATTCAAGAAGATCAGGGGGTGGCCGTGGACGGAGTCGCTGTCACGGCCGAGGGGTTCGGCCTGAAGGGGCCTCGCGGCTGGGCGTTCCGCGGGATCGACCTCACGGCGGAGCCCGGTGCGTTGATCGCCGTGGCGGGACCCTCAGGGTCCGGTCGTACGAGCCTGCTGCTCGCGCTGACCGGGCGGATGAAGGCCTCCGAGGGGACGGCCACCGTGGGCGGGGCCCGGCTGCCGAAGCAGCTCGCGGCGGTGCGCCGGTTCAGCGCGCCGGCGAACGTCGACGGTGTCACCGACCTCGACCCGGCCCTGACCGTCGGGGAGCACCTGCGCGAACGGGCGCTGCTCCAGAGCCGGTTCGGCGACTCGGTGCGCGCCCTGCTGTGGCCGCGCGAGGAGCGGGCGGCCGCGGCGAGGCTGCGGATCGACACCGCGCTGGCGGCCGCCGGGCTCGACCGGGAGGCGCTGCCCAAGGGGGCGCGGACCGCCGTACGCGATCTGGAACGCCTGGAGGCCCTGCGGCTGTCGATCGCCCTGGCGCTGATCGGCCGGCCCCGGCTGCTCGCCGTCGACGACCTCGACCTGAAGCTGTCGGACGCCGAACGCACCGAGGCCTGGGCGCTCCTCAGGTCCCTCGCCGCGGCCGGGACCACGGTCGTGGCGGTGTGCAGCGAGGCCCCGGAGGACGCCGTGACCGTGTCCACGCGGCCGGAGGCCGGGACGGACGAGACCAGTGAGGAGACGACCGATGCGTTCGCCGAGACTGGCCGCGCTTGAGCTGCGCCGCTTCGGCAGGGGGAAACTGCCGCGCGCGGCCCTGGTGGCCCTGCTCGTGCTGCCCTTGCTGTACGGCGCCCTGTACCTGTGGTCCTTCTGGGATCCGTACGGCCGCCTGGACCGCATCCCCGTCGCCCTGGTGAACGACGACAAGGGCGCCACCGCCGACGGCAGGCCATTGCACGCGGGCGACGACCTCACCAAGGGGCTGCGCGAGAGCGACACCTTCGACTGGCATGAGGTCGACTCCGCCGAGGCGCGCGAGGGCGTCGAGGACGGCACCTACTACCTGTCGCTCACCATGCCGGCCGACTTCAGCCGGCGGATCGCCTCCAGCGCCGGCGACTCCCCCGAGACCGGCGCCCTCCAGGTCCGTACGAACGACTCCAACAACTACATCGTCGGGCAGATCTCCCGGACGGTCTTCGCCGAGGTGCGCCAGGCCGCGTCCACCAAGGCGTCGCGGTCCTTCCTGGACCGGATCTTCATCTCCTTCTCCGACATCCACGGCGCCACGGTCAAGGCCGCGAACGGGGCCGACGACCTGGAAGGCGGCATCGGCAAGGCCGAGAGGGGGTCCCGGGACCTCGCCGCGGGCCTGGAGCAGGCCCGCGCGGGCAGCGGCAGGCTCGCCGACGGGCTGGCGAAGCTCGACATCGGCTCCGGTGACCTCGCGGACGGCGCCCGGCAGGTCGCCGCCGGCACCCAGAGCCTCGCCGACAAGGTCAACGGGGTCGCGGACAAGGCGCGCCCCTTCCTGGCGGAGAACGAGAAGACCATCGGCGACACCGCGCGGCTCGTCGCCGACTCCGCGGTGGCCGTGCGCCACAACCTCGACACCCTGGTGAGGACCGCCCCTGCGGCCGCCGAAGGAGCACACCGGGCCTCCGACGCGCTGAACGCCGTCTACAGGACGCGCTGCACGGACCCGGTGCTGCCGGACCCGGCCTGCGCCGACCTGAAGAAGGCCCGGCAGGCGGCCGCCGACGTGGCCAGGGTCGCCGACGACGTCAACGTCCTGGTCGCCGACCAGGACGGCGACCTGAAGAAGCTCGACGGCCGACTCGCCACCCTCCAGCGGCAGGCCCGGAGCCTCGCCGACCGGGCGCCCCGCCTCTCCGAGGACCTCGACGAGGCCGTGGCGAAGATCAACCAGCTGAACCAGGGCGCCGCCAGGGTCGCCGCGGGCGCCAGGACGCTGCACTCCGGCCTGGGCACCGCGAGGACCGGCGCACAGGACCTGGACGAGGGCGTCGGCAGGCTCAAGACCGGCGCCGACACCCTGAGCGGCGGCATGTACAAGCTCGCCGACGGCTCCGGGAAGCTCTCCGACGGGCTGCACGACGGCGCCTCGCGGATCCCCGACTACGACAAGAAGGACCGCGACCGGCGCACCGACGTGATGTCCGACCCGGTCCAACTGGTCTCCAGGGACCTCCACAAGGCACCGAACTACGGCACCGGGTTCGCCCCGTACTTCATCCCGCTGTCCCTGTGGGTCGGCGCGATGGTGGCGTACATGCTCATCACTCCGATGAACCGTCGCGCCCTCGCCGCCGGTGCCGCGGCCTGGCGGATCGCGCTCGCGGGCTGGCTGCCCGTGGTGGCGATCGGGGTGCTCCAGGTCGTGTCCCTGATGTCGGTGCTGCACTGGGCGATCGGCCTCCAGATGGCGCGGGCGGCCGGGACCGTGGGCTTCCTGTTCCTGGTGACGGCCTGCTTCGCGGCGATCGTCCAGTGGCTGAACGCGCGCTTCGGGGCGGCGGGCCGGATCCTCGTCCTCGCCCTCCTGATGCTCCAGCTCACGTCCGCGGGCGGCACCTACCCCGTCCAGACCAGCCCGGGCTTCTTCAACGCGCTCCACCCCTTCCTGCCGATGAGCTACGTCGTCGAGGCCCTGCGCCGCCTCATCACGGGCGGTGGTCTCACTCCGGTGTGGCACGCGTGCGTGGTGCTCGTCGCCTTCACCGCGGGCGCCCTCGCGCTGACCGCCCTCTCGGCCCGACGCCGGCAGGTGTGGACGCTCGACCGGCTGCACCCGGAGCTGACCCTGTGAGCCCTTCCGCCACCTCGGGGGCGGTCCCGCCTGTGAGAATCAGGACCATGGAAAGCAGCAGCGCCACGGCGGGCGTCAGCACACGCCGCGAGGCCACCCGGCAGAAGCTCTACGAGGCGGCCGTCACGCTCATCGCCGAGCAGGGCTTCTCCGCCACCACGGTCGACGAGATCGCCGAGCGCGCGGGAGTCGCGAAGGGCACGGTCTACTACAACTTCGCGAGCAAGTCCGTTCTCTTCGAGGAGCTGCTGCGGCACGGCGTGGGTCTGCTCACCGCCTCACTGAGGGAGGCGGCGGAAGCGACGGCCCGCGCGGGCGGCGGCAAGGTGGACGCCCTGGACGCGATGATCCGCGCGGGTCTCGTCTTCATCGACCGCTACCCGGCGTTCACCCAGCTCTACGTGGCCGAGCTGTGGCGCACCAACAGGGCCTGGCAGTCCACGCTCATGGTGGTCCGTCAGCAGGCCGTGGCGGTCGTGGAGGACGTGCTGCGCGAAGGCGTGGAGAACGGCGAGTTCAGCGACGAGATCGACGTCCCGCTGACCGCCGCCGCCCTGGTCGGCATGGTCCTGGTGGCCGCCCTGGACTGGCAGTCCTTCCAGCCCGAGCGCTCCCTGGACGACGTGCACGCGGCGCTGTCGCGGCTGTTGCAGGGGCGGGTGAGCGGGCGCAGGGGCTAACCCCGGGCCGCCGTGCGAAAGCGCCGGTCCGTTGTGGCCGCGTCCCCCGCGGGCCACCGCGAACCGGCGCCTTCTCCCCCGTACCCCC
>NZ_LJBR01000077.1 GCF_001282115.1 Streptomyces sp. NRRL B-24085 | reverse complement strand
CCGCCCACCGGCCTCTGACCCTGCCCCGCGCCGGGACGGCACCCGCATTCCCCGTGCGACTGTGCCGTCCCGGCCCCGCCCCGCGCTCCCCGGAACCGGCCCTTGTCTGAACTCTCCGTCTCCCCGATCACGGTCAAATTCCCGCACCGCTCCCGGCGCGGCATCCTCCTCGGCCTCTCCCACCCCCAACTCCTCCTCGTCTCCAGCGCGTTGGCCCTCCTGCTCATCACGGTGGTGACCACTGGACTGCTCGGCGCAATCGCGCTGACCCCGCTCTGGGCGAGCGTCGCCGCCCTCGTCACCATCCGCCGCAACGGCAGGTCGCTGATCGACTGGGCTCCGGTCGTCGCCCGCTACGCCCACCGCCGCCGCACCGGCCAGACATTGTGGCTGGCCCGGCCGGTCTCCCGGCCCCGCCAGGACGGCGTGCTGCACCTGCCCGGCACCGCCGCCTCGCTGAAGGTCGTCACCCCCGGCGACTCCGCCAACCAGGCTGCCGCCGTCCACGACCCGCACCACCAACGACTCACCGCCATCGCCCGGGTCAGCAGCCGCGCGTACGCCCTGCTCGATCCCGCCACCCAGAACTCGAACGTGGCGGGCTGGGGCAGGGCCCTGGCCGGCATCGCCCGCACCGGACACGTCGCCACCGTGCAGGTCCTGGAACGCACCGTCCCCGACTCCGGCGACACCCTCGCCCGCCACTGGGCGAAGCACGGCCAGCGCGGCACCCCCGTAGCCGGGCAGGTGTACTCCGAGCTAGTCGCCTCCGCTGGCCCGGCCGCCGCCCCGCACGAGGCATACCTCGCCATCTCGTTGGACCTCAAGGCCGCCAAGCGCCTCATCAGCCAGGCCGGTGGCGGGCTGCCCGGCGCGTTCACGGTCCTGGAGCAGACCACCTCGGCGATCGCCCTCGCCGCCCGCAGCGCGGGACTGATGGTGACCGGCTGGCTGGGTGCGCGGGAGATCGCCGCAGTCATCCGCACCGCCTACGATCCCCACGCCCTCTCCGCCCTCCAGCAGTGGTCGCTGAACGGACGGGCCGAGGCTGACCCCGCTGCGGCCGGGCCGGTCGTCCAGGTCGAGGAGTACGACCGCCTCGGCACCGACAGTGCCCGCCACGCCACCTATTGGATCGAGAACTGGCCCCGCACCGAAACCCATGCCGGGTTCCTGCACGGGATGATGTTCACTGCCGGGGTACGCCGCAGCCTGTCCCTGATATACGCGCCGCAGGGGCTTGAGTCCGCGCTTCGCGACGTCCAGCGCAAGAAGGCCGCCATCGTCGCCGACGCGAACGAGCGTGCCCGCCGCGGACAAGTGGACTCCGAGGCCGACTCCGTCGAGTACGCGGACGTCAAGGTCCGCGAGCGCCAACTGATCGCCGGCCACGCCGACGTCGCCCTGACCGGCCTGCTCACCGTCAGCGCCGAGTCCGACGCCGCCCTCGACGCCGCGTGCGCGCAGATCGAGACCGCCGCCGTCACCGCCCAGGTCGACCTGCGACGGCTGTACTACCAGCAGCCCGACGCCTTCGCCCTTGCTGCCCTGCCGCTCGCCCGCACCGCCCTGTAGTGCGCCGATGACCCACGCCCTCGACCAGACCACCGCAGACACGGTGTTCGCCGCCGCCCGCACCGCCCGCTTCACCGCCACCAACCTCGGACAGATGGCCACCGTGCCGGTCGACGGATACGACTACCGCGTCATCGTCACCCCGGCCTACCGGGCCTACACCGACTGCCGCGGAGGCTGGGGCGGCACCGAGTACACCTTCGCCAGCGCCACACCGGCCCAGGACCGGGCCATACGCGCAACTCTCGCCCTCCAAGCTGCCCCGGCCACGACGCCCCACAGCCGCCCGCACACTCCCCGTCGGTCGGCCCCCTGACCGACCGGGCTCCGCCACAACGTTGACCTCGCCCCGCTCAGGGCTGCAAGGAACCCCTTGACCACTCCCCGCACCATCGAGGCGCACCCCTACCTCCGCGCCGCCACCGCTGGCCTTCGCCACCACACTCGGGCCCACGCCGCCTCCTGCACGCCGGCCGACCGCCTGCATCTGGACACGCTGCACGCCCACCTCACCGCAGCCCACCACCTGCTCGACCAGCTCACCGACACCACCCGGCTCCCGCATCCGGCCGCCGGGCGTCATCTGGCCGCAGCCCACCTGCGCCTGTGGCAGGCCACCGCCGCCGTGCACGACGCCTTCCACACCGTGCCCGCCGAGGACGAAGGCACCGCCGCCGAGGAGTGCCAGCCCGAGCGTCTGCCGGACGGCCCGCTGGTGCTGACCATCTGCCAGCGGCACCTGGCAGCCTCCCACGCGATCCGCCGCAAGGCCACCTCCACCGACCTCAACGCCCCGCTGCACGGCCACACCACTACCTGCAGCAAGTAACACCCCGCCGACGAAAGGGCATTGCATGCGCACGCTTCAGCGCGCCACTTCCACCACGATTGTCCTCGCCGCACTCGCTGGCAGCGCCGCTCTCGCGACTGCCTACCCCGCCGCCGCGGCCGACTACAAGTGCACCACCAGCAAGAAGAGCATCGATGACGCCGCGTACTCCGGGCCGTGGGCGGACAACTGGGACGTCACAGTCCGCCTGTGCGCGAAGCGTTCCGGCTCCACCGTCTACACCTACGCCAAGATCAGCTGGGACGGTCCGGCGTACGGGCAGGTCGACGACAGCACCATATTCGACGACGCCTACTTCAAGCTGCAGGTCAAGCGCTCGCAGTCCGGTACCGACCCGGTGAAGAAGTCGGCGAAGTACTACGGCATCGAGTCGCGGCTGGAGAACAGCGACTCCAACGCCAACTACAACAACAGCTACACCACACCCGTCCTCAGCTACACGATCGGCTCCGCTCGCGGCCTGGCCGACGGCGAACTGCACCTCGACTGGAACAACGACGGCAAGGGCTACGGGAAGCACCTGTTCAGCGCCTCACCGACGGTCTGAGCCACATCCCCCTGCTCGCAGACGCCGTCACGTGAAAGCCGCTCCGTCATGACCCACCGGCCCGCGCGCCGAGCCCGCCGCGCCAGCGCCAGTCCCCTCTTCACCCCGAACGGCACCGACCGGGCCAGCCGCAAGGCCGCCCGGCGTCAACTCGCCGAAGCCGCCGCCAAGGCCCGCTCCGAGGCCGCCGCCCACCCGGACGGCCACGATGCTGTCGAGCCCGAGATGCCGCCACCGCTGTACCCACCCCGCGGCCGTCCCGGACCCGGCTCCGCCCGCGGCGGACGGCTGAAACTGCCGCAACACCGCATGACCACCGCCACCGCATCCGGGGCGTACCCCTTCCTCGCCGAGGGCGGCCTGGGCGCCGAGGGCATCTACATCGGCCGTGACGTCCACGCCGAGGCGTCGTTCACGTTCGACCCGTTCTCCCTGTACGGGCGCCTCGAAGGGTTCACCAACCCCAACGTCCTGCTCGCCGGGGTGATCGGCCAGGGCAAGAGCGCGCTGGCCAAGTCCTTCGCGCTGCGGTCCATCGCCCACGGCTACCGCGTCTACGTGCCCTGCGATCCCAAGGGCGAATGGACCCCGGTCGCTGCCGCGCTCGGCGGCACTTCCATCGCGCTGGGCCCCGGCCTGCCCGGCAAGCTGAATCCTTTGGACGCCGCGCCGCGCCCGGCAGATGTACCGGAGGCCGACTGGGCGGGCGAAATCCGCAAACGCCGTCTGCTCCTGCTCGGCTCCCTCGCCCGTACCGTCCTGGGCCGTGACCTGCTGCCGATGGAGCACACCGCGCTGGACGTTTCCCTCGACGCGGTCGTCGCCCAGGCCGCCGCCACACGCCGCACCCCGCTCCTCGGGGACATCGCGACCACCCTCAACAACCCCGACCAACTCGACGCCGCCGCAGGTCTCATGTCCGGCAGGCTCGGTGAGGCCGCCCGCGACCTCGCCCACGCCATGCGCCGCCTGGTTCACGGCGACCTGGCCGGAATGTTCGATGCGCCCTCCACCGTGCGCTTCGACCCCACCTCGCCGATGCTGACCATCGACCTGTCCAGGCTCGGCGGCTCCGGCGACGACACAGCCCTCGTCCTCGCCATGACCTGCGCGAGCGCCTGGATGGAATCCGCACTCACCGACCCCCACGGCGGACGGCGCTGGATCGTCTACGACGAAGCCTGGCGCCTGATGCGCCACCCCGGCCTCCTCCAACGCATGCAGTCTCAGTGGAAACTCTCCCGCGGCCTGGGCATCGCCAACCTCATGGTCATCCACCGGCTGTCCGACCTGCTGAGCGCCGGCGACGCAGGCTCCCAGGGCCGCGCCCTCGCCGAGGGTCTCCTAGCCGACTGCTCCACCCGCATCATCTACCGCCAGGAAACCGACCAACTCCACGCCGCAGCCGCCCTGCTGGGCCTGACCACCGTGGAGACCGAGGCGATCGCCCACCTCAACCGCGGACGCGGGCTCTGGCGCGTCGCCGGACGATCTTTCATCGTCCAACATCAGCTCCACCCGCACGAGCTGGCCCTGTTCGATACGGACGCCCGTATGCACTAAAACCCCAGCGGGTTCATGCATACCGACATCCCAGCCTTCAAGGGCCCTCGCGCGCCAACTCGGCGCCGCACACCCGAAAGTCCCTTCCACGGAAACCCTCGTTCCCAGCCCCACAACAGCGCCTGCCCCGGCAGTGCGGTCTGCCATACGTCGGCCGTCCCATGCCGCCGCGAGGCGAACCCAAGCCCCCACTGAGAAAGGAAGGACGCCCTGCAGCACCCCGACTTCGAGATGTACGACAACGTAGGCCGGACCGCCGACCAGATCCACGCCTACCACACACGCTCCGCCACCAAGGACGACCTGCGCCGCTGGGCCGATCGCGACGCGGAAGCCTTCCGCACGCAGCACGCCCTGCCGCCCGAGCCCTTCCCCGCACCGGACCTGAGACCGTTCCGCGAGGCTCTCAACGCGGCCGATACTCCGGCCGAGTTCAGCACCGTCCTCAACTCCCTGCTGGACGCGGTCGAGCCATTCCTCAACGAGGTCATCGAGCACCTGGCCGCCACGGCCCAGTGGAAGGGCCAAAACCGCGGAGCCGAACCCGAGTCACCGCCCTGGCTACTCCACGGCGCCGCCAGCAGCATCGCTTCAGCGCTGGCCATGGCGACCGATGCGGATCTGAAGATCCTCCGCGCGCACTACGACCCGCCCCCGGACCGCGACGCGCTCCTGAAGCAGACCCGCACCGCTCCCGACACACCCCCGGCACCGCCCGGACCGCAGCCCGGGTCGGGAGGACCACGGCGCTGACCGCCGACGGATCAACCACCCGCCTCGGCACCTCAGGAACCCATGCCCACACCCCGCACCGACCTGTCCGCCTTCGCTTCCGCACTCGCCGAACGCCTGCCCGGCACCTGGACCAGCGAGTATCACCGCCACCCTGCGTACAAGGACCAGTTCCCCACCGTCGAACGGCTCTGGGACGCCGGCCACGTCGACCACATCGTCAGCCAGTACGTCCTCGGCCATGACGCAGTCCTGAACGGCCCCCACGAACAGCAGCTCTACGTCACCGACCGGCCCCTGTACCGCCACCAGTTCGTGGTGACCCCGCTGGAGCCCGAGGGCTTCAAAACCCACCAGATCTCCCCGGTGCGTGAGCCGAACGGCATCGCCGTCTCCAACGATCCGGTCCGAGCCGCTACCGCAGTCATCCGACGCGTGCTGCCCCGCTACCGGGCAGCCCTGGATGCTGTCCGCCACAACACCCTCATCCAGCCCGAGCCGCCGCACCGCCAGCCCGCGCCCGAGGTCGCCCAGACCCTCACGCTGGTCTGGTACCCGGACGGTGTGGTGGGAGCACCGTACGACTCGGTGCCCGAAGAGGCGCACATGACGCTGTTCGGCTGCCGCTTCCAGTACAGCCCGCACGAGTTCGCCTTCGTGTTGCCGGCCTCCTACAGTCCCAAGAAGCGCGCCCTGCTGGTCCAGCTCGCCACCCAGCGGCTCACGCTCCAGGGCATCGGGGTCAACTTCCGCCGCGCCGCTCCCCTCCCGCCTCCCGCTCCGGCATCAGCAGCCGTGGCCAAGGCACTGCCGACGGTGTCCGCAGCCTCAAGGTCCGTCACCCTGCGGTAGAACCCGGGCCCCATTTCAAGGAGTTGCCGCTGTCCAATCCCGACCAGCGGATGCTGCTGCACGACGTGGCCGACCGGCTCAACACCGTGGCCGATCACCTTCCGCTCCCCGACCAGATCCGCCCGGATCCTGCGCTGAGCGAGATCCTGGACGATGAAGTCCGCCATCTGACCCGCCTGCTGGGATTCCTGGCCGGGGAGAGCGCCTTCCGTCACCGGGCCGCCGCCCGCTACCCGGCCCGGACCACGGCCACGGTGCGCCGCACGACCCTCGCGCTCGCGAGCGCCGCCGAACCCACCGGGCTCGCGCTCGCCGCCCTCGGCGCCGCCGTCCACCACCTCGGCCATCTCGCCGACCTCACCCGCCAGGCCCCCGGCCCCGCCCGCGACCGAGCGGTCACCGCCGCGCACCAAGGGCTCGTGGACCACCTCGGCGACAGTCGCATCCACCTCGCCCGCGCCGCGAAGCACTTGCGTGCTGCAGCCGACACTTGCACGGCACCGGCCGCGACCACCGTGCCCTCGGCCACCGCTACCCCATCCCGTTCTCGCTGATCCCCGCGGCCACCCCGACTACCCACCAGATGAGGAACCGCCCTTGCACATAACCGAGTTCACCCGAGCGCTCGCCGACCGTCTGCCCGGCTGGCAGCCCTCCTCGACCGCGGTACCCATCGCCACCGACCCGGCCAGCGGCCGGATCTGGGACAGCGGCCCGCTGCCGTACGCCGCGTTCGAAACGGACGGCGTCCAGCGAAGCGTGCTCACGCACCACTGGGGCCTGCAGCTGTACGTCATGCCCCGCCCCTACCGCCCAGCCGAGTACCTGGGGCTGCCGATGCTGCCCGCCAACACCAGCCACCAGCACGTCCAGGGCCTCAGAGCCCCGCGCGGCATCGCCATCCCCGCCGACCCCGTCCGCGCCGCGGCCCGGCTGCACCGCCGGCTGCTGACCGACTACCGCCTTTCGTCGGCCACCCCGATCCGGCGCAGCAGCCCCGGCCACCTCCAGGTCCACGTCACCCTCGACGCCCAACAGCGTCCGCGGATCCGCACCGGCTACCTCGGGGCCGTCAGCGAGCTGCTCGCCCGCGGGGGGTTCCTGCTCGACCCCGCCACCGGCGAATGCCACCTCCCGGACGCCTTCACCCCCGAGGCGGCCCGACGCCAGATGACCATCAGCGTGCACCGCCTGCGCCTCCAGGGCTTCCACATCACCATCCCCTCCCCCGACGGCCCGCGCTCTTACCCGCCCCTTGCACGCGTCGCGCCGCGCAGGGGGCAGCAGCGATGAGCCCGACCAACGACGACTTCGTCCACGCCCGCCTGACCACCTGGCAGCACCACATCGAGGAGACCGCCGCCGGCCTGGTCCCGCCTCAGACCGGCAGCGCGCAGGCTGCGCTCGTGCCTGTGCTGGACCAGCTGGTCGCCGTGTACAACCTGGCAGGCGGTCTCGCCGACGCCCACCGACTCGCGCCCTGCCCCGGCACCGCCGCTCCGGTGGAGAGCCAGCTGGGTGTCACGCTCGGCCACGCAGCCGCGCTGCGCAGCCTTAAACGGGCACTTGAGGCGGTCACCACCCCAGTCGCTGACGCGCAACCAGGCACAGGGCCTGCCCCCGCGCCCGCTGTCGGCGAGCAGCACCGCCGGGCCCCCGACGGCCCAGGCGCCCATCCCGTACGCCGACGCCCCTGACGCACGGGCGTCACTCCCCAACCATCCGAACGATCTTGGAGAACTTCTGGCCACCCGTTCCTTCATCGCCCGCCCCACCGACACCGGGTACGCCGGGGTGTACGTCCACTGGGACGGCTACCCCAGCCATCACCTCCCCCTCCTGCTCGGCGCCTACCAGTACCGCTTCGGCGCTGACCTCGATGCCCTGTGCCGCCACCTGATCGACGAGGCGCCCGAAGGCTGGTCCCAGCTGGGCACCGACCTGCTCGAAAGTACTCCCGAACCCCTGCGCGCCGAACTCGTCGGCAGCGACGAACACCCCAGCAGGAAGCTCGACAACGTCCACGTCATCACCGTCGGCGCAGCCGAGCCAGAGCCGAGGACCGTCACCGAGAAGTCCCACGGGGGCCTGGACTGGGGGTACGTCCTGCACCCGCACCACGGCATCGAAGTGATCCCCCTCGACGCAGAACACCGCGGTCCCGTCGTGGCCTGGGACACCGACCCACGGGCTCGGTTCAGCAACGGCACCTACCGCTGGCGCCGTGGCCACCCGATCCCGGCCACCGTGCCGCCCCAGTCCACCGCCCCCAGCACATCCGCCACCGCGCCCGCCCCAACGTCGTCGGCCGCCACACCTCGCAC
>NZ_LJBR01000076.1 GCF_001282115.1 Streptomyces sp. NRRL B-24085 | reverse complement strand
CCCCGCAACCGTTCCCACCCCCGCTCGTACGCGAATGCCTCCGCTCCCCACCGCAGCGCCGGTACCGTGCGCACCAGCCCGGTGGGATCCCGCTCCAGCACCCGCACCTCGGCGATCCGCCGCCGCCCCGACCGGTCGCGCACCAGATGCAGTACGACCGACAGCGCGGCCGCCAACTGGCTGTGCAGCGCGGCCCGGTCGAGTCCGGCGGCGGTACCCAGCGCCTCCAGGCGGGCGGGTACGTCGGCCGCCGCGTTGGCGTGCACGGTCCCGCAGCCGCCCTCGTGGCCGGTGTTCAACGCGGCCAGCAGATGCACCACTTCGGGCCCGCGCACCTCACCCACTACGAGCCGGTCCGGCCGCATCCGCAGGGCCTGGCGCACCAGGTCCTCGAGGGTGACCTGTCCGGCGCCCTCCTGGTTGGCGGGTCTCGTCTCCAGCCGGACGACGTGCGGATGGTCCGGCCTGAGCTCCGCCGAGTCCTCCGCGAGCACGATCCGCTCGCCCGGCCCGACGAGCCCCAGCAGCGCGCTCAGCAGCGTCGTCTTCCCGGTGCCCGTCCCCCCGCTGATGAGGAAGGACAGCCGTGCGTCGAGCAGCGCCCGCAGCACCCGGTCCCCGCCCGGCGGCACCGTGCCGGCCGCGACCAGTTCGTCCAGCGTGAACGCGCGCGGCCGTACCACCCGCAGCGACAGGCACGTGCAGCCGACGGCGACCGGAGGGAGGACCGCGTGCAGCCGCGTGCCGTCCGGCAGCCGGGCGTCGGCCCAGGGCCGCGCGTCGTCGAGGCGCCGTCCCGCCACGGCGGCGAGCCGCTGCGCGAGCCGTCGTACGGCGGCCGCGTCGGGGAAGGACACGGTGGTCAGTTCGAGTCCGCCGCCCCGGTCGACCCAGACCCGGTCCGGCGCCGACACGAGGACGTCCGTCACCGACGGGTCGGCGAGCAACGGTTCCAGCGGTCCGCTGCCGACCAGTTCGGACCGCAAGCGCTCGGCCGCTCCCAGTACTTCTGCGTCCCCTAGAACACGGCCCTGCTCGCGCAGTGCCTGGGCCACGCGGGCGGGCGTCGGTTCGGCCCCGCTCTCGGCCAGCCACTGCCGTACACCGTCCAGGAGACCGGGAGCCGCTTCCGCGCCGGCAGCCGAGGACACCGTGCGGACACCCGTCGGGGCTGTCCGCGGCCGCCCGGGAGCACCGACCGGCGTCTCAGCCGGCCGCCGTCGCCCGGCGGAACCCGCCACCGGACGCGCCGCCTGCCGCCCCTCGGCGGAGCCGCCCGCCGCGGCCTCCACTCGTCCGGCCCCTGGCAGTCCCGAGAAGCCGCTCATGCCGTCCCCGTCCCTGTCTCGGCCAGCGCGCGCTCCCAGAACTCCTTGCAGAACCGCGCCAGCGGCCCCCGCGCGGCGGCGCCCGGCGGTGATCCGCTCCCCTGGGGCCGCTGGAGCGCCGACTCGACCGGGACCTCGCCCACCAGGGGCAGGCCCAGCAGACGGGCCACCTCGCGGTCGTCGAGGCCGGGTGCGTACGGGCCGCGTACCGCCACCCGCAGGTCGCGCAGGACCATGCCGACACCTGAGGCCACGCGGCCGGCCGCGGCGACGGCGCGCAGTTCGGCGGGTACCACGAGGATCCCGAGGTCGATCTGGGCGAGAGCTTCGGCGACGTCGTCGTCGAGGCGGCGGGGGAGGTCGACGACGACGGTGCCGCCCCGGCGCCGGGCCGCGGCGAGCACCGCCCGTACGGCCTGCGGCGGGACGGCGATGCGGTCGCCGCGGTCCCAGCTCAGGACCCGCAGCGAGTGCAGTTGCGGCAGCGACTCCTCCAGGGCGCCGCCGCCGACCCGCCCCCGCGAGGCGGCGAACGCCGGCCAGCGCAGCCCCTCGGTGCTCTCGCCGCCGAGCAGTACGTCGAGTCCGCCGCCCAGCGGATCGGCGTCCACGAGGAGCGTGCGCAGTCCCTCACGCGCGGAGGTGACGGCCAGAGCGCACGCGAGCGTGGAGGCTCCGGCCCCGCCGCGGCCGCCGATGACGCCGACGGTGAGGGCGGGACGGCCGACGCCCTCGGTGACATCGGCGATCCGGTCGACCAGCCACTGCTCGCCGTCGGGCAGCATCAGGACGTGATCGGCGCCGATCTCGACGGCCCGCTTCCACACCCCGGAGTCGTCCTGGTCCCGGCCGACGAGCACGACTCCGCGTCTGCGGGCGGCCCCTCGCACCCGCCGGGCGGCGTCGTCGCCGACCAGGACGAGCGGGGCGGCCTCCCAGCTTCCTCTGGGCTGCGGCATCCCGTGATGGACCTCGGCCGTCGCCCCGGCCGCCGCGCACAGCCGCAGCAGGTCGTCGAGCAGGTCCTCGTCCTCTGTGACGATCAACGGCCGGCCCGGACGCCCGCCGGCGGTGGGCTGTCCCTCGTGTGTGACGGCTGCGGTCACGGCTCCATCCCCCTTCACCGCGCCGCGCGAGACCCCTTCAGGGGCCCGTCCGGCGCCTCTCCCACAGGGCCCCTTCGGCCCCGCGATTCCCAGACATGTGAAGAACCGGCAACCGGCCTCCATATGAACGGCCGATAGGAACCGGCCAAACACACCCGACAAACCAGAACCGGCCATGAAGTCGGCCGGAGCGGGACGTGTGGGAATCACGGTGCAGCGATCCCGGAAATCGTGTGGATCTTGGTGGATAACTGTGGACAACCCGACGCCTGTGAATATCGCCGTCACCCATACCGGTGAGGGTGTGCAGCCTGTGTACGAGGCCCGCAGAGCAGCGCGATGACTACGCACAGTGACGAATCATGAGCATGCCGAAAGGGCGGCCGAAGCCGCCTCGCAGGAAGCGCGGAACCGCGTACGGAAGAGGAAAACCCACCCGGACATGCGACGACCCCCACCGGGGGGGAGAGTGGGGGTCGTCTCCACGGCCGACTCGGGGGGGGAGGAGCCGGACCGGGTTAGCACGGTCGCGAACGATCCGTGACTTCCATGGTGTACCCGAGAGCCCTCTCAGGCAAACCCACACGCCTCACCTTACGCCGAATGGGCTGCGCCTATGCTCGGGGTCGTGGAAAACCACTCCTTGCCCCGCACAGCCGCCTTCTTTGACCTGGACAAGACGGTCATTGCGAAGTCGAGCACGCTCACGTTCAGCAAGTCGTTCTACCAAGGCGGCCTGATCAACCGCCGGGCCGCCTTGCGGACCGCATATGCCCAGTTCGTCTTCCTCGTCGGCGGTATGGACCACGACCAGATGGAGCGCACCCGCGAGTACCTCTCCGCGCTCGTACGCGGCTGGAACGTCCAGCAGGTCAAGGAGATCGTGGCCGAGACCCTCCACGACCTGATCGACCCGATCATCTACGACGAGGCCGCCTCCCTCATCGAGGAGCACCACACCGCCGGCCGGGACGTCGTCATCGTCTCCACGTCCGGCGCCGAGGTGGTCGAGCCCATCGGTGAACTCCTGGGCGCCGACCGGGTGGTGGCGACCCGCATGGTCGTGGGCGAGGACGGCTGCTTCACCGGCGAGGTGGAGTACTACGCGTACGGCCCGACGAAGGCCGAGGCCGTCAAGGAGCTGGCCGAGTCCGAGGGGTACGACCTGGAGCGCTGCTACGCCTACAGCGACTCGGCGACCGACCTGCCGATGCTCCGGGCCGTGGGCCATCCGCACGCCGTCAACCCGGACCGGGCCCTGCGCCGCGAGGCCCTCGCGCGCGGGTGGCCGATTCTCGATTTCCACCGGCCGGTCCGGCTCAAGCAGCGGCTGCCCGGGTTCGCCGTACCGCCCCGCCCGGCACTCGTCGCGGTCGCCGCGATAGGAGCGGCGGCAGCGACGGCAGGTCTCGTCTGGTACGCGAATCGACGGCGGTCGACGGTCGCCTGAGGCGATTCCGGCTACTTGAAACCTATTTGAGGACAAAAGTAAAGAACGGCGGCCGGGGGTTCCGCTTGCCGCGGTCCAGGAGTACAAAGGGGTTAACGGCCCGCGAGACCAAGGACATCCGAGAGGATCACCTCAAAAACGCATTTGGCCCCACGGACCGAGCATGGACACCGGGCACCCACGCGACGTCGACCCGTCGATTACGGGCCAGCCGCACCAGGTGACGGGCAAAGTTCCCGACCTGATGGGCAACATATCGAGGACGCTTGGTAACTCGGTGAACATGCCAGCGGCGGTACGAGTCCTCGTACCGCCGCAACCCTGTTCAGGGGGTCCTACGCCGCCCCGCGCTGGAGCGCCTCGCACACCGCCGTCGACTCGCGCGCGCCCAGTTCGATCGCACTGCCGCAGTGGGCGATCCAGGCGGCCATGCCCTCGGGGGTGCCGGAGGCGTAGCCGTCGAGCGCCGCCAGATAGGCCGCACGGCCCAGCTCGGCGTGACCGACCTCCGCGGGGCAGACCGACTTGGGGTCGAGACCGCTGCCGACCAGGACGATCCGCGCGGCCGCGCGCGCGACGAGACCGTTGTGGGAGACGAACGGCCTGAGGGCGAGGAGCTCCCCCTGGACGACGGCGGCCGTGACCAGGGCGGGGGCCGAGCTGCCCGCGATGATCAGCTCGGACAGGCCCTCCAGCCGGCCCGAGACCTCGGCCGCGTCCGGCAGGGGCAGCTCGATCAGCGGCTCGTCGACGCTCTCGCCGGCCTGCCGGGGGCGCCCGACCTCGTCCTCGCCGGTGGCCGCGGCGACCAGGTGCAGCCGGGCCAGCACCCGCAGGGGCGACTGCCGCCAGATGGACAGCAGTTGGCCGGCCTCGGCGGTCAGCCTGAGCGCCGCGCCCATGACGCGCGCCTCGTCGTCGACGCCGAAGTCGGAGCGCCGGCGCACCTCTTCGAGGGCCCAGTCCGCGCCGGACAGCGCGGCCGAGCCGCGGGCCCCGCGCAGTGCGGCCTCGGAGGTGATCTCGTTGCTGCGGCGCCGCATGACACGGTGTCCGTAGACCCGGTCCACGGACTTGCGCACGGACTCCACGGACTCGGCCACACCGGGCAGCGAGCCCAGGGCCGCGAGCGGATCGGCGTTCGCGCCTGTCGTACTCATGAGTACGACACTACGCAACCGGGAGCGGTGCCCCTCGATGGAGTGGTCTTCTTCACGCCCACCTGACACATACAGCTATTGCCCGACTACTCTTGGTGAACATGAAAATTGCTTTCGTCGGGAAGGGCGGCAGCGGCAAGACCACCCTGTCCTCCCTGTTCATCCGCCATCTCGCGGCCACCGGAGCACTGGTGATGGCCGTCGACGCCGACATCAACCAGCATCTGGGGCCGGCGCTCGGCCTGGACGAGGGCGAGGCGGCCTCGCTGCCCGCCCTGGGCGAGCGGCTGCCACTGATCAAGGAGTATCTGCGCGGCACCAATCCGCGGATCGCCTCGGTCGCGGAGATGATCAAGACCACCCCGCCCGGCGAGGGCTCACGGCTGCTGCGGGTGCGCGAGGACAACCCGGTCTGGGACGCCTGCGCCCGGCCGGTGGAACTCGACGGCGACGTCGTCCGTCTGATGGTCACCGGCCCCTTCACGGAAGCCGACCTGGGGGTCGCCTGCTACCACTCCAAGACGGGAGCGGTGGAGCTGTGCCTCAACCACCTGGTGGACGGGCCGGACGAGTACGTCGTGGTGGACATGACGGCGGGCTCGGACTCCTTCGCCTCCGGCATGTTCACCCGCTTCGACATCACGTTCCTCGTCGCCGAGCCGACCCGGAAGGGGGTCTCCGTCTATCGCCAGTACAAGGAGTACGCCCGCGACTTCGGCGTCGTCCTGAAGGTCGTCGGCAACAAGGTGCAGGGCCAGGACGACCTCGACTTCCTCCGCGCCGAGGTCGGGGACGACCTGCTGGTGACCGTCGGCCACTCCGACTGGGTGCGCGCCCTGGAGAAGGGCCGGCCGCCCCGGTTCGCACTCCTGGAGGACGTCAACCGGCGCGCCCTGCACCGGCTGCGGACGGCCGTCGACGCGACCTACGGCCTGCGTGACGCGGAGCGCTACACCCAGCAGATGGTGCACTTCCATCTGAAGAACGCCCGGTCCTGGGGCAACGAGCGCACGGGGGCCGACCTGGCGGCGCAGATCGACCCCTCGTTCGTGCTCGGCGAGAGCGCGGTGACGGCCGCGAGCGTCTGACGGTCCCCGCCGCCCGACGACCGCGTCCGCCCCGCCGCACCCGACCGCTACGGCTTGGCCGCCGGTGCCCCCGGTACGCCCTTCGGGGCCGGGGCCGGCCGACCCGACAGGAAGGCCGGCCAGCCCTGCCGGGGCGCCTCGCCGACCCCGAGGGTGCGCAGCCTCTCGAGGGTCTTCGGGTCCTGCGCGTCCAGCCAGTCGGCGAGCTGCCGGAAGGAGACGCAGCGCACGTCGGGCTTGTTGCACACCTGCTCGACGGTCTCCTCGACGGCACGCATGTACGTGCCGCCGTTCCAGGACTCGAAGTGGTTGCCGATGATCAGGGGCGCGCGGTTGCCGTCGTAGGCCCGCTGGAAGCCCTTGAGGAGGCCGTCGCGCATCTGGTCGCCCCAGAACTCGTGCTTGCCCGGGTCGCCCTGGGTCCTGGTGCCGGACTGGTTGACCATGAAGTTGTAGTCCATGGTGAGCTGCTCGTAGGAGTGTCCCGGGAAGGGCACGAGCTGCATCGACAGGTCCCACAGGCCCTGCTTCTTCTTCGGCCAGAGCTGCTCGTTGACCCCGCTGGTGTCGTAGCGGAAGCCCAGCTCGCGGGCTGCCTGCATGAAGTTCTTCTGCCCTTCCAGGCAGGGGGTGCGGGCGCCGATGAGTTCCTTGTCGTAGTCGAAGGGCAGCGGGGCGGCCTTCGACATCCCGGTGTTGGTCTTCCAGGACTTCACGAACCTCTTCGCCTGGGCGATCTCGTCCTTCCACTCCTCGACCGACCACTGGCCGACCCCGCCGCCGCTGCCGCAGAAGTGGCCGTTGAAGTGGGTGCCGATCTCGTTGCCCTCCAGCCAGGCGAGGCGGAGCTGCTTGACGGTGTCGGCGATGCCCTGCTCGTCGTTGAAGCCGATGTCGGAGCGGCCCGGGGAGTGCTGCGGCGGCCGGTACTCGGCACGCTTGTCCTCCGGCAGCATGTACACGCCGCTCAGGAAGTACGTCATCGTCGCGTGGTTCGCCTTGGCGACCTCACGGAAGTGGGAGAACAGCTTCTGGCTGTCCTCGCCGGCCCCGTCCCAGGAGAACACCACGAACTGCGGGGGCTTCTCGCCGGGCTTGAGGCGCTGGGCTCTGGGCAGGTGCGGCTGCGCTCCGGTGTAGGCGGTGGAGCCGTCGCCGATCAGACGGAACACCCGCTTGGGCGGGGCCTGGGCGGGCTTCGCCTTTTGCGGGCCCGCGGCTCCCCCCTCGGAGACGTCGGTGGCGCAACCGGCGAGCGAGGCGGCGCAGACCGCGGCGATCACGGCTCCCGCGGCAATCCTGTGGGTGGCGGCCATGTTCCGCCCACCTTCTTCCTTCTCTCGGGGCAACGACAGCGCCGCCAAGTTCGCACGAGCCCGAGAAGGAATTAGTACGACAAGCCGATGAAATTGCCACTTCACCCATTCAGGTGGGCAGTTAACCCATTTGCCCGGAAAGTCTATGCCTGCCCTTTACTCTGCATTACGATCCATTTACCGAGCGTTGATTCATCCCGCCGCTGCACGCCGTGACCCACGGCCGCGACCCGACCCCCGTCCCATGCGGGGGACCACCTGTTCCGCGACCGCGCTGCCCCGGAGGAGACGGGAAAAATGTCAGCCTGTGTTCCCACTCGCCCCACCGACCCGAGCGACTCGCAGCACACGAGGCGCCTCCACCCAGCCCCTGT
>NZ_LJBR01000075.1 GCF_001282115.1 Streptomyces sp. NRRL B-24085 | reverse complement strand
GTCAGGTTCGCCCCTCAACGGAGGTCCCCCATGTCCCTGCGCTCCCGTCTCCCCATAGCGGTCGCCGCCTGCGCCCTCGCCGTCACCGCCCTCGCCACGCCCGCCGTCGCCGGTGACGAGTGGGGCGACGACGACCCCCAGAGCAGCTCCGGGAACCACCAGAGCCAGGGCCAGGGCCAGGGGCAGGGGCAGGGGCAGGGGCAGGGGCAGAACCAGAACTCACGCCTGGCCAGGGGTGTCGTGACGGCCAGTTCGCTGGCGTTGCGCAGTGCGCCCAACCGGGGCGGGCAGATCATCCGGTGGGCCGAACGGGGTGAGGTCGTGTCCATCTTCTGCCGGACCAACGGCCAGAGCGTCCAGGGCAACCGCCAGTGGTACCTCCTGACGGACGGCACCTGGGCCTGGGGCTCCGCCCGGTACATCAGGACCCTCGGTTCGGCGCCACGCTGGTGCTGACATCTCACGCAAGCTAGGCAGACATCACATGCTATTTGGGTAGGTTCCGGACATGACCAAGGCCGGAATCACCGTGGCCCCCGCGGACACCTCCGCTCGCGCGGTACGCCTCCCCCGGCGCCGTGGCGTAGAACTGGCCCTCATCGTCCTCGCCGTGCTGCTGTCGGTGTACGGCTACTGCGCCGTCGGCCTCGCCAGGAACGGCACCGTCCCGCCCGGCGCCGCCGGATACGGCGCCGGGCTCGGCGTGCTCGCGTTCGTCGCCCATCTGGCGGTGCGGCTGAGGGCGCCGTACGCCGATCCGCTCCTGTTGCCCATCGGGGTGCTGCTCAACGGCCTGGGCCTGGTGCTGATCTACCGGCTCGACCTGGAGACGCCCGGCGACCGCGCCGCCCCCACCCAGCTCGTGTGGTCCACGGTCGGGGTGACCCTGTTCATTGTGGTCGTCCTGATGCTGCGCGACCACCGCGTGCTCCAGCGGTATGCCTACGTGTGCGTCGCCGCCGCGCTCGCGCTGCTGATCCTGCCGATCCTCTTCCCGGCCGTGAACGGCGCCCGCATCTGGATCCGGATCGCCGGGTTCTCCATCCAGCCGGGCGAGTTCGCGAAGGTGCTGCTGGCCGTGTTCTTCGCCGCCTACCTCGCGACCAACCGGAACGCGCTGGCGTTCACCGGGCGGCGGTTCTGGGGGCTGCAACTGCCCACCGGCCGGGTGCTGGGCCCGCTGCTCGCCATCTGGCTGCTCAGCGTCGGGGTCCTGGTCCTGGAGCGCGACCTCGGCACCTCGCTGCTGTTCTTCGGGCTCTTCGTCGTCCTGCTGTACGTCGCCACCGGACTCACCGGCTGGATCGCGATCGGCCTGCTGCTGGCCACCGTCGGCGCCTTCGCCGTGGGCTGGCTGGAACCGCATGTGCACAGCAGGGTGGAGGACTGGCTGCACCCGTTCGCGTCGATCGAGGCGGGCCAGGGGCCGAATCAGCTCGCGCAGTCCCTGTTCGCCTTCGCGGCGGGCGGGGTCCTCGGCACCGGGCTCGGCCTCGGCCACTCCGTCCTGATCGGCTTCGCCGCCAAGTCGGACTTCATCCTGGCGACGGCGGGCGAGGAACTGGGCCTGGCCGGCCTGTCCGCCGTCTTCCTGCTGTACGCCCTTCTCGTGGAGCGCGGCTACCGGACGGGCCTCGCCCTGCGCGACCCCTTCGGACGGCTCCTGGCCGTCGGGCTCGCCTCGATCGTCGCGCTCCAGGTGTTCGTGATCGCGGGCGGGGTCGGCGGACTGATCCCGCTCACCGGCATGGCGATGCCGTTCCTCGCCCAGGGCGGCTCGTCGGTCGTCACCAACTGGGCGATCGTCGCCCTGCTGATCCGGGTGAGCGACTCGGCCCGCCGCCAGTACGACGGCAAGGAGACCCCGTGACCGCCCGAGGCCCCGGTATGACCCGCTACATCCGGCACGCCGCCTGCTTCTGCGTCCTGCTGCTCACGGCGCTGCTCGTCAACGCCATCCGCGTCCAGGTCTTCGAGGCCCGGGCGCACGCCGAGAACCCGGCCAACCGCCGCGAGAACATCGCCCGGTACGGCCGGGAGCGCGGGGACATCCTGGTCGGCGGGCGGCCGGTCACCGGCTCCCGGGACACCGGGGAGCAGCTCCGCTACGAACGGACGTACACGGACGGGCCGTTGTACGCGCCGGTCACCGGTTTCGCCTCGCAGGAGTACGGCACGAGCCTGCTGGAGCACAGCGAGGACGCGGTCCTGTCCGGCACGGACCCGATGCTGAGGCCGTTCCCGCTGTGGAACGACTTCACGGGGAGCCGCAACCCGGGCGGGGACGTCGTCACGACCCTCGACGCGGCCGCGCAGCAGGCGGCCTACCGCGGGCTGGCCGGGCGCAAGGGCGCGGTGGCGGCCGTGGAGCCGGCGACGGGACGCGTCCTCGCGCTGGTGTCCTCGCCGTCGTACGACCCGGGGGTGCTGTCGGGCAACAGCGCGGGGGTGGGCCAGTCGTGGGCGTGGCTGAACGGCAACCCGGACCGGCCGATGCTCAACCGGGCGGTACGGCAGACGTATCCGCCGGGTTCGACGTTCAAGGTGGTCACCGCGGCGGCCGCGCTGGACGCGAAGGTGATCGAGGACGTGGACGCGCCGACCGACTCGCCGGCGCCGTACACCCTGCCCGGCACCACGACCTCGCTCGGCAACGAGTCCGAGGGCTGCCGGAACCTGTCCCTGCGGGAGGCCTTCCGGTGGTCGTGCAACACGGTGTTCGCGAAGCTCGGGGTGGACGTGGGGGTGCGTGACATGACGGCCACCGCGCGCGCCTTCGGCTTCAACGACCCGGCGCTGCGCATCCCGTTCTCGGTGGCCCGCAGCACCTTCGACCCGACCGTGGACCGGGCGCAGCTCGCCCTGTCGTCGATCGGCCAGTACAACACCCGCGCCACCCCGCTCCAGATGGCCATGGTCTCGGCGGCCGTCGCCAACGGCGGGCAGATCCGCACGCCTTACCTCGTGGAGCGGACCACCACGGCCGGCGGCAGCGTCGTGGCCACGGCGGCTCCGCGTCCGGTGCGGCAGGCGATGGAACCGGCGACGGCCGCGGTGCTGAAGGAGCTCATGACCCAGGTGGTGACCGAGGGCACCGGCACCAACGCGGCCATCCCCGGCGCGGTCGTCGGCGGCAAGACCGGCACCGCCCAGCACGGCATCGGCAACGCCGGGATGCCGTACGCCTGGTTCGTGGCGTGGGCGCAGGGCGAGCGGGACATGGAGCCCGAGGTCGCGGTGGCGGTGGTGGTGGAGGACGCGTCGGCGGACCGGGGGGACATCACCGGGGGCGGGGTGGCCGCGCCGATCGCGCGGGCGGTTATGAAGGCGGTGCTCAACTCCAAGGAATGAGACGGGGGTTGAGGGCCTCCGAGCGACCGACCTACCGTTCGGTCCATGACTGAATCGACCGCGT
>NZ_LJBR01000074.1 GCF_001282115.1 Streptomyces sp. NRRL B-24085 | reverse complement strand
AGGCGAGGCCCAGTCGAACACCTCGGGCGCCGACGCGGGTAGGTGGCGACGGCCCGGGATGTCCGTGAAGGAGCCCTCTCGGGCGGTGTGGGGGTGGGGACGGGGACAGGGGTGCGGACGGTCCCGGTGCGGTCCCGGGGGTGATCCGTGAGCAGTATTTATATATGCCGTCCGCTTGGCAAGGCGTATGAAAACATTCATGCTCGATTTATTGCGGATGGCCCCGTTGTGCAGGCGTATGACCGGGGTGGAGGGGGTCAGTCCCGCAGGAAGAACTGGTGCTGGTCGGAGATCTGCTCGTACTCCTCCAGCCGGGCCTGGGTGCGCTCGGGGTCGGCGTCGGTCATGGCCTGGAGCAGGGCGGCGGCGATCACGCCGGGCGCCGCGTAGGAGTCGAAGACCAGCCGGGAGCCGGTGCCGGTGGAGAAGAGGACGTCCGCCTCGTCGGCCACGTGCCCGAGTGCCAGGTCCGTGACGAGGGCGATCTTCAGTCCGGCGCTGCGGGCGACCCGCAGGGCGGTGAGGGTCTCCTGGGCGTGCCGCGGCATGGAGAACGCGAGCACCCAGGTGCCGCCCGCCTCGCGCGACTGCAGCAGCGCGTCGTAGGCGACGCTGCCGCCGCGGGTGACCAGCCGTACGTCGGGGTGGATACGGCGTGCCGCGTAGGCGAAGTACTCGGCCAGGGACGCCGAGATGCGCAGGCCGAGGACGGTCAGCGGGGTCGACTCGGAGAGCTTGCGGCCGAGTTCGATGACCTGGTCGGGGTCGGCGAAGTCGCGGCGCAGGTTCTCCAGGTTCTCGATCTCCGCGTCGACCGCGGCCTGGAGTTCGTTGCCGCGCGACTCGTCGTCGGTGACCGGTCCGCCGGCGAGGGTGCCGAGCGCGATGGACTGGAGCTTCTCCCGCAGGGCGGGGTAACCGCTGAAGCCCACGGCGGCGGCGAACCGCGTCACCGAGGGCTGGCTGACGCCCACGCGCTCCGCGAGATCGGTGATGGACAGGAAGGCCGCCTCGGTGATGTGCTCGATCAGGTACTGCGCGATGCGCCGCTGCCCGGGGGAGAGCCGGGGCCTGTCGAAGAGCGTCCTGAGCTGGGAGGCCGGGGCCGCCTCCGTCTCCGGTGCGGTCTTGCCCGAGGTGATCGCGGATGCCTGTGCGCGTGCCTGCTGCGGCGATGACACCGAGGCTCCTCCTTTGTCTGCCACGGGGAGTCAACATAGCCCACACCCCCCGGTGACCAGCGCTTGTGGGAAGGCGTCCGGCGGGCGCCGATCGGGACGGGTACGCCGCTCCCGATCGGGAACCCGCCGCTGGGCAAGGCCTTCGACGACATGTGAGGAGCAGCCCCGTATGACGGTCCCCGAGGAGCACCGGCGCAGGACGGACGCCACCGACCGGCTCGTGGCGAACCGGCAGGGGGAGCACGAAGCCCCCGCCCCCGGCGGCAGCGGGCGCACCCTGCGCGAGGCGTTCGAGGAAGCGCGGGTGGCACCCGACGACCTCGCCCGGGAATGACGCCGTACGGGAAACCACAGCTATCGGCAGGGGAGTGGCAATGGGTGCGCTGAGCGCGCTGGAACAGGCAATGGAGCACGGGTGGGAGGCGCTGTGGGCGCGGGTCGTCGACCGGGAGCCGGTCGAACTCCTCGACGCGCTGCGGCAGGAGTGCGACAGCAACGTGGTCGTGTGCAGCGAGAGCAGGGTGGTGGTCCCGAACGCGTACGACGTCGAGCTCGCGGAATTCGCCTACGACGAACTGGTGCGCCGGGGCAGCGATGTGGGGCAGGAGCTCACCGACAGCCTGGCCCGGCACGGTGAGCGGCACGGCTACGAGTGGGCGGGCCCGCTGACCGTGCACATCTCCAGGTCCGACCGGGTGCCCAACGGCCGTTACCGCGTGACGAGCGCGGCGATGCCCCATGTGAGCGCCGAGGGCTTCCAGCAGGCGCCGCGCTGAGCGGCATCGGGGCGTGCCCGCCGCGCCGGTCACCGGCGATAGATCGTGATCGAGTGGCCGACCTCGTCGACCGCACGGCTGGAGTCGATCAACTCGGCCAGCCGGCCCTTCGCCTTGGCGACCGACGAGTCCGACACGACCAGCAGCCCGCGCACCTCGTCCACCGGCACCTCGCGCGGGTCGGCCGCCTCGATGCCGTAGGAGGCGGGCAGGCCGCTGCCCTTGTAGACGAGCCAGATCCGCCCGTCCGGGTAGCGCTCGCGCAGCCGGTCGGCGAGCCTGCCGAGGTCCTGGCCCCAGTCGACGTTGGAGTCGTGCAGCCGCAGATGGGTGCGGGCCGGCCCGCCGAACGCCTCGTTGGAGTACGGCAGATAGTAGGGAAAGGTCCGCGCCGAGCTGACCGCGACGAACAGCACCAGGGCTCCCGTCACGACCGTCGCCCAGCGCCGACGCACCGCGAGAACACATCCGGCGGCCACCGTCAGGAACATGGGCAGGAACAGGGTGTACCGGGTGCCGAAGTCGCGTGAGCCCGTCATGGCCGAGGCCAGCAGCACCGCGGCGGGCACGAGCAGATACGGGGCGGCGGGCCGCAACCGCCGTACCGCCATCAGCACCACGGCACCCGCGGCCCACAGCGCGAGCAGGCCGAGCGGGGTCTTCACCAGGAGCGCGGCCGGCAGGTAGTACCAGAGGTGCCCGGTGTACACCCGCCCGAACAGGAAGCCCTCCCAGGGGTGGTTCTCGAAGCGGAACTGGATGCGCATCCCGTCCGCGTAGGCCGGCGGGAACGGCAGCAGGCCGGCGAGGGTCCCGCGCAGTCCGCGCACCACCGGCACCTGGTCCGGGGCGACTCCGCGCAGCCGCGGATCGACCACGAGGTACGACACCCATACGACGGCGACGGCGGCCAGCGTCACGACCGCGGCCCCGGCGAGCACCCCCAGCACCCGCCGGCGCGTCCCGGCACCGCGGTCCGCGGTCCACACCGAGAAGGCGGCCAGCCCCAGCAGGACCGGCACGGCGGGCAGCGCGCTCATCTTCGTCGCCAGGGCCGCGCCGAGCGCCAGACCGGCGAGGGGCACGTAGAGCCGGGGCCGTGCGCGGGCCCGCCACAGCAGCCACGCCGAGGTGAGCAGGAAGCCGGCCATGGGGACGTCGAGCGTGGCCAGCGAACCGTGGGCGACGACGTCGGGGGAGAAGGCGTACAGGGCGAGGGCCGCGACCCCCGCCGCCCGGCCGGCCAGTTCCCGGGCGAAGGCGAACACCACCAGCCCGAACAGCAGCGTCAGCACCATCACCGGGAGCCGGGCCCAGAACATCAGCCGCCAGGGGTCGTTGCCCGACTCGTACAGCAGATGAGGGCCCAGGTCGATCTGGGGCCCGTCGAACGCCGTGTCCACATGCGGGTCGGCGATCGCCACCCCCACGGCGATCACCAGCTTGCCGAGCGGCGGGTGCTCGGGGTTGTGGCGGATGCCCTGGCCGTGCAGGTACTCGGCGGCCGTGGCCACGTAGACCGGCTCGTCGATCGTGGGGGTCTGCTGCACGGCGGTCGTCGCCATGACGGCTGCCATCTGCGCGAGCAGCACGGCGACCAGGAGCGGCACCAGCCACCGCCGGACCGGTCGCGGCCGCCGCACCTCGTCGTCGCGGGACCCGGCCCCGGGGACCGGGACCAGGACCGTCTGCTGCTCGCTCGCCATCATCCGCCCCGCGGTGAGACCGGCCGGGCGGCGGCGGGAGCGATCCGGGAGCACCTCATGAGGGCCACTCTCGCACCGGCTCCCGCCCCCGCGGGCGTCACCGCTTCAGGAGTCGTACCGACAGACCTTCCGCCGTGTAGACGGGTACGGCCCGCAGGGCGGCGGAGTTCAGCTCGATCCGGTCGAACTGGCCGCGCAGCCCGCGGCAGCCGAGCACCCGGACCGTGTGTCCGGCCGTCGGCGGCCTGTTAGCGTCCAGCTTCAGCGACAGCACACTGCCCGCGCCGAGCACCGCGCGCCGCGTCACCTCCAGGACCGGCTCCTGGCCCGAGCGCAGCGTCACCTCCAGGGCGCCGGACTCCTGGCCGTACGTGCCGTGGACCCGGAGCGACCTGCCGGCCACCGTCAGCCTGCCGCCCTGCACCCGCACGTCACCGTGGCCGAGCGCGTGGGCCGAACCCGCCACCAGCGCACCCTCCTTCAGCACGGTCCCGCCGGTGTACCGGTTGTGCCCCGTCAGAGTGAGCGTGCCGCTGCCCCGCTTGGTCAGACCGCCGCAGCCGTCGATGTCGTTGCGCCAGGCGTCCGCCGCGTGGAAGCCGCCCGCGGACGCGTCCAGCGTGACGGTGACGTCCGCGTCGAAGGAGCCGTATCCGTCCGCCGCGGCGAACAGGTCGAGCCGGCCCCACTGCTCGAAGCCGTCCAGCAGGACATAGCCCGAGGGCAGCCCCGTGGTCCGGAGCACCTCACGGCGCTGCGCGGCGTCGAGGTACGGCAGCCGCGTCTCCAGCAGCACCTCCGCGCCCTTGGGCACGGTGAACGGCGCGTTGCCGCCGTCCCGGTGCAGCACATAGGTCAACCGGGGCCGGACGGAACGGGCGTTGGCCTCCCGGTCCGCGTACGCGTCGGCGGGGTCCGAGTGGGCGTAGGCGAAGAGCGTGTCGGCCGTGGTGCCGGTCCGCTCGGTGAAGTACTTCAGCGCCTGCGCCCGTGCCGCCGCCTTCAGGCCGGCGTTCGCGGGGTCGGCCAGCGTGGCGGCGGCCAGCGCGGTGGCCATGATGCGGCCGCCCATGACGTCGACCGTCGAGTGCATGCCGGACATGATCCGCGTGTGGCTCAGCTCGAAGGCGCGCGTCACGAGCTCCTGGAAGCGCTCGGGCACGGCGTACGCGAAGGCCAGGCCCGCCAGGTGGAAGGCGTTGGTGTGGCCGCTGGGGAAGCCGCCGTCGTCCACCGGGGAGGTGCTGCGCTGGCGCAGCAGCTGGGGGGCGACGACCACCTGGGAGTCGTAGACCGGATAGCCGAGCGCGTCCTTGGCGCCGGTGTCGACGACCTGGCTGTCCTCGTTCATGCGCCACGGGCGCGGGTACTGGAAGGAGTACTTGGCGGGGTTGCCGGAGGCGTAGGGGCCGCGCACGGTGTCGACCAGCTTGGCCACCTGGCCGAGCGAGGAGTCGTAGGAGCCCGCGCCGAGCGCCGATCCCGCGGGGGCGTCGGCCGGTACGGCGTCGCTGATCGTGGTGGGCGGGGTGGAGTCGGGCGCGCTGGTGATCGAGGTGACCGCCTTGGCGCCGGACCGGTACAGGCCGGCGAGCGGGCCGAGGCCGCCGATCATGGCGTAGCTCTGGTGCTGGCGGTCGTAGAGGAAGGCCTCCTTGGCCTGCGCCTCGGTGCGCGCCTGGGTGACGCGGGCGCAGTAGCGCATGTTGGCGCGCAGGATCTCGGGCCGCAGCGGGGTGCCGGTGTTCCAGGCGTCGCCGGTCTTCCACACCCGGGCGAAGCCGCCGAGTGCCCGCACCACGGCGTTGGTCTCGGCCGTCAGGTTCGCCATGACGTTGGACCTGTAGTCGTCCACGAACGCGACCGCGGCGGTGGCGGCCTTGGCGTCCGCGGCGCCCAGCCAGGAGGCGAAGGTGGGCGCGGCCAGGACGCCGGCCGAGGCGCCGAGAGACGTCTTGAGGAAGCCCCGACGCTTCATGGCACGTTCGGTGGGCGACGCGGGGGAGTGCTGCCCGGCGGATGACGGCATGGGTCTGCCTCTCTCTGGAGTTCTGCGGCCGTGCGGCCGGGAGGAGGTGGTGCGGACGCGACTCATGGTGCGGCGGACGGCACGTGCGCCGAACGCGCTTTCTGAAGTCGTACGAGCGAAGAACTACGGGCGGGTCATGTCGGAGCGGAGGAGACTCGGCATCCGGCGGATGTCACAGGAGTGAACGGGCCATCGCCACCGCGCCGTCCACCGGCGGTGCCCGCAGGGGGCGCGGCCGTGCCGACGGCACGCCCTCGGCCAGCGCGGACGCGAAGGCGTCGTACAGGGACGGCTGGGCGAGGACGGTACTGCCCGCGACCACGACGTCGTCGACCACCACCCCGCGGGCGGCGAGCCGTTCGACGAGCGCGGCCAGGGCGCGGCCCGCCTCGGCGATCACGGTGCGGGCGAGCGGGGATCCGGCCTCGGCGGCGGCGAAGACGGCCGGTGCGTGCCGGCCCCAGTCGGCGGAGGCGGCCGTCGCGTGCTCCAGGGCGGCGCCGAGCGCGGGGACTTCGGGGACGCCGAACCCGGAGAGCAGGCCGAGCGCCAGTGCGTCGGGCTCCTCGCCGCGGTCGTGCGCGGCCCACACGGCCCGTACGGCCTCGCGGACGAGACCGGCGGCGCCGCCCTCGTCGCCGAGCAGCGCGCCCCAGCCGCCGACCTGGACCGGTGTGCCGTCGGCGAAGCGGCCGACGGCGACCGAGCCGGTGCCGGCGACCAGGCCGACCCCCTTGTCCAGTCCCGCGGCGGGGACCAGCAGTTCGGCGTCGCCCACGACGAGCGCGGGCGCGTCGAAGTGCAGTTGGAGAGCGGTGCGGATCTGCGCGCACTGGCGCGGGGTCTCACAGGCATGCCCGCCGACGGCGAGGGCGGCGGGGCGGGCGCCCGCGGGAAGCGCGTCCGCGGCCAGGGCGGCCAGCCAGCCGGCGGCGGCCACCGGGTCGTGGGGCCGCCAGCCGCTGCTGGACCGGACGTGGTCGGCGACGGGGGTGTCGCCCGCGAACGCGCGGAGCTGTGTCTTGGTGCCGCCCACGTCGATGCCGACAACCAGGGGTGCGGTGTCCTGCACGGAACCTCTTTCGTCGTTGCGCTGTGTGCTGCGACGGTGGGCGAACCGTGCCGTAGGGCAAGGCGGTTGGAGAACTAGGGAAGCCCCGGGACAGGCTTCTGACGGACCACGGCAGGCGAGTACCGTGACGTTCGTTAGGAAGTTAACTAACGAAGTACAGTGCGTGTCAATAGGCGTCGCGCACTCGACTTCCCGGGCTCCCCGTCCCGGGTGGGAACGTACGACGCCGGAGCAACCCATCGCCGCCGCCCGCCGAGCCGCTCGGGCCGGGAAGGTGGCCTGTGACCTGGGGGAAGTGTGGAACACGACGTGGCGAGAGCCCCCCGTCTGACCGAGAGCGCGAGCGCTGTCTTCGCCGTGCTCGCCCAGGCGGGCACCGCGACCCGGCCACAGCTCGCGAGCCTGGCGCGCCTGTCCAAGCCGACGGTCTCCTCCGCCGTGGCGGAACTGGAGGGCGTCCATCTCGCGGCCCACTCCGGCACCTCGTCCGGCGCCACCGGACGCAGCGCCGCCGTCTACCGCCTCGGCCCGGCCGCGGGCGCCGTGCTCGCCGTCGACCTCGGTCCCGCACTGACCCGGGTCCGCGGCTGCGCCCTGGACGGCACCCTGCTCGCCGAGGCCACCGGCCCCCGGGACGAGGCCGCCGACGTGGTCCGCGACGCCCTCGCGGCACTGCCCCCCGACGCCCCGCTGCGCACCATCGTCGTGGCCGTCGGTGACGTCACCGCGCCGCAGCGGATGCGCCCGGCCACGGCCAAGGCGGGACCCGTCTTCGACGCCGTGACCGTCGCCCTGCCGCCCGGAGTGCCCGTCCACCTGGAGAACAACGTCAACTGCGCCGCCCTCGCCGAACTGCACGAGGGCGCCGCCCGCGGTCGGCACACCTTCGGCTACCTGCGGATCGGCGTCGGCATCGGTCTCGGCATCGTCGTGGGCGGCCAGGTGCTGGCCGGGGCCAACGGCGCCGCCGGAGAGCTGGCCAGGCTGCCCTACCCCTGGGACGACGGCCAGGAGCCCCGCCACGAGGCCCTGGAGGAGTACATCGGGTCCCGCTCGCTGCTGCGCCGGGCCGCCGAGGCATGGCCCGAGTCCGACGGCTCCTGCCCCCGCACGGCCGAGCGGCTCTTCGCCCTCGCCGCACAGGGCAGTGCCACGGCCCGCGCGGTCGTCGCCAGACACGCCGTGGACGTGGGCCGGCTGGCCGCCGCCGTGACCGCCGTACTGGACCCGGGGCTGCTCGTGCTGGGCGGCAGCACCGGCGCGTATCCGCAGCTCCTGCCCGGTGTGCGGGCCGAGCTGGAGCGGCTGAGCTGGCCCACCGAGGTGGTCAGCAGCCAGGTCGGTGAGCTCGGCACCGTCGTGGGCGCGGCACGGCTCGCCGTCGCCCGAGGAGTCCAAACCGTGACCCAGGCGGCGCGGACGAAGGATTGACGGGTTCGGACTCGGTCTGCCAATGTCCGGACAAGCGCTTTCTAAGTCGGCCGGGACGCCGGCTTGGGCGAGCGTCCCGCCCGTACTCGACGTACGGCGACCGCACGAGGGCGTGCCCGTGCGGAGACGGCCGACAGCGGCCGGGGACCCTCGCCCGTCAGGATGACGCGGCCGGGCGAGGCCGCGCCCTCGGAAAGCGAACCTCCTGCAAACTGCACCAGTGCCGCCTCGGTCGGCGCCGTGCTCCGTCCCCTACCACGAAAAAAAGGGATCGAAGATGACCACTGTGGGTGTGCGGCGCTCTAGCCGTCTCGGCCGCGGCGGCATGCGCCGCCTGGTTTCCCTCGCTGCCGCTGTCACGGCAGGTGCTCTGACGCTCACCGCCTGCGGCGGGGACGGCGGCTCCGGCGGTACCTCCAAGTCGCTGACGTTCTGGATCTCCACGGTTCCGGGGCAGGACGCGGGCTGGAAGAAGATGGTGGCGCAGTACAAGAAGGAAACCGGCGTCAACCTCAAGCTCGTCAACATCCCCTACGACGGCTACACCACGAAGCTGCACAACGCCGCGCAGGCCAACTCCCTGCCCGACGTCGCGGCCGTGCCGGCGCTGGACCCGATCTGGTCGAGCAAGCTGATCGACCTCAAGTCCATCGCTGACAAGAAGAGCAACAACATCAACCAGAACTTCCTCGCGAAGGACTCCTCCGGGAAGGTGCTGTCCATCCCCTCGGACGTCACCGCGTCCGGCCTGTTCATCAACAAGTCGCTCTTCGAGAAGGCCGGCGTCTCCTTCCCGACCGAGCCGTCGAAGACCTGGACCTGGACAGACTTCATCGCCGCGGCGAACAAGGTCCGCGAGAAGACCGGCGCCAAGTACTCCCTGACCTTCGACCAGTCGCCGTCGCGGCTGCGCGCCATGGTGTACGAGATGGGCGGCAAGTACGTCCACGCCGACGACTCCGGCAAGTTCTCGGTGGACGCGGCGACCAAGAAGGCCGTGAACACCTTCGTCGGCTGGAACGACGACAAGACCATGCCGAAGTCGGTGTGGACGTCCGGCGCCGACCCGTCCGCCATGTTCCAGAGCGGTGACGTGGTCGCCTACTGGTCCGGCGTGTGGCAGGTCGCCTCCTTCGCGGACAGCATCAAGAAGTTCGAGTGGGCGAGCGTCCCGACCCCCGCCCAGCCGGTCCAGGCCAGCGACGTCAACAGCGGCGGCATGGTGGTCGGCTTCAACAACAACGGCGACGCCGCCAAGGCCGCGAGGGGCTTCCTGTCCTGGCTGTACGAGCCGGCCCACTACAAGGCGCTGTGCGAGGCGTCCGGGTTCCTGCCGGTCGAGAGCGGGCTGAACCCGACGTACCCCTTCAAGTCCGAGGCGGCGCAGGCGGCGTTCAAGCTCTACAACGAGTCCATCCCGCTCTACGCCCCGATCTCCGGCTACTTCAACAGCGCGCAGACCAACTGGGTGCTGAAGGGCAAGAGCCTCACCGAGGACCCGACCAAGACGGAGCTCGGCAAGGCGATCAACGGCCAGCAGTCGGCCGACAAGGCCCTGCAGAACATCGTGGACGGCTACAACCAGCAGGTCGGCGGCTGATCACAGGCCCCGAGCGCCCGGGCGGCGGCGTCCCGACCCCGCCGCCCGGCCGCGGCCGCCCCCGTGACGCCGGGCTCATGGCCTGAGCCCACCGCAACCCCTTCCACCAGCACGGAGTCAGGAAGATGACAAAACGCGCCGCGGACGTGTCCGTGAGCCCGCCCAGCAGACGCAGTAAGTACACCCTTGCGCCGCTCGTCCTCATCGCGGCCAACGTCGTGCTCTTCGCGCTGTTCTTCGTCTGGCCGGCGGTGATCGGGCTCGTCTACTCCTTCACGAACTACACGGGCGTGGGGGTGTTCCAGTGGGTCGGACTGGACAACTACCACAACCTGTTCGGCGACTCCACGTTCTACGACGCGCTGACCCGGACGCTGCTGTACACCGTCCTCTTCGTCCCGCTGAACTTCGTCGTCTCGCTGCTCGCCGCCAACCTGGTGGTGAGCAAGCACGCCAAGGGCGGGTCCGTCGCCCGCGTCGTCTTCTTCATCCCGTGGCTGCTGTCGCCGATCGTCGTGGGTGTCCTATGGCGGTGGATGTTCGGCGAGAACTTCGGACTGGTCAACTACGTCATCGAGAAGTTCGGCGGAGACGCCGTTCCGTGGCAGTCGAACGCTGACCTCTCGTTGCTCGTGGTGGTGATGGCGGCGGCCTGGGCCTGGACCGGTTTCACGATGCTGCTGTTCATCGCGGCGATCAAGAACGTACCCGTGTCGTACTACGAGGCCGCCTCGCTCGACGGCGCCGGCCCCTGGCGCCAGTTCTTCAGCATCACCCTGCCGAGCATCGCGCCCACCTCGTTCATCGTGATCCTGCTCAACACGATCAACTCGATGAAGGAGTACCCGGTGTTCGTCGCCCTCAACAACGGCGGGCCCGGCACCTCGAACAACCTGCTCGTCCAGTACATCTACGAGACCGGCTTCAAACGGGGGCAGATCGGCTACGCGAGTGCCGCGTCGTTCGTGCTCATGCTCATCCTGATGGCCGTCGCGATCATCCAGCTGATCGTCAACCGGCGGGTGGAGAACCGATGACAACCACAGACATCCCGCGCCCGGCCGACGTCGACTCCGGACGGAGAGTCCCCGGCAAGCGACCCCGCAGGACGAGCACCGGCGGGATCCGGCAGGCGGTGTCCGCGACGACCCTGCTGTGGATCATGGCGTGCCTGTACGGGTTCCCGGTGCTGTGGTTCGTGCTCAGCTCGCTCAAGCCGGCCAGCGACCTGTTCTCCTATCCGCTCACGCTGGTCCCGCACAACCCCACCCTGTCGGGATTCAGGGCGGCGTGGGACAGCGCCAACTTCTCCCAGTACTTCATCAACACGGCCATCGTCTGCGTGATCACGACGATCCTCACCGTGGGAGTCAGCTGCTGCACCGGGTACGCGCTGGCCAAGTACGACAACCGGTGGCTCAAGGCGTTCTTCCTCTGCATCCTGGCCACCACGATGCTGCCGGGCGAGGTCATGCTCGCCCCCGAGTTCCTGGTGGTCCGCAACCTCGGCCTCTACAACTCCTTCGCCGGCATCATCCTCCCGGCCGTGCTCACCGCGACCGGATGCTTCATGTTCCGCCAGTTCTTCCTGACGGTGCCCGACGAACTCGTGGAGGCCGCGCGCATCGACGGCGCCCGCGAGCTGTCGATCTTCCTGCGGATCATGGTGCCGCTCTCCCGGCCCATCATGCTGACCCTCGCCATCCTGTCCTTCCAGTGGCGGTGGAACGACTACATCTGGCCGCTGCTGATGCTCAACGACCCGAACAAGTTCACCGTGCAGATCGGCATCCAGAGCATCGTCGGCGCGCAGAACATCAACTGGTCGGTGCTGCTCGGCGCGTCGGTCATCTCGATGATCCCGCTGATCGCGATCTTCCTGGTCTTCCAGAAGTACGTCATGGGCGCCGACATCAACGCCGGACTGAAGGACTGACCTTGCCCGCTCCGCTCGACCACGAGTTCGTCCGCGCGGCAGCGCTCGCCGCCGACGGGTCGGCCGACCCGTCGGCGGAGTTCATCGAGCCGCACCGCGCCCTGGCACGGCGGGTGAAGACCCTGGTCGCGGCGTACCGCTCGCCGGAGTCGGCCCTGCACGGGAGCGAGCGGGCCGTCGCCGCCGCGCTGACCCACCTGCGGGCCCTGCGGGCCGTGCAGACGCCCTCCGGCCTCTTCGCGGGCGGCGACAACGTGCAGTCGCCGCCGGACTCCGCGTTCACCGTCAACGACGTGTGCGACGCGCACGTCCTCGCCGCGGCTGCCGGGCCCGAACTGGCCGACGTCACGGCGGCGCTCGCCGAGATCGCGGGCGACGCCACCGAAAGCCTCCTGACCGGCGGGGTGCACACCCCCAACCACCGCTGGGAGCTGTCCGCCGCGCTGGCCCGGCTGCACCGGTCGTTCCCCGACGACCGGCTGCTCGCCCGCGCCGAGGAGTGGCTCGCCGAGGGCGTCGACATCGACGCGGACGGCCTGTACTCGGAACGCAGCGCCGTCTACGCGTCCATCGTGACCAACCCGGCCCTGCTGTTGCTGGCCGAGGTGCTCGGACGCACCGACCTGGTGGCCGCCGTCGAACGCAACCTCACCGCGACCCTGGACCTGATCAGGCCGGACGGCACGGTGGAGACCGTCCACTCGCGCCGCCAGGACCAGCGGATGCCGTTCGCGCTGTGGCCCTACCTGCCGCACTACCGGCTGCTCGCGATCCGCACCGGCCGGGGCGACTTCGCCCGCGCGGCCCGCCTGGCGGCCGCCGGCGGCATCCACGACCCCGACCTGCTCGCCCAGACCCTCCTCACCCCGGATCTGTGCCGCAGGCTGCCGGAGCCGGACGCGGAGCAGCTCCCGCGCGACCGGTACCTCCCCACCGCACGCCTCGCGCACCATGCCTCGGCCACCGCGCACACCGTGGTGTACGGCGGCTCCGACGTGCCCGAGCACCGGCGCATCCGCTCGGGCCTCGCCTGCAACCCCACCTTCCTGCGCATGTTCGCCGGCGACGCCGTCCTCGACGCGGTCCGCCTCTCCCGGGGGTTCTTCGACCTGGGCCCGTTCCGCGCCGCCGGCATGGAACGGCTCGCCGGCCACCGGTACCGGCTCACCCAGACCCTCACCGCCGCCTACTACCAGCCGCTCCCGAAGGACCGCAGGCGCGACGACGGCGCCTACCCCCTGGTGGACGAGGGCCGCTTCTCCGCGGCGATGGGCTTCCCGGACCGCCCTCAGGACGAGGTCTCCCACACGACCCGGATCGAGGTCGACCTGCGGGATGACGGGGCCGACCTGCGGATCGACATCAGCGGCCCCCCGGTGCCCTGGGCCCTCGAACTGACCTTCCGGCCGGGCGGCGAGCCGCAGGGCGCCGTACCGCTCGGCGACGGACGCTGGTGCATGACGACCGAGCCGCTGACCTACCGCGTCGGCGACGACGGGATCCGCGTCGAGGCCGCCGTCGAGACGGGCGAACCGCTCGCCGGGCCCGACCGGAGCGACGTACTGCGCTACGACCCGGGACAGGACCACACCGTGGCCGGCGGCACCGACGCGACGACCGGGAACCGCGTCTACCTCGGCGGGCACGGACCGCAGACACTGACCCTCGCACTGCGCGCCATCTCTCAGGCATGAAGGGCTGATCTCCTTGCACCTCCCACGCCAGCTCGGGCCGCTGCACGACCTGCCGGACACACCGCAGGCGTACGACGCCGTCCTCGCCGACGTCACCGAGCAGGCCCTCGCGCGCCTCACCCCCGAGGGCAACCTCGAACACCCCGACTGCGTCGACGACATCGGCGACACCTCCCTCGGCATCACCTCGCTGCTCGCCTTCGCCTGGCAGCGCACCCGGGACGACCGGCTGCCGGAGGCGGTCCGCCGCAGCCTCGCCTTCCATCTGCGCGAGCGGGTCTACACCGACGACAACCCGGGCTACCCGAACCTCAGGGTCCGCAACTCCGGTCTTCCGTACGCCCGTTACACCCTGGCGGCGGGCGCCCACCCCATCGGCGACTGGCCGAGCACGGTGTGGGCGCTGCTCCAGGCGGTGAACGTGCTCGACGCGGCGGAGGGCCTCGTCGACGACAAGCAGCAGGCCGAACTCCTCGACGTGGCCCGCGGATACTGGCGCTGGCTCACCGAGGCGACCTTCTTCAACCCGCAGGAGGCCGGCAACCAGGCGATCGGCTGTGTGGTCGGCGGCCTGATGCTGGCGGCCCATCTGCCCGGCCCGGAGGCGGAGTCGGTGCGCGCGCGTGCCCTGCGGCTGTACCGGGACGAGATCCGCGCCCACCGGGTCGAGGACCGCGGCGCGGCCCTGCCGCCCGAGCACGGCGGCGCCTACGACAACAACTACGGCCCGATCTCGCTCTCCTTCCTCGCCCAGGCCCACCGGGTCAGCGGCGAGACGATGTTCGCCGAGGACGGCGACACCCTGGCCCGCTACATCGACGCCCGGCTGACCAACGGCGGCTTCGACAACGGCGGCCCGCGCTACAGCGAGCAGCACTCCGCCTTCGAAGCGGTCCTCGGACTGCGCTACTTCGGCGCCCGCATCGGCGCCGACCTCGGCCGCTACCGGGGCGACAGCCGCTGGGCCCGGCACGCGGTCAAGGAGGACGGCGGGGTGGACGGCCACTTCGCCTGGATGCTCGTCTGGCAGATCCAGGACACCGCACGCTGGCACCGGGAGCCGTCCACGGCGACCGCCCGCCACCAACTGAGGGCCGGCGGCGTCTCGGTGGCCTTCGACTCCCGGATGACACCGGCGGTCGTGGAGGCCGCGGGCACCTACTACCTCCCCGCGGCCGTGAACCGGCAGCACGGCTTCGGCCCGGTCGCCGACGGCTTCCTGCTGTGCCGTCCCATGGGCGAGGTCCGGGTGCGCGACGTGCGCGCCGACGGCCTCACGGCCAAGCTGGTCACCAAGCCGGTCGTCGGCCGCGACCACGTCCTGCGCCACATCCAGTCCCTGTACGTCACCGACGGCACGAGCCTGTGGACCGCGGTCACCCTGGAACGCCTGCCCGGTACGCCCTACCTGCTGGCCGGGCTGCCGTACGCCGAGGACGACGGCGACCGGGTGCGGCGGACGGCCGAGGGCGAGGTGGCCTCCGTGGGCGCCCTGCGGCTGACGCATCCCGGGGCGGAGGGCGTCGACCACTTCGACGCCCGCTCGGCGACGACCCAGGAGCAGGCGGCCTTCGCCCTGGCCGCCGACCCCCGCGGCTACGGCAACCCCGACGAGGGCTGGCGCCACCTGGTCAGCTCCACGGCACTCGAAGCCGACCCCGCCCCGGACGCACCGGACGACCTGCACGCCTTCGCCGTCCGCTACGGCCCCGGAGACAGCTTCACGGCCGCCTTCGCGCGCGAGGACACGGGCCTCACGGTGCGCACCGAGGCCTTCACCGCGCGCATCGGCGACCCGGCGGGCGACGCCCACGGCGAGCCGGAACTGACCCTGTCCGCCCGCTGAGGCGCGGGGCGGCGGTCACACGTCCACGCGGGGCAGTGCCGACTGCGGCACCACCAGGTCGGCGCGGTCCCGCGTGGCCGCCACCAGTGCCGCGTTGGCCTGGTCGGAGCGCCGCACCCACGCCACCGCCTCCTCGTGGGTCTTGCCGAACTCCTCGTGCCGGGCGACCAGCCGGCGCACCCGCTCGTCCTCGTCGAGTGCGCAGAACCACACCTCGTCCAGCGCGGGGCGCACCCGCGCCCACGCGCCGGTGCCGAGCAGCAGGTAGTTCCCTTCGGTCACGACCAGACGGGCCGTCGGCGGCACCGGGATCGCCCCCGCGACCGGCTGCTCCAGCACCCGCTCGAACCCCGGCGCGTAAACGACGTCCCCCGCCGTCTCCTCGCGCAGCCGCCGCAGCAGGGCCGCGTACCCGGCGGCGTCGAAGGTCTCGGGCGCCCCCTTGCGGTCGCGCAGCCCGAGCCGCTCCAGCTCCACGTCGGCCAGGTGGAAACCGTCCATGGGGACGTGCGCCACCCAGGGCTCGCCCGGGCCGTTCAGCGCCCGCACCAGATGCTCGGCGAGGGTCGTCTTGCCCGCGCCGGGGGAGCCGGCGATGCCGAGCACGGCCCGCCTTCCGGGCTCGGCGAGGGAACGCGCGCGGGTCAGGAGGTCGTCGAAGGTCAGCGGCACACACCGAGTGTGTCATTCGATGAGTGCGGGTCGGCCAGGCACCCTGGAGGGCGCAAGGGGGAGAAAGGAGCCCCAGACGTGCCCCAGTACCACGACCGGTCCGACGCCTCGGGCGCTGCCGGCGCCACCGACGAGGAGCGGATCCGCGCCCTCATCACCGCGTGGGCCGCGGCCGTGCACCGCGGTGACCTCGCCGGCGTGAGCGCGGACCACGCCCAGGACATCGTCATGTTCGACGTGGCGTCACCCCACCACGGCATCCGGGGACTCGCCGCCTACCGCGCGGCGTGGCCGCCCTTCTTCGCCTGGCAGGCGCAGGGTGCCCGTTTCGACATCGAGTCCCTCCATGTCACCGCGGGCACGGACGTCGCGTACGCCCACGCCCTGGTGCGCTGCGCCACACCGGAGGAACTCGCCGCGGACCCCGGCTTCCGGCTCCGGCTCACCTTCGGTCTGCGCAAGGAGCGCGGCCGCTGGCTGGTGGCCCACGAGCACCACTCCTTCCCGCACGACTGAATCCGTTTGTTGACGAAGCGAAAGGCTGGGCACCGTCTCCTTTATGACGGAGCTCGGTCTACCCGCAGAGATCAAGGCCTGCCTGTTCGACCTCGACGGGGTCGTCACCAGGACGGCCGTCGTGCACGCGGCGGCCTGGAAGGAGATGTTCGACGCGTTCCTGCGCGAACGCGAGAGCGATCATTTCCGGCCTTTCGACGACCATGACTACGACCAGTACGTCGACGGCCTGCCACGGGCCGACGGCGTGCGCACCTTCCTCGCCTCCCGCGGCATCGAACTGCCGGACGGGAAACCCGACGACCCGCCCGGCGCGGAGACGGTCCACGGCCTCGGCAACCGCAAGAACGCCCTCGTCCTGGAGAAGATCCGCACCGACGGCGTCGAGCCCTACGACGACACCCTGGCCTACATCCGCGCGGCCCGCGCCCAGGGCCTGCGCACCGCGATCGTCTCCTCCAGCGCCAACTGCCGTGACGTGCTGCGCGCGATCGACGCCGAGGACCTCTTCGACGTACGCGTCGACGGCGTGGTCGCGGCCGAGCGCGGGCTCCCCGGCAAGCCGCACCCCGACACCTTCCTCGCCGCCGCCGAGGACCTGGGCCTCGACGCACCCCGCTCCGCCGTCTTCGAGGACGCCCTCGCCGGCATGGACGCGGGCCGCGCCGGAGGCTTCGGGTACGTCGTCGGCCTGGACCGCGTCGGACAGACCGACGCCCTGTACGAGCACGGCGCGGACATCGTCGTGAAGGGCCTCGCCGAGCTCGGAGGACACGCGTGATCACCCAACGCTCCTACACCGTCGAGCCCTGGGCCGTCCGCGAGACCTCCCTCAAGCTCGACGTCCTGGCCCAGAGCGAGTCCGTCTTCGCCCTGTCCAACGGCCATGTCGGCTGGCGCGGCAACCTCGACGAGGGCGAACCGCACGGCCTGCCCGGCACCTACCTCAACGGCGTCCACGAGCTGCATCCGCTGCCGTACGCCGAGGCCGGCTACGGCTATCCCGAGTCCGGCCAGACCGCCATCAACGTCACCAACGGCAAGATCGTGCGGCTCCTCGTCGACGACGAGCCCTTCGACCTGCGCTACGGCCGTCTCGTGTCCCACGAACGCTGCCTGGACCTGCGCCGGGGCGTCCTGGAGCGGTCCTGCGAGTGGATCTCGCCGGCCGGCTCGCGCATACGGGTGCGCTCGACCCGGCTCGTCTCGCTCAGCCAGCGGGCGGTCGCCGCCGTGGCCTACGAGGTGGAGCCCGTCGACAGCCGCACCCGGGTGGTGATCCAGTCCGAGCTGGTCACCAACGAGAGCCTGCCCGGCCCGAACGGCGACCCGCGCGCCGCCAAGACGTTGAAGTCGCCCCTGGAGCACGAGGAGGGCTTCGCCGACGGAACCCGGCTGCGCCTGGTGCACCGCACCCGGCACAGCGGACTGCGGGTCGCCGTGGCCGCCGACCACGTGATCGAAGGACCGGAACGCACCACCACCAGCAGCGAGGAGACGGTGGACCTGGCCCGGCTGACCGTCACCTCCGTCCTGGAGCCGGGACAGCGGCTGCGGGTGGAGAAGCTGGTCGCCCACGGCTGGTCCGGAACCCGCTCCCGGCCCGCGATGAGCGACCAGGTCGACGCGGCCCTGGCGGCCGCCGCCCACAGCGGCTGGGACGGACTCCTGGACGAACAGCGGTCCTATCTCGACGACTTCTGGGCCCGCGCCGACGTCGAGGTCGACGGTGACGAGGAGATCCAGCAGGCGGTCCGCTTCGCCCTCTTCCACGTCCTCCAGGCGGGCGCCCGAGCGGAGCAACGGGCCATCCCCGCCAAGGGGTTGACCGGATCCGGGTACGACGGGCACGCCTTCTGGGACACCGAGACCTTCGTGCTGCCGCTGCTCACCTACACCGAGCCCCGGGCCGTGGCCGAGGCACTGCGCTGGCGGCAGAAGACGCTGCCCGCCGCCCGCGAGCGCGCCGCGCAACTCGGCCTGAACGGCGCCGCGTTCCCCTGGCGGACCATCGAGGGCTCGGAAGGGTCGGCGTACTGGCCCGCGGGCACCGCCGCCTTCCACGTCAACGCCGCCGTCGCGGACGCCGTCGTGCGCTACACCGAGGCCACCTGCGACACGGACTTCGAACGCGAGACCGGCGTCGAACTCCTCGTGGAGACGGCCCGGTTGTGGCGCTCGCTGGGCCACCACGACCACCACGGCGTCTTCCACATCGACGGCGTCACCGGGCCCGACGAGTACAGCGCGGTCGCCGACGACAACACCTACACCAACCTCATGGCCCGCGCGAACCTCCTCGCCGCCGCCGACGCCTGCGGCCGGTATCCGGAGCGGGCCGCCGAACTCGGCGTCGACGACGAGGAGAGCGCCGCCTGGCGGGACGCCGCCGAGGCCGTGCACATCCCCTACAACGACGAGCTCGGCGTGCACGAACAGCACGCGGGGTTCACCCGCTACCAGCGCTGGGACTTCGAGAACACCCGCGCCGACCAGTACCCGCTGATGCTGCACTTCCCCTACTTCGACATCTACCGCAAGCAGGTCGTCAAGCAGGCCGACCTGGTGCTGGCGATGTACCTGTGCAGCGGCTGGTTCGAGGAGTTCCACGACGAGGAGCAGATCGCCCGCAACTTCGCCTACTACGAGCCCCTGACCGTACGGGACTCCTCCCTGTCGGCCTGCGTCCAGGCGGTCGTCGCGGCCCGCGCGGGTCACCTGTCCCTCGCCTACGCCTACACGGCCGAGGCGGCGCTGATGGACCTCGTCGACCTGGAGAGCAACACCCGCGACGGACTCCACATCGCCTCCCTCGCCGGCACCTGGACGGCATTGGTGGCCGGGTTCGGCGGACTGAGGCGCGACGGGGACTCGCTGTGCTTCGCCCCGCGGCTGCCCGAGCGGTTCAGCCGTCTCGCGTTCAACCTCCAGCTCCTCGGCCGCTGCCTGCGCGTGGAGATCGGTCCGGACAAGGCGACGTACACCCTGAGGTCGGGAGAGCCCCTGACGATCCGCCACCACGGCACCAGTCTCACCGTGAACGGCGACGGGCCCGTCGTCCGCCCCGTCCCGGCACCGCGTGACCGGCCCGCTCCGGACCAGCCCCGGCACCGCGCCCCGCACGCCCGCTGAGCCGGCCGGGCGGTCCGGAAGGGCACCGCTTGGCCGAACTCCGCCCTGCACCCCCTCCCGCCCCGGGTTAGGTTGTCCATGCCTTCGAGGACAGAAGTCCTCGAGGACGGCAGCTTCGAGGACCTGACCAGTCCCGGGGCACACGGGGTGAGGGACGGACGATGACACACGGGGACAGCGCTCTGCTCGTCGGAGGCAACCGGCGCATACCGTCGGCTGCCTCCGACGCTCTGCGGCGCACCGGAAGCTCCTGGCCGCTCGCGGCGGTGGCCGCCGCCTTCACCCTGGCCCAACTCGTCCTCGTCCGCCCCGGCATGGGCCTGGGCTGGGACGAGACCGTGTACGTCAGCCAGGTCGGCACCCAGGCCCCGGCCGCCTTCTTCAGCGCCCCGCGCGCCCGCGGTGTCTCCCTGCTGGTCGCGCCGATCGCGAGCTGGTCGACCTCGACGGAACTCCTGCGGGTGTACCTCGCCGTGCTCTCCGGTCTCGGCCTCTGGCTGGCCCTGCGCGCCTGGCGCGGCCTCTTCCCGGTCCGCGTCCTCGCCGTCGGCGGCGCCCTGTTCGCCTCCCTGTGGATCACCGTGTTCTACGGCCCCCAGGCCATGCCCAACTACTGGGTCGCCGTCGGCGGGCTGGGCGCGGCCGGCTGCTTCCTGCGGGCCCGGGAGAACCCGAGGGCCCTGTGGGGGGTCGTGGCGGGCGCCTGCCTCATGGCGTGGATGCGGCCCACCGACGCCGTGTGGGTCACCCTCCCGCTGCTCGCCGCCGCAGCCGTCGGCCGCCGTGCGCGGTCCGTCCTCGCCCTGGTGGCGGGACTGGTGGCGGGCGGCACGCAGTGGGTCGTCGAGGCGTACGTCAGCTACGGCGGCCTGGCCGAGCGCCTGCACGAGGGCTCCCGCATCCAGGGCGGGCTCGGCCCGCAGTTCGCCGTCGACGACCAACTGCGCAGCCTGAGCGGCCGGTCCCTGTGCCGTCCCTGCACGGGGCCGCTGCCGGACCCCGCCGTCATGGCCTGGTGGGCCGTCCTCCCGCTGCTGGCCGCCGTCGGACTGGTGGTCGCCGTACGGGCCGGGCGCACCCGGGCCACCCTCGTCCCGCTGGCCTGCGCCGCGACGGCCGCCGTGCCCTACCTGTTCCTGATCGGGTACGCGGCCCCGCGCTTCCTGCTGCCCGCCTACGCCCTGCTCGCGATCCCGGTCGCCGACGCGCTGTTCCACCTGGCGACCACCCCGGCCGGCCGGTGGCGGCCCGTCCCGGCGGTGCTGCTCGCGATCGGGCTGGCGGGGCACCTGGCGGTGCAGTACGCCGTGCTGGAGCGCACGGTGAAACGCACCACGGGCCACCACCGCGACTGGGCCGACACCGCGGACGAGCTGAACCGTCTGGGGGTGCGCCGGCCCTGTCTGCTCACCGGCCATCTGTCGGTCCCCGTCGCCTACTACGCCGGGTGCACCTCCGCGGCGGCCTGGGGCCCCAACACCAACAGCACCGAGGCGGGGATCGTCGGGGCGTCCCGCCGTATGCCCGTCGCCGTCCTCACCCGGCCGGGGGCCGCGCCACCCGCCTACGCCCGCGACTGGCCCACCGTGCCCGCCGCCGGGATGGACATCCACGTGGCGCCGAACGTGAGCGCGCACGGGCCGACATGAGGTCCGGGCGGATCGCCCCCGCCCGCCGCCCGCTGTGAACGGCGACCGGCGTTTCCGGCCCGCCCGCTTCTGGTAGGACTCGGTTGTCGGCGCGAAGGCGAGGGGGAGTGCCATGACGTGGAACGAGAACGGCGGACGGCTGGGGGAGGAGTTCTTCACCCCGGGCTCCTCGTCCTTCACCGAGTTCCTGGCGGCCCACCGCCCCGAACTGCTCGGTACCCGCCGCGTCCTGCCCGACGGCGTGCGGGCCGCGCCGGACCAGGTGCCGCACGGCACCACCGTGCTGGCCCTCACCTACCGCGACGGCGTGCTCATCGCGGGCGACCGCAGAGCCACCATGGGCAACCTCATCGCCCAGCGCGACCTGGAGAAGGTGCACCCCGCCGACGACCACACGGCGGTCGCCTTCGCCGGCACCGTCGGACTCGCCCTCGACATGGTCAAGCTCTACCAGGTCGAGCTGACGCACTTCGAGAAGATCGAGGGCGTCGCTATGACCCTCGACGGCAAGGCGCGCCGTCTCGCCGGCATGATCCGGCAGAACCTCGGCCAGGCCATGCAGGGCCTCGCCGTGGTTCCCCTCCTCACCGGCTACGACCCCTCGGCGCCGGAGGGCGAACGCGGCCGCATCTTCAGCTTCGACGTCGCCGGCGGCCTCTACGAGAAGACCGACTTCCACGCCGAGGGCTCCGGATCGCCGTACGCCAGGGGCGCGTTGAAGAAGCTGTTCCGCAGGGGCCTGGAGCGCCGCGAGGCCGCGCTCGCCGCGCTCCAGGCGCTCTACGACGCGGCCGACGACGACTCCGCCACCGGTGGCCCCGACCTCAACCGCGGCATCTACCCCATCGTCTCCGTCATCACCGAGGACGGCTTCGAGCGGCTGTCCGAGCCGGAGACCGCGGACCTCAGCCGCGAGATGGTCGAAAAGCGCCGCGACCGGCCGGACGGGCCGAACGCGACGCCCTGAACGGGCACTTTCCCCAGACGTGGGAAAGACCTGCCACGGGCTTTACTGCACATGACTTGCAGGTACCGGAGGATGGCACAAGGCTGCTGACCGCGGCCGTACCCACCGAAGAAGGATCCTCCGCCCGATGACGGCCGCCCCTGACTCCGCTCCGCCCCTCCTCCCCGCCACCGCCGCCCCCGTGAGGGGCTCGGTACGGCACCGCGTCCGCGGCTCCATGACGCGGCAGGAGTGGGTCAGGGCGGGCGGCATGGCCGCGGTCGTGGTGGGCCTGCACGTGATCGGCTGGTTCACCCTCGTCGCGATCGTCGCCCCGCACCACTACGCCGTCGGCGAGAAGTCCTTCGGCATCGGCATCGGCGTGACCGCCTACACGCTCGGCATGCGGCACGCCTTCGACGCCGACCACATCGCGGCCGTCGACAACACCACCCGCAAGCTGATGGGCGACGGACAGCGGCCGCTGTCGGTGGGCTTCTGGTTCTCGCTCGGCCACTCCAGTGTCGTCTTCGCCCTCGCGCTGCTGCTCTCGCTCGGCGTCAAAGCCCTCGCGGGACCGGTCCGCGACGACGACTCCCGGCTCCACGACGTGACCGCGCTGATCGGTACGACGGTCTCGGGGGCGTTCCTCTACCTCATCGCCGCGGTCAACCTGGTCGTCCTCGTGGGCATCTGGAAGGTGTTCCGGCGGATGCGCTCCGGCCGCTACGACGAGGCCGCGCTGGAGGAGCAGTTGAACAACCGCGGCTTCATGAACCGCCTGCTCGGCCGTGTCATGAAGTCGATCACCAAGCCGTGGCAGATGTACCCGCTCGGCCTCCTCTTCGGCCTGGGCTTCGACACGGCGACGGAGATCGCCCTGCTGGTCCTGGCCGGGTCGGGCGCGGCCTCCGGGCTGCCCTGGTACGCGATCCTCACCCTGCCTGTCCTCTTCGCCGCCGGCATGTCCCTCCTCGACACGATCGACGGCTCCTTCATGAACTTCGCCTACGGCTGGGCGTTCTCGAAGCCGGTCCGCAAGGTCTACTACAACCTCACGATCACCGGCCTGTCGGTCGCGGTGGCCCTCCTCATCGGCACGGTCGAACTCCTCGGCCTGCTGGCCGACGGGCTGGACCTCCACGGCCCCTTCTGGACCTGGATCAGCGGCCTCGACCTCAACCTCCTGGGCTTCGTCGTCGTGGCCCTGTTCCTCGCCACCTGGATCGTCGCCCTGGTGGTGTGGAAGGTCGGCCGCATCGAGGAGAAATGGACGGCCGGGACGACCGGGACGGCGGGGGAGCGGTCCGGCGGCTGAGGTCGTCCGCCGCTCAGCCCCGCACCCGGAACTCCTTTCGCCACTTGACGAACTGCTGGTGCGGATCGCCGGTGTACGACCACGGGGCGCGGGTGCCCCGGCGGTCCAGGAGACGCAGCAGCGGCACCGCGATCTCCGCGAGACCCGCGTGGCAGGCCGCGTGGGTCAGGTAGTTGAGGTCACGCAGCTCGCCCGGGGCCGGCGCCGGCTCGGCGCGGCCCACGATCCAGCGCTGCCAGGTGCGCCGTACGTCACTGACGGCCCCGTCGTTCTTCCAGTGCTGCCCAAGGCCCACGGAGGCCCGCCTGTCGTCGGCGGCCTCCGTCGCCGTGCGGTACTCCTCGACCCGCGCGTACTGCACCAGCACCGGCAGGGCGGAACCCGGCGGCGCCACGCCGGCCGCGTCGCGGGCGAAGTCGTACATCAGGCCGTTCGAGCCGTGCCAGCGGGCCGAGTAGTAGTGCAGCACCTGGAGGTGCCCCTCGACGCTGTACGGGTCCCGCGCGTGCAACTCGTCCCACCAGCGCCCCAGTTCCTGGCGCCGCACGCCGGCCGGGTACAGCCTGGCCACCGAGATCAGGGAGATCCACGGCGTGGGGTCGTCCACGAACGCCTCGGACGCGTGGAGGCAGGCCATCACCGCGGAGTCGACGCGGCGCTGGTCGATCGGCACACCCCGGCCCGCCGCGATGGCCAGGTTGAACGCCCGGGCCGTCTCGGTGGCCGCCCGCAGCACCAGCGCGTCACCGTTGTGCGGTTCGGCCGCGAGCCACGACTCGACCGTCGAACTGCCCGCGCAGGCCTGGGCGAGCACCCGTACCCGGTGGCCCCGGGAGAGCCAGTCGGGCCCGGTGGCGCGCAGCAGTTCGCGCAGGCCCTGCCAGCGGCCGATGACGATGTCCTGGCGGGCGCTGGTGAGCGGGACGTCCCCGCAGTCGGGATCGAATTCGGGTGCGAAACGGTCTCTCGCCATCGCACAACCCCTCAGAAGTCGGTGGGGAGACCCTCGTGGACGAGTGAGGACCCGGCCGCCCCGCCGTCGGGAACGTAGTCCGCCTCGACGGTGCGGCTCGCGTCGAGCCGTGCGGGCCGGTAGTAGTCGCTGCCCCGCCGCCAGTACCAGAGCATCGGGACCAGACCCACGGCCAGCCCGCCGACGCCGATCGTGATCGCGGCGGTGCTCAGCTCGCCCAGCGACTCGACGAAGACCCAGAACATGAACAGGGCGCCCAGCAGCGGCCAGAGCCCGCCGAGCAGGAAGTCGGTCGGGGACTTCAGCAGCATCTTGCGGTACGCGACGACGACCGCGAGGCCGCTGAGGCCGTAGTAGACGGCGATCTGCAGACCGATCGCCGAGATGGCGTCGGAGAGGATGTCGCCCACCGAGCCCAGGGCGTTGGAGGCGATGAACATCAGCAGCGCCACCGTGCCGACCACCACGATCGCCACCCAGGGGGTGTTCCAGCGGCGGTGCACCCTGCCCAGCGCGGACGGCATCGTACGGTCCCGGCCCATCGCGAACAGCGAGCGGGTGACCTGGATCAGGGTGGTCTCCAGGGTGGCGATGGTCGACAGCATCACCGCGACGATCAGCAGCTTGCCGCCCCAGCCCGGCCAGACCTCCTCACCGAGCACGGCCAGCACGTTGGCGTCGTTGTCCTCGATCTGCTTCGAGGTGAGGACGACGTTCACCGCGATGGTGAAGACCTCGAACAGCAGGAAGACGATGCCGACCCCGATGAGCCCCGCGAGTCCCGTCGTGCGGCGGCTGTTGCGGGTCTCCTCGCTCAGGTTGCTGGTGACGTCCCAGCCCCAGTAGTAGAACGCGGCGATCAGCGCGCCCGACGCGAAGCCGGCCATGCCGTCGAAGTGGCCGAAGCCCAGCCAGGACCACTCGAAGGTGCGCGCGTTGCCGGTGTGGAAGAGGGCGAGCACCGCGAACAGGGCCAGTATCGCCAGCTCCACACCGGACATCACGAGCTGGGCGCGCACGGTGAGCCGGGCACCGCCGAGTACCACGAGCAGCATCAGCACGAACCAGGCCGCGCCCACGACGGTCGACAGCGCGGTGTCGTCCGCGAGGTCCGCGTCGAAGAGGGCCAGTGTCATCGAACCGGCGGGCAGCGAACCGGCCACCATGAAGATGGTCGCCGAGATCACCAGCGCCCAGCCGGAGACGAAGCCCAGGAAGGGATGGAGGGTACGGCCCACCCAGGAGTAACTGGCCCCCGCGTTCACGTCGATCCGGCTCAGGTAGCTGAACGCGAGCGCGATGCCGAGCATGGGTATCGCGCAGTACAGCAGAGCCGCCGGACTGGCCAGGCCCACCGAGCCGACCAGGACCGCGGTGGTCGCGGCGATCGAGTACGCCGGCGCGCTGCCCGCGACGGCCATCACCACGGTGTCGAAGGTACCGAGGGCGTTGGCCTGCAGCCCTCTGCCCCTGCTGATGCTCATGGTTGTGCTGCTTTCCGTAGGGCACGACGCACGGCGGAGGGGACCGTGCAGCGCAAAAGGGGTGGGGGGTGGCTCCGCTCCGGACCGCGAGAGGGATGGCCTCGGGCCGGGGCGGTGGAGAGAGGAACGGAAGGGTGCGCAGGACCGTACGACCGCTGCGTGGACGGCCGGTCACTCCGTGTGTGCGAGTGATGATAGCCCTATTCCTTGACGCTTCAAGATTAACTGGGGGGTAACCTTCCGGCTGTGGAATGCCTTACTCCGGCAGCCTTTTGAGGTTGGGGAGCGCATACGGGGAAACGCGGATCAGGACATCGCACCGAACGTACGCGACGCGCGAGGGAGGCAGCCCATGGGCACCGAACCGACATCTGCCGAGCCGATGGCCGACGACGCCTACCAGCCCACCGGAACCAACGAGGAGCAGGAGGACGCGGCGCCCCTGGACCTCCAGGACGCCCTCGACGAGCGGACCTATGACGACACCCTCGACGAGGGCTACTCGCCGCCGGAGAAGCCCCTCGGCGTCACCCGGCACGGCACCACCGCCGCCGAGCAGCACGAGGGCGAGACTCTCGACGAGCGCCTGGCCCAGGAGGTTCCCGAGGCGACCGAGCCCCTCGGCGACGAGATCGGCGACCTGCCCGGCGGAGAGGGCGAACCGGTCGACCCGCAGGCCGGCGCCGACCGCGCCGGACGCCTCGTCGCCCCCGACGAGGGCGCCCACCCCACCACCACGAAGGAAGAGGTCGCCACCGACGTGGGCATCGACGCGGGCGCGGCCGGCGCGGAGGAGGCCGCCGTGCACGTGGTCGAGGACCCCGACCAGCTCTGAGGGTCAGTCCCCGATCCGGTCGATCTGGCGGAGCCTGTTCGTGGCGTCCAGGGCGGCGACCTTGTACGACTCGGCGAGCGTCGGGTAGTTGAACACCGCGTCCACCAGGTAGTCGACCGTACCGCCGCAGCCCATCACGGTCTGCCCGATGTGGATCAGCTCGGTCGCCCCGGTCCCGAAGCAGTGCACCCCGAGCAGGGTGCGGTCGACCGGGGAGACCAGCAGTTTCAGCATGCCGTGGGAGTCCCCGATGATCTGGCCGCGGGCGAGTTCGCGGTACCGCGAGATGCCCACCTCGAAGGGCACGCTGTCCTCGGTGAGCTGATCCTCGGTGCGCCCGACGAAGCTGATCTCCGGGATGGTGTAGATGCCGATGGGCTGGAGGCGGTGCATCTGCCCGACCGGCTCGCCGAACGCGTGGTAGGCGGCCGACCGGCCCTGTTCCATGGAGGTCGCCGCCAGCGCCGGGAAGCCGATCACGTCTCCCACGGCGTAGATGTGCGGCACCTCGGTGCGGTAGTGCTCGTCGACCGCGATCCGGCCGCGCCTGTCGGCTCTCAACCCGGCCTTGTCCAGGTCGAGTTCGTCCGTCAGGCCCTGCCGGCCGGCCGAGTACATCACGGCGTCGGCCGGGATCTTCTTGCCGCTCTCCAGGATGGTCAGCGTGCCGCGCGGGTGGCGCTCGACCGCGGCGACGGTCTCCCCGAACCGGAAGGTCACCGCGAGGTCGCGCAGGTGGTACTTCAGCGCCTCGATGACCTCGACATCGCAGATGTCGAGCATCCCGGCCCGCTTCTCCACGACCGTCACCTTGCTGCCGAGCGCGGCGAACATGGAGGCGTACTCCATGCCGATGACCCCGGCGCCGACGATGACCATGGAGCGCGGGACGTGTTCGAGGGCGAGCACGTTGTCGGAGTCCATGATCGTGCGGCCGTCGAACTCGACGCTGTCCGGCCGTGCCGGGCGGGTGCCGGTGGCGATGACGATGTTCTCGGCGCTGAGCAGCCGCTCGTGCCCGGTGACCTCGCGCAGGGCGACGGTGTGCGGGTCGACGAAGCGGCCGGTGCCGGCGTAGAGGGCGACGTGGTTGCGGGAGAGCTGGCTGCGGATCACGTCGACCTCACGGCCCACCACGTGCTGGGTGCGCGCGGTCAGGTCGGAGACGGTGATGTCCTCCTTGAGCCGGTAGCTCTGGCCGTACAGGTCCCGCTGGGTGAGGCCGGTCAGGTACAGCACCGCCTCGCGCAGGGTCTTGGAGGGGATGGTGCCGGTGTGGATGGAGACCCCGCCGACCATGTCGGGGCGGTCGACGACGGCGACCCGGCGGCCCAGCTTGGCCGCGGCGATGGCGGCCTTCTGGCCACCCGGACCGGATCCGATGACAAGCATGTCGAAGTCGGGCACCCTCGGAAGTCTGGCAGCCGCGGGGCACCCTGCGAAAGGGTGAGCGGTGAACCGTCGGAACTCCGTCGGCGCGGAGCAGCCGCGCAGGCCGCGCCGTGGCCCGCGACAGCCCGGGCGGACCGCGGGACAATACGGCCATGGGCCGCCGCCTCGCCGACACGAGCACCCCGGCCCGGCTCGCCGCCCCCGAGGAGGGCATCGGCCGGGACGAACTGGCGCTCGCCACCCGCAACCACGGCCTGCCTCTCGAGGCCATGCGCCACGACCTGACCCCGCCGGGCCTGCACTACGTCCTCACGCACTACGACATCCCGTACGTCCCCGAGGGCGCCCCCTGGCAACTCGTCATCGGCGGCCGGGTCCGTCGTCCGCTCACCCTGACCCCGGCCGAACTGCGGGCCCTTCCACGGGTCACCACACGGATCACGCTGGAGTGCGCGGGCAACGGCCGGGCCCTGCTCACGCCCCGCCCGGTCAGCCAGCCCTGGCTCGTTGAGGCGGTCGGCACCGCCGAGTGGACCGGCGTACCCCTGCGGCTGCTGCTCGCGGCGGCCGGGGTGGAGGACGACGCCGTCGACGTGGTGTGCACCGGCGCCGACCACGGGGTGGAGCGCGGTGTCGAACAGGACTACCAGCGGGCCCTGCCCCTCGACGTGGCCACCGGCACCGAGCCCGAGGTGCTGGTGGCCTACGAGATGAACGGCGCCCCGTTGCCGCCGCAGCACGGCAGTCCGCTCCGGCTCGTCGTGCCCGGCTGGTACGGCATGGCTCACGTGAAGTGGCTGCGCGGGATCACCGTCACCGACGCCCCCTTCGCCGGGTTCCAGCAGGCCGTCGCCTACCGGCTCCGGCAGCACCCCGACGAGGAGGGTGAGCCGGTCACCCGGATCGCGCCGCGCGCCCTGCTCGTCCCGCCCGGCTTCCCGGACTTCATGTCCCGCGCCCGGGTGGTACGGCCCGGCACGGTGACGCTGGAGGGGCGTGCCTGGTCGGGGCGGCCCCGGTCGTCCGGGCCGAGGTGAGCACGGACGCGGGCCGCTCCTGGCGCGAGGCGGAGCTCGAACCGGACACCGGTCACCGCTGGGCCTGGCGGCGCTGGCGCTTCGACTGGCGCGTCGAGCCCGGGGAGTTCGTGCTGAGCGCGCGGGCCACCGACGCGCAGGGGCACACCCAGCCGCTCCAACAGCCGTGGAACCGGGGCGGCTTCGCCAACAACCTCGTGCAGCGGGTCCAAGTGCTGTGCCTGGACGAGGAGTCGGCGGAGCGCTGAGGCGCGGTTCCGTGCCGGTGCGGTCGCCGGGGGAGGCGTGTCCGGCCGTCCCGGGACAGCCGGACACCACCCGGTCGTCGTGGCTAGGGCAGCAGTTTGTCGAGCGCGGCCGGGCCCTCCGCCGCCAGCTTGCGCCGGGCCCACTCGAGGGTGTGCGGGGTGATGTCCTTGCCCGAGGCAAGGACGAGGTCCTCCGGTGACGCTTCGGTGCCGGTACGGGCGTGGAGCAGGTCGTCCGGGGTGGCGCGGTCCTCGGACGGCCCGGACACGTCGGGCTGTGACGTCGGCATGATCTGTGCTCCTAGGATCCGGATGACTGTGCGGTCCCGGTGCTGTCAACGGGTCCGATATCACCATTCAACGCCCGGGCCGACCCTGCATCCCGAAGCGTCCAGGATGCCTGAATGATCGGGAAAGCGTGTAATGGGAGTATTGCTCTCCCGGGTTCGGCAGGGAAGACGATGCCATGTCCCGTACGCGAAACGGCTCCAAGGGCGGTCTGCGCAGACTGGGGGAGTGGTGCGCCCGGCACTTCGTGACCGTCCTGGTCGCCTGGCTCGTGGCCCTGGTCGCCCTGCAGACCCTGAACCGGTCCTTCGGCGGGGAGTACTCCGACAACTTCTCCCTGCCCGGCGTCCAGTCGCAGGAGGGCCTCGACGTGCTGAAACGGCACGACCCGGCGGCCGGCGGCTACAGCAGCCAGATCGTGCTGCACGACGGTGACAAGGCGCTCTCCTCGCTCGGCTCGCAGATGTCCACGACCGTCACCGACCTCCAGAAGCTGCCGCACGTCCTGTCCGCGCAGAACCCGCTGTCCACGCCCGCCTCGAAGGTCGGCCCGCTGTCCTCGGACGGGAAGACGGCGTACATCACGGTCCGCTTCGACGTCCAGCCCTCGACCCTCGGCGACGGCTACCTCCACGGGGTCGACGACGCCGTACAGCCGCTGCGGGCCGCCGGGGCCGACGTCGAGTACGGCGGTCCGCTCGGTGAACTCGCGCGGCCCGCCGCCGACGACAGGGTGAGCGAACTGATCGGGTTCGCCGTGGCGATCGTCGTCCTGCTCGTCGGTTTCGGCAGTGTGATCGCCGCCGGGATCCCCCTGGTGACCGCGCTGATCAGTGTGATCGGGGGGCTCGCCTGCCTGGGACTGCTGGCCTCGGCGTTCACCTTCGCCACCGTCTCGCCCACCCTGGCCACCATGATCGGACTCGGCGTCGGGATCGACTACGCGCTCTTCCAGATCACCCGCCACCGGCAGAGCCTGATGGACGGCAAGGATCCGGTGCGCGCTGCGGGCGGGGCCACCGCGACCAGCGGTCGGGCCGTCCTGGTCTCCGGCTGCACGGTGATCATCGCCCTGGCCGGACTGTCCGCGTCCGGGGTGGCGTTCATCGGGAAACTCGGTCTCGCGGCCGCCGTGACGGTCGTCTCCGCCGTCCTGGGCGCCCTGACCCTGGTCCCGGCCCTGCTGGGCCTGATCGGCGGCCGGATCGACCGCTACCGGGTCCGGAAGCCCGTCGCGGAGACCGGCGCCGCCGAGGGCGAGAGCCCGCAGGGGACCTGGCACCGGTACGCCCAGCGGGTCGAGCGGCGGCCGTGGCGCTACCTGGCCGCGGGCGTGACGGCCGTCGTCGTCCTCGCCATCCCCGTCTTCTCCCTCCAGCTCGGCCACATCGGCGACGGCGCCGACCCCACCTCCTTCACCGACCGGCGGGCCTACGACCTGATGACCGACGCCTTCGGTCCCGGCTCCAACGGCCCGCTCACCGTCGTCATCGACCAGACGTCCGTGCCGTCCGCCCAGCGCTCCGACCTGTCCTCCAAGGCACAGAAGACCCTCGACGGGGTGTCCGGCGCCGCCGCGGTGACCACGCTGACGCCCACCAAGGACGGTGACGTCCTGCTCGCCACGGTCTACTCCGAGAAGTCCCCGCAGAGCGCCGCCACCACGGACCTCACCAACCGCCTCGTGGACACCACCCTGCCCGCGGCGGTCTCCGGCACCGACGCCAAGGGGTACGTCACCGGCACGACCGCCGCCCAGGTCGACTTCCGCGACATCGTCTCCAGCCGGCTGCCGCTGATCATCGGCGTGGTCGTCGCCCTCGCCTTCCTGATCATCCTCGCGGTCTTCCGCGGACTGCTCGTCGCCGTGAAGGCGGCCGTCCTCAACGTCCTGTCGATCGCCGCCTCCTACGGCGTCGTCGTCGCCGTCTTCCAGTGGGGCTGGGGCGGCCCCGCGCTCGGCGTCTCCGGCAAGGTGCCCATCGAGAGCTATGTGCCGATGATGATGTTCGCGATCATCTTCGGGCTGAGCATGGACTACGAGATCTTCCTGCTCTCCCGGGTGCACGAGGCCTGGCTGCGCACCGGGGACGCCAAGGCCTCTGTCGCCCACGCCCTGGAGATCACCGCCCGGGTCATCACCTGCGCGGCACTGATCATGGTGAGCGTCTTCGCCGCCTTCATCGTCAGCGACAACATCGTGGTCAAGATGCTCGGACTGGGCCTCGCGGTGAGCGTGCTGATCGACGCGACCGTCGTACGGCTGCTCATGGTCCCGGCCGTCATGACCCTGCTGGGCCGGCGCGCGTGGTGGACACCCCGGTGGCTCGACCGGATCCTCCCGCACATCGACGCCGAGGGGGACCATGAGGCGGAAGGGGCGGTCAGCGGGGCTCCGGGGCCCCGGGCGCGAGAACGAGCATCGTGACGTCGTCCTGGAGCGCCGGCGCGTAGCGGACGAGGTCGGCCCAGACCCGTTCGACGAGGTCCGGGAGGTCACCCGGGAACCCGGCGATCCGGTCGAGCAGCGGATAGAAGTCCCCGGCGGCGTTCCTGGCCTCCCAGACGCCGTCCGAGGCCAGGAAGAGCCGGTCACCCGGCCGCAGCGGGACCGTGATCCCCCTCGGCGGCGAGGCGTCGGCCAGGCCCAGGCCCAGCGGGGTGCCCACCGGGACGTCGAGTTCCACCGCCCGCCCGTCGCGCAGCAGGACCGGCCCGGGCTGCCCGCACGCCACGATCCGTACGGCCGCGGCCCCGGCGCCGAACTCCAGCACCACCGCCGTCGCGAACAGCTCCGAGTGCGGCACGGTCGCGGAGTCCACCGCCAGCCGCCGGTCCAGCCGAGCGGCCACCGACTCGGGATCCGGCCGGTCCAGCACCGCCTCCCGGAAGGCTCCCAGCAGCGAGGCCACGGTGGCGACGGCCGACAGCCCGTGCCCCTGCACGTCACCCATCACCGCCCGCACCCCGCAGGACCCCTCCCGCACGTCGAAGAAGTCGCCCCCGACCAGCGTCCCGCGCTGCGCGGCCCGGTACAGCCCCGCACACCGCACGCCCGCCACCCGCTCGGGCAACGGCGGCACCACGGCCCGCTGCGCGGCCTCCGCGACCGCGCGCTCGGTCACCAGCTGGGCGTCCCGCCGGCTGCGGACGAACGACACGATCACACTGAGCGCGGCGACGAAGCCGACGGTCAGCAGATCGGTGCTGCCCGGATCGTTCAGCCGGAACACCGGCACGTTCAGCACGACCAGGACGAGCCCGCCGAGCACGGCGGTCGCCAGCGGTCCGTACGACAGCACGGCGAGCGGCGGGATGGCGCCCAGCAGGAACCCGATGTCGAGCGGACCGGGGCTCGCGAGCGTGGCCACGCACACCCCCGCCAGCAGCGCGGCGGGCAGCACCCGCACCCAGCCCGGCGGCGGCGCTCCCCGCAGCCAGCTCCGCCGGTCCCGGTCGCGCACTCCGCTCACACCACCACGCTGCTACGACCGGCCCGGCCCCGCACGCCGAACCGGCTCTAGAACGGCGTGAGCGTCAGCCGGATCCCGGTCGGAGCCGTGTCCTGGACGTAGGAGGCGAAGTCGGCCACGTCGTCGAAGGCGAAGCCGTACGCCTTGCCGTCCACCGCGGCCGCGTGCATGGCCTTGGCGTAGTGGTTGGTGAGCGCGGTCCGGTAGAAGGCGGCCGGGTCGGTGGTCGGCTGGGCCGCGGAGCCGACCAGGGTCGACCGGTTGAACCCGGCGCCGAGCACCGCGGCGACCGGCCCTGTCGTGCCGTCGTTGGGAGCGGCGAGCGCGCCGTGGCAGAACAGCACGTCCCGGGTCGACGGCCGGGCGAAGGAGACCTGCGCGGGCCCCGTGAACACCAACTGCTCCCCGCGTACCCGGCCGGTGAAGGTGCCCGCGTTCGTGGTGACGGTCAGGTCCCTGCCCGTGTACGTGCTCCACACCTCGTCGACGGCGGGCGCGAAGTAGTCGGCCGGGAACAGGCCGGCGTCCAGACCGTGACCGGGCGCGATGACCCGCGTGTCGTCCACGACGAGGGGCGCGAACTCCGGGACCTGGCGTACGGCGGCGAAGGCGGCGGCCCGCCCGGAGGCGCGCAGGGTGCCCGTCGTCTGGTCCTGCGCCCCGGTCAGCCGGATGCTCATCGGCACGCTGAACATGTCCACCATGGTGGTGTTGCAGAACATGCCCGCGGAGTTGTAGGTGAACTCGGCGCAGTCGTGCAGCACCGGGTAGTTGGGGTCCGAGGCCACCCAGCCGGCCGGGTACTGGAGGGCGGGGTCGCCGTTGCCGTCGGCGACGGCCTTGAACTTCAGCTTCGCGCCCAGGGACACGTAGATCCGGCCGGACAGGTAGGGGAGCGACAGACCGGTCTCGCCGCCGGCGGACAGGGGTATCGCGTAGTCGGTGTAACCGTCGGCGCCGTTGTCGGAGAGGGCGACGGGAGCGAGGGTGCCGTCGGGGGTGACGCGGACCTGCCTGCCGTCCTGGTTGCCCACGATGTACAGGTGGACGTTGGCGTTGTCGAAGGCGCCGGTGTTGTTGACGACGGTCAGCGGCAGGGCTCCGGCGGCCGTGTTGCGGCTGCCGTCGGCGAGGGCGTGGGGAGCCAGTGCGGCGACGGCGGGCGCGGCCGCCATCGCTCCGCCGAGGGCGAAGAGGACCTTGCGGCGACCGAGCCGGTGCTGGTGACGAGGTGTCATGTGGGGGGGTCTCCTCAGCGAGGTGAGAGCGCTCTCAGGGGGGTGACGGGGCCCGATAGTACGGACGGCGGGCGCTGCGGCACACCGAGCCGACGGCGTTTAATCCGGCCTTAAGTCCCGTTTAAGCGGGGGTGGTTGCACTGGTCCCTGTCACGAAAACCGATGGACGGCCCTCCCGAAGATCCCGTAGCCTGAGCGGCCACGCATCGAGACCAGCGGAAGGAGGCGAGTGCCGTGCAGTCCACGACCCTTCAGCGCTCCCTCTCCGTCGTCCCGGCGTGCCTCGTCTGACCGGGAGCGCTCCTCGCAGTTCGCCTCCCGGAGGAATCCACTCATGACCGAGTTGGTCATCCGCGCGCTCGACGAGAGCGACGCCCACCTGTTCGACGCCCTGCCCGACCCCCTCGGGGCCCGTGAGGCCCACAAGCTCACCCGGCACCGCCCCGACTGGAAGCGCGTCGCCCTGCGCGACGGCGAGGTCGTGGCGCGCGGCGCCTGGTGGGGCGGCCCCGACGACACCGCACCCCTCAACATCAACTGGTTCGACGTGGCCGAAGGGGAGGAGGAGGCCGGCGTCGAACTCCTGCGCACCGCGCCCTGGCGGGTCGAGCTGGAGATGAACCTGCCCGCGGGCTGGCGCGAGGACCCCGCCCTGCGGGCCGCCGCCGAGGCCCGCTTCACCGCCGTGCGGAAGGCCGGGTACGAGCTCCTGGTCGAGCGGTTGCTGTACCGGTGGACGCCGGAGCACGGGCTGCCCGAGCGGCCCGGACGGCTGGAGTTCCGTCCCGAGCCGGACGACGCGGTCTTCTTCGACCTGCTGCGCCGCATCCACTCCGTCACCCTCGACGCGCACGCCCTCAAGGCCGTCGAGGAGGGCGGACTCGACCGGGCCGCCCAGGAGGAGCTCGACTTCTTCCACTGGTGCCCCTCGCCACGCGAGTGGTGGCAGATCGCGTACACCTCGCAGGGCGAGGTCGCGGGGATCCACATTCCGGCCCACAACCCCTCGGGGCCCTGCATCGGCTTCATCGGGGTGGTGCCGGAACAGCGCGGCCGGGGCTACGCCTACGACCTGCTCGCCGAGTGCACCCACTGTCTGGTCGGGCAGGGCGCCGAGTTCGTCTCCGGCGCCACGGACCGGGGGAACTTCCCCATGGCCCGGAACTTCGCCGAGGCGGGCTATCCCGTCGTACGGGAGCGCCTCAACTACCGGCCGACGGGCGCCGCATGAGTCCTGGTCCGACCGTCGGCGCCGGACGATGTCTACGCCGTGGGTGCCCCGGGCCCGCCCAGCAGGGTCTCCGCCTCGACCAGGATCTCGGTGACCCGCAGGGCGAACCCGGCGTCGCACGGATGGGCCTGGCCGGTGCGCGCGGCGGTGAGCAGGGCATCGCCGGCGCGGACCAGGGCGGGGACCACACCCTCCGACGACTCGGGGAGCAGGGCCACCCCGTTCGCGCCGCGCAGTTCGACGCCCGCGCCCGCCGCCGCGGGCGGTGCCGTGAGGCTCAGCGTCAGGGTGCTCGACGCGCCGCCGGTGTGCGTGAGGACCAGATGGACGGTGTCACCGGGGCCGTGCGCTGCCGCTGCCACCTCGCGGACCTCGCCCAGCACCGGCAGCAGCACCGACAGGGCGTGCGGCCCCACGTCCCACAGGGCCCCCTTCTCCTGTCGCCACGGCGAGTCGGCGAAGGGGCTCTCGCTGGTGAACACCGACCCCAGCCATTCGGCCCGTCCCGTGAACCAGCCCTCCACACCCGCCTGTTCACCGATCCACGCCTCGGTCTCGGCGAGGAAGCGCGAGGTGAAGAACACGACTGAGGCGACCCCGCTCTCCCGGGCGGCCTCGACCACGGCCCGCCCCTGCTCGACCGTCGTCGCCAGGGGCTTGTCCAGCAGCAGATGGCACCCCGCCCGCGCGGCCCGCGCCGCCAGGTCGGCCTGCACGGCCGGCGGCAGGGCGACGGCGACGGCGTCCACGTCGGCGAGCAGCGCGTCGACGTCGTCGTAGGCGCGCGTGCCGTGCTCGTCGGCGAGCTCCTTGGCGGCGTCCGGGCGCCGGCCCCACACCCCGGCGAAGTCCAGTTCCGGGTGCGCGCCGAGCGCGGGGGCGTGGGCCATCCTGGCCCAGGGGCCGGTGCCGAGCAGTCCGATGCGCATGCCGTCGCCTCTCTCGCCGTTCTGTCGAACCTCACGATGACCGGACGGGACCCCGCCGGTCGAGGTGAGGGTGTCACACGCACAGCGAGGACACGCAACCGCGTCACGTGCGCGGGTCGGCTCGGGAGGCACGGTCCGGGATTCAGCACCCCGGTCGCTGAATGCGTTCTCATTCTTCTATTGGACCTTCGGCGGGTGCGGCGGCCAGGCTGATGTGAGCCCGGACCCGCGTGACAGGCGAAAGAGGTGCAAGGTCATGCACACCCGCCGTATCGGTGATGTCGAAGTGAGCTCCATCGGACTGGGCGCCATGCCCATGTCCATCGAGGGGCGGCCGGACGAGGAACGCTCCGTCGCCACCGTCCACGCCGCGCTCGACGCGGGCGTGACCCTGATCGACACCGCCGACGCCTACCACCTGCACGCCGACGAGGTCGGGCACAACGAGACCCTGATCGCCAAGGCCCTCGCCTCCCACGACCGGGGCGGAGAGGTCCTCGTCGCCACGAAGGGCGGGCATCTGCGCCCCGGGGACGGCAGTTGGACGCTCGACGGCAGCCCCGGCCACCTCAAGCAGGCCTGCGAGGCCTCGCTGCGCCGGCTGGGTGTGGAGGCGATCGGGCTCTACCAGTTCCACCGCCCCGACCCCCGCGTCCCCTACGAGGAGTCCGTCGGCGCCGTACGCGACCTCCTCGACGAGGGCAAGATCCTGCGGGCGGGCATCTCCAACGCGAACCCCGACCAGATCCGGCTGGCCAACGAGATCCTCGGCGGCCGGCTGGTCTCGGTGCAGAACCAGTTCTCCCCGGCCTTCCGCTCCAGCGAGCCGGAACTGCGCCTGTGCGACGAGCTCGGCATCGCCTTCCTGCCCTGGAGCCCTCTCGGCGGGATCTCCCGGGCGGGCGAACTGGGTTCGGCGCACGCCCCGTTCGCGCGGATCGCCGAGAAGTACGGGGTGAGCCCGCAGCGGGTGTGCCTGGCCTGGATGCTCGCCAAGTCGCCGGTCGTCGTGCCGATCCCGGGTGCGAGCCGCCCCGAGACGATCCGCGACTCGCTCGCCGCGGCCGATCTGGTGCTCGACGCGGAGGAGATCGCGGAGCTGGACGCCGCCTGAACCCGCGTTCCCCCCACGTGCGGACTGGCCCCGGCATTCATGGTGTCCCTAGGATGGACTCCCTGTCCTGCCAGGCCAGTTGGCGGCACAAGCTGGGGGAATGATGAGCACCGGTAAGAACCTGTCCACGTCGATCGACGCCTCGGTACCCACCGCCGCGCGCATGTACGACCACTACCTCGGCGGCAAGGACAACTACGCGGCCGACCGGGCCGCCTGCGAGGAGCTCGACAAGGTCGTCCCGAGCACCCGCAGGCTCGCCGTGAACAACCGGCGCTTCCTCCAGCGGGTGGTCCGCACGCTGTCGTCGGAGTACGGCATCCGGCAGTACCTGGACCACGGCTCCGGCCTGCCCACCCAGGACAACGTCCACCAGGTCGCGCAGCGCATCGACTCCACCACGCACGTGGTCTACGTCGACAACGACCCGATGGTCCTCGTCCACGGCCGGGCGCTGCTGGAGCAGGACGAGCGGACCGCCGTCATCCACGCGGACATGCGGGAGACCGACCAGATCTTCGGTCACGAGGACACCCGGCGGCTGATCGACTTCTCGCAGCCCGTCGCCGTGCTGTTCAACTCGGTCATGCACTGCATCCCCGACAGCGAGACGGACGGGCCGGCCGCCCTGGCCCGCCGGGTGCGCGAGCGGCTCGCGCCCGGCAGCTTCATGGTGATGTGCCAGCTCGTCAGCGAGGACCCCGCGGTCCGCGACTTCGTCACCGACTTCATGGCCAAGGCGACCCAGGGACACTGGGGCCGGGTCCGTCAGGAGAAGGACGTGGCCGAGTGGTTCGAGGGCCTGGAGATCCTCGAACCGGGCCTCGTGGAGGTCTCCACCTGGCGCCCGGACACCGACGTGGCCCCTCGCCAGCTCACCCACGAGTGGATCGAGTTCGGCGGCGTCGCCCGACTCCCCTGACCCGACGGGTGCACGCTCCCGGCGCGACCTCCAAGGTCCCGCGCCGGGGGCGTCACCTGCGTTCCGGGCGGCGCCCACGCCGGTCGGTTCCTCCATCCCACCTGTACGAGAGGGCGCGCGAGTGGACCGCACCATACGCACGGTGGAGGACGTGCTCCAGCTCCTGGACACCCTGTTCGCTCCCCAGGCCGATCGCTGGACCGGGGACGCCGGTTCCTGGTGGGACGGCTTCTACGCGGACCGCTCCAAGCCGGTTCCCTTCTTCGCCGCGAAGCCGGACGAGAACCTGGTGTCCTGCCTCGACCGTGGTCTGGTCACCACCGGCCGCGCCCTCGATCTCGGCTGTGGTCCGGGCCGCAACGCGCTGTACCTGGCCTCCCGGGGCTTCGAGGTCGACGCCGTCGATCTCTCACCGGCCGCGATCGCCTGGGCCGGGGAACGTGCCCACGAGACGGCGGCCGACGTCCGCTTCGTGTGCGGCGACGCGTTCTCCCTGTCGGGCGGCGAACTGTGCGGCACCTACGACCTGATCTACGACTCGGGCTGCTTCCACCATCTGCCGCCGCACCGCCGTGTCAGCTACCTGGCACTTCTCGAACGGCACCTCGCGCCCGGCGGCCGCTTCGGCCTCGTCTGCTTCGCCGACGGCGCCGTGGGATCGGACCTGCCGGATGCGGAGGTGTACCGGCGGGGCGGGCTGGAGGGCGGCCTCGCCTACTCGGCCGCGTCCCTGCGAGGGATCTTCCGGGACCTGACGGAGATCGAACTCCGGCGCATGCGCGACGAGCCGCCCGGTTCGCCCTGCTTCGGTGAAGCCTTCCTGTGGGCGGGGCTGTTCGGCCGTGACGGCTGACGCGGGCTCTCAGCCGCCGTACCGCTCCTTCATCGTCCGCTCCAGCATCTTGAGCGACTCGCGGGGTTCGAGCGCGTCGTCCGCCAGGCGGTCCAGGGCGAGGCGGTACTCCTCCGTCTCGTCCCGGTCCTCCAGGAAGTTGGCGCTCTTGATGTGCTCCAGGTACACGACGTCCGGCAGATCGAGCCCGCCGAACCGCAGATACGTGATCGGGATGGCCGGCGCCGAGGCGTTCGTCACGTCCAGCGGGATGACCTGCACCGTAACGTTGGGGCGCTGCGCCATCTCGATGAGGTGGGCCAGTTGGTCCCGCATGACCTCCCGGCTGCCCAGCACCCGCAGCAGGACCGACTCGTCGATCACCGCCCAGAGCTGCGGGGCGTCCTCGCGCAGCAGCAACTGCGCACGCCGCATGCGCAGTTCGACGCGTCGGGCCACCTCGCTCGCCGCCGCGGCCGGCAGACCGCGCTCGACCACCGCACGGGTGTAGTCCGGGGTCTGGAGCAGGCCGGGGACGTACTGGATCTCGAAGGTACGGATGGCGGCGGCCGCCTCCTGAAGTCCGACCAGCCGGTCGAACCACTCCGGCATCAGCCGCTTGTCGTACCGCTGCCACCAGCCCGGGTCACCGGCGCGCTGGAGCAGCTTGAGGAGCACCGAGGACTCGTAGTCCTCGGTGCCGTACAGCTCCAGGAGAGCGCGTACGTCGCTCTCCGACGGGGGCCTGCGGCCCTTGCCCGACTCGATGCGGGACAGCTTCGCGGGGCTGAACCCGAGGGCCCGGGCCGCCTGGTCCTGGGCGAGCCCGGCATCCTCGCGGAAGCCCGCCAACTGGACGCCCACCAGCATTTTCAGCAGGGTGGGAGCCGGCTCGGTACGGTCCAGGTACGGTTCCAGGCGGGAGATGCGGTGGGACGCGGCTGACATCCTGACTCCCAGTAAACCGGCACAGAGACGACTCACACTATCGCACGCAGCGTGGCCGTACCGCACCATTCCGTAGACGCCGGTGTGGGTGCGGGAGTTGGGACCCGGCTCGTACCGGATCCCGGCCCCCTCACAGCAGGTGGTCGAACTCCCCGTCCTTCGCGCCGGCGAGGAACGCCGCGACCTCGGCCGGTGTGTAGACCAGCGCGGGGCCGTCGGGATCACGGGAGTTGCGCAGCGCCACGCCGCCGTCGATCAGCGAGGCCACTTCGACGCAGTTGCCCTCGGCGTTGCTGTGACGGCTCTTGACCCAGCGGGCGTCGAGCGAACTCGCCCGCACTCCGTTCTGCACTGGCACTGCAGTCTCCTTGCTGTTCACGATCTGTGCCGGGCGCCGTGCCCGGCCGTGCGAGGCGACCAGGGGCACGCGACGGCAACCTCCGTGGCCCCACCCGTTGTTCGCGCAATTTCTCGTGCAATTGCACGCGGGCGCCTTCAGCGTGGATAATAGCTCCGGCGTCAACCCCTGCGGTTGCGCCCCGTCTTGACGTCGCATCAAGGAGATGCCGTGTCGTCACCTGCGAACCACGTGCTCCGGCCGCCGAGCCCGGCCGCGCCGGAGGTGGGTGATGCGGGCCCGGCCGGTGAGACCCCGCGGCGTCCGCGCCCGGCCGCCGCGCCACGGCGACCGGCGTCCCTCACCGGGCGGGGCCCGGTACCGCCGGGGCCCGGTACTCCCGGCTCCGCCACGCTGCTCGTCCACTGCAGCGCACAGGGATTCGCCCGGGCCCGCGCCTTCACGCGCGAGACGCTGAGCTGCTGGTCCCTGGGACACCGCAGCGACGACGCCACCCTCGTGATCACCGAACTCGCCGCCAACGCCGTGGCCCACGCGGTGCTGCCGCCGGCGGCGCAGGGTGCGGCCGAGGTGTGGCTCGGGCTGTCCTTCGACCCCGCCCATCTGCTGGTGACCGTCTCCGACCCCGGTGACGAGCCGCCCGCGTACGCCCCCGGAGACGTCACCGCCCTGCGGGAGAACGGCCGGGGCCTGCACATCGTCGACGCCCTGGCCGACGAGTGGGGCTGGACCGCACGGCCCCCGGCCGGCAAGACGGTCTGGGCCAAGCTGTCGACCGCCCCTCCTCCCTGACATGACCGCCGCGGAAAGGTTTCACGCCATGCGCACCGCTCCGGACCAGCCGAGCAACGAGCGCACCAGCCACCCCGTGCCCACGACCGGGGTGGCGCGGACCACGCCCCTCGCGGCGCTGAGCCGGGTGCCCTGGGGCGAGATCCAGGACTCCACCGGCTGCGCCGCCGCCATCCCCCTGCTCCTCAACAGCGTGGCCTGGGGGGACCCCGAGACCGCCGGCGCCGCACTCGGGGAGCTGCGCAGGCGCATCTGCCAGTACGGCTTCGTCGTGGAGCAGGCCACCGCCGCCACGGTCCCCTTCCTGTGGGAGCTGGCCCAGCTGCCCCAGGTGACCTGCCGGGCGGAGATCATCCAACTGCTCAGGAGCATCGCCGGCGCCCGCCAGTGGGAGAGCACGGCGGCGGTCTACCCCAAGCTGCTCAACCACCGCGAGAACCCCGTGGTGTGGGAGCGAAGGGCCCGCCAGGCCGTGCGCGCCAAGAGCGGGGCCCTCAGCGAGCTGATGGCCGACGACGACAGCGAGATCGCCCACGCCACCACGGAACTCGCCCGCACTCTGGACGAGTAGGAACGGCGGCCGTCACCTGGTGTAGTCCTGGCCGACGAGGGGGAGAAAGCGCTTGCCCTCCACACGGCAACCGGAAGGACCACCGACGATGGCCTCGTCGCTGGAAAGACCGCTCGACCATCGCTACCGAGGCGAGCACCCGATCCGCACACTCGCCTACCTGCTCCGCGCCGACCGCCGCCGACTGGCCGGGGCCGTCGCGGTGTTCACCGTCAAGCACAGCCCGATCTGGCTGCTGCCCCTGATCACCGCGTCCATCATCGACACCGTCGTCCAGCACCAGCCGATCACCCGGCTCTGGACGAGCACCGGCGTCATCCTGTTCATCCTGCTGGTCAACTACCCCCTGCACCTCCTCTACGTCCGCCTCCTGTACGGCAGCGTGCGCCGCATGGGCACCACCCTGCGCTCCGCCCTGTGCACCCGCATGCAGCAGTTGTCCATCGGCTACCACTCCCGGGTCAGCGCCGGCGTGCTCCAGGCCAAGGTGGTGCGGGACGTCGAGACGGTCGAGCAGATGGTGCAGCAGACCGCCGAGACCGGCCTCGGCGCCACCACGGTGCTGATCGGCGGGCTGGTCATCATCGCCGTACGGACCCCGGAGTTCGTGCCCGTCTTCCTCGTCGTCGTGCCCGCCGCCGCCCTCGTCGTGGCCCGCCTCAGGGCCCGGTTGCGCACCCACAACGAACACTTCCGCCACGAGGTCGAGACCCTCTCGTCCCGGGTCACGGAGATGACCCGCCTCATCCCGGTCACCCGCGCCCACGGCCTGGAGGGCAAGGCCCTGCGCCGCATGGACGGCACCCTGCGCCGGCTGCTGACCTCCGGGATGCGCCTCGACCTCGTCAACGGCCGCTTCGGCTCGCTGGCCTGGGTCGTGCTCAACGTGGTCGGCGTCCTGGTCCTCGCCGGTGCCGCGCTGGTGTCGTACTACGGCGTCTGGGGCGTCACCCCCGGCGACGTCGTGATGCTCAGCGCGTTCCTGACCACGCTCACCAACTCCACGACAACGTTGGCAGCGCTCGCCCCGGTCATCACCAAGGGCCTGGAGTCCGTGCGTTCCGTCGGCGAAGTCCTCCAGGCGCCCGAACTGGAGGACAACGAGGGCAAGACCCAGGTCGACTCGGTGCGCGGGGCCGTCGAGTTCCGGGGCGTCGGCCACAGCTACGACAACGGGCGGCCCGCCGTACGGGACTTCACCTTCTCCGTCACCCCCGGCGAGACGATCGCCCTCGTCGGCGCCTCCGGCGCGGGCAAGTCCACCGTGCTCAACCTCGTCATCGGCTTCATCCGGCCCACCTCCGGGCGGCTGCTGCTCGACGGGACGGACATGAACACCCTGGACCTGCGCACCTACCGGCGCTTCCTGTCCGTCGTACCGCAGGAGTCCGTCCTCTTCGACGGCACCATCCGCGACAACGTCGCCTACGGCATGGACGACGCCGACGAGCGGACGGTACGCGCGGCGCTGCGTGACGCGAACGCGCTGGAGTTCGTCGACCGGCTGCCGCAGGGCCTGGACACCCTGGTCGGCGAGCGCGGGGCGCGGCTGTCGGGCGGACAGCGCCAGCGCCTGGCCATCGCCCGCGCCCTGATCCGTGACCCGCGGGTGCTCGTCCTCGACGAGGCGACCTCGGCCCTGGACACCCGCTCCGAGGCGCTCGTCCAGCAGGCGCTCGCCCGGCTGCTGCACGGACGGACGACCTTCGTGGTCGCGCACCGGCTGTCGACCGTGCGCGGCGCCGACCGGATCGTGGTGATGGGGGAGGGCCGGATCCTGGAGACCGGCACCCACGAGGAACTCCTGCGCCGCGGCGGGGCGTACACCGCGCTGCACGCCGGACAGCCCGCCTGAGGCCCGCCCGGCCTGCCGGGGTTCAGGCCGCGCTGCTCCGCGGCACCCGGCGGGGGCACGTCGAGTCGTGGTCGGTGCCGCAGCTCGTCCACCAGCGTTCACAGCACGCGGTGTCGAGTTCGGCGCGGACGATGTCGTCGGCGGCCCCCGCGCCGGGCCCGCCCGGGCCGCCGACCCGGCCGCGCATTTCGGCCAGGGTGCGCCGCTGGTCCTGGAGCACGCTCTCGCGCACGACCGCGATGACCGGGACCAGGCTCGCGGCGGCGAACAGACACGCGGTCCACGGCGGGCCCTGGCGCAGCGCGAGGACCGCGGTCCAGGCGAGTCCGGTGCTCGTCGCGAGATAGAGGGCACTGAGGAGACCTGCGGAGCGGTTCATGGGCGTATACCGTTCATGTGCGAGGGATGCCCCTTGTTCAACGGTTTGCGGCCCTTGGGGAAGCGGGTCCGCCCGCACGGTATTGCGCCAATCGCGTGCCGGGGAGCGGCGGACGGGATTGGGCCGGCGCACAGGGGGCATACGAGCGGAAAATTCGAGAGAGGGGCGCTTCGTGCTCGTTCCGGACCCTAAGGCCGTCAGAACCCTGCTGACCCGCTACGCGTCACTGAGGATCGCCCAGGCGGAGAGGGAGAGCCCGGCGACGGCTCGTGAGCTGGAGGACGTCAGTTACACGCTGTGCGTCATGATGGGCACCACCGACGTCCGCGAGGCGGTCGCCAGGGCCGACGCCCTGCTGCCGGCCGCCGCGGTCGCGGACCCGGACGGTGAGGACAGCCTGCCGCTGGCGGGGTGAGGTCACACCGGGCCCGGCGGACGGTCAGGGACGCGCCGCCGCCGGGACGGCGTCCTTCGCGTTGAACGCCGCGCGGTACGCCTGCGGGGTGGTTCCGACGACCCGGCGGAAGCGCTCCCTGAACGCCGTGGGGGAGCCGAACCCCGCCTGCCGCGCGATCCGTTCGACCGGGTGGGCGGTGTTCTCCAGCAGGTACTGTGCGCGCCGCACCCGGGCCCGCAGCAGCCACTGCAACGGTGTGCTGCCCGTCTGCTCCCGGAACCGGCGGCTGAAGGTGCGCTCGCTCATCCCCGACCGGGCCGCCATCGCCCCGAGGGTGATCTCGTGGGCCAGGTTGTCCTCGACCCACTCCAGCACCGGCTCCAGCGTCGAACCGCGGGGCACGGGCGGGTGGTCGTGGACGATGAACTGGGCCTGCCCGCCCTCGCGTTCGAGCGGCATCACCGACATCCGGGCGGCATGGGCAGCGACCGCCGACCCCAGGTCCCGGCGGATCATGTGCAGACACATGTCGAGGGCCGCGGCCGCTCCCGCGGAGGTCAGGATCCGACCGTTGTCGACGTACAGCACGTCCGGCTGGACCTCGACGGCGGGGAAGCGCCGTGCCAGCTCGTCCGCGGCCACCCAGTGTGTGGTGGCGCGCAGGCCGTCCAGGAGCCCGGCCGCCGCGAGCACGAAGGCGCCCACGCACACGGAAGCGATCCTGGTGCCGGCCGCCGCGGCCTCCCGCAGTGCCGCCAGGACGCGCGGGGAGGGCGGTGCGGCGGTGGGGGAGCAGCCCGGCACGATGACCGTGTCCGCGTCCGCGAGGGCTTCCAGACCGTGTTCGACCCGCAGGGCGAAGCCGCCGTCCGCGCGGACCTCGGGTGACTCGGCGCACAGCCGGACGCGGTAGGCGGGGCGGCCGTCGGGCAGCCGCGTCCAGTCGAAGACCTGCATGGGGGCCGCCATGTCGAACGGCACCACGTCGTCGAGAACCAGGATCACCACGGAGTGCATGACCGCCACGATAGGCAGGTTCCCGCCACCGCCGCGACCACGGGAGCAGGGTGAATCCGCTGTCGGGCGGGTTGGCGGGAATCCGTCGGCAACTGTCGTTTCAGCCTCTGTGTGATCACCCGCCGGGTTCCTAGCGTGGACGGGCACCGCCGACCACCGGAGAGGGATCCGCCACCCCATGACCAAGTTCCTGCTGAGCCTGCACGTCCTCGCCGCCATCGTCGCCGTGGGGCCGGTGACCGTCGCGGCCAGCATGTTCCCGCCCGCGGCCCGCCGGGCCGGCACGGAGGAGGCCGGCGTCGGCACGGTACGGCTGCTGCACCGCATCTGCCGGGTCTACGCGGCCGTCGGCGTCGCGGTCCCCGTCCTCGGTGTCGCCACCGGAGCGGCGATGGGCGTCCTGGGCGACGCCTGGCTGACCGCCTCCATGGTCCTGACGGCCGCGGCCGCCGGAATCCTCGCCGCCTTCGTCCTGCCGAGGCAGGGCGAACTGCTCGACGCGTTGACCGGACAGGGGAGCGTCGAACGCCGGGCAACCGCCCAACTGGCCATGTTCACGGGCCTCTTCAACCTTCTGTGGGCGACTGTGACCGTCCTGATGATCGTCCGGCCGGGGTCCACCACCGGCGCATGACCGCCCGCCGGCCGTCAAGCCCGGAACCGGAATTCGCACGTCGGTGCGTGGAGGCGCCTAGACTCGTCAGCCGTGCCCATGCGCGTGGGCCCGCGAAAACGAAAGGCGCGTTGACGGGTGTTCCAGGATTCCCCCATCTACGACCGACTCGTCGCCGAGCGCGGCGACGTCCCCGCTCTGACCCGCAGGGAGGCCGAGCGCGTACGCAGGGAACTGGAGTACGTCATGCGGCCGCTGCAGTCCCTCATGCCCCCGGCCGCCCCCGAGCGCCCGGCGTCACCGGGCCAGGGATGGGTGCCCGCCCTGCCGCCCGCCGCCCCGCGGCCCTACTGATCCGGTCTCAGGACACCCCGGTGCCCGCCCCGTTGACGGGGCAGCGCGGGACCGGGCCGGGCCAGCCACTCGGCGATGCTGCGCGCGATCGGCTGGCCCGTCTCCACCTCCACGAAGCCGAACTGCCCTGACTGGTTGCACTCCAGGAACCACCAGGTCCCGTCCGCGTCCTCGGCGAAGTCGAAGGCCCCGTAGGCCAGTTCCGCCGCCCGGAGATAGTCCAGGACGGCTCCGGCCACCCGCGGCGGGACCTCGGCGGGCTGCCAGGGCGCGGTGGACGGGGCGAACCGTACGTCCACCTCGTCGTCGGCGCCCGCGGCCTTCCGGGCGGCCAGCATCGTCTCGCCCACGACCGTCAGGCGGATGTCGGCCCGCTTGGCCACCCGCCGTTGCAGCAGGGTCGGGCCGAAGGCGACGGCCGCGAAGTCGGCGTCGGGCGCGACCCGGCTGGTCGGCACCGCCCGCGGCGGGTCCTGCGGGTGTGCCCCGGAGACCGGCTTGACCACGAGGTCCGGATAGCGCTCGGCGAACTCACGGGCGGCCTGCGGGAACGTCGTCACGATCGTGGCCGGCACGGGCAGTCCGCAGCGCTGGGCGAGCCGTAGCTGCCAGGGCTTGTGACGGGCCCGGCGGGCCGCGTCGGGATGGTTCATCCAGCGGGCGTCACTGCCCCGGAGCATGCCGTACAACGCCTGGGCGGACTCCTCGGTCAGCCACTCCGAGGGCGCGGCCGCCCGCGCCGCCGGGGTGCCCGGGCGGCGGACCCAGATCGAACGCAGCCCGGAGATGCCCACCAGACGGCCGCCGACCGAGAGGTGGCCGCGGAAGGTGCCGTGCACGTACTCCCCGGACAGCGCGACACCGTCGGTCAGGTCGGCCGGGTCGAGCCGGACCACCGGAACCCCCGTGGCGTTGAGGTGCACCACGACCATGTCGGCCGTGACGTCCTCTTCGCAGGTAAGAATCAACACGGTCATCGAACGTCGGCCGTGTTCAGTCGTCGAAGTGAGTCTTGGAGCCCGCCGTGCTCGTGGTGGTCCCCAGTTCCCTCATCAGCGCGTGGTCGCGGGCCGCGACCCGGCCGTCCATGAGCACGTTCAACTGCAGCCCGGAGTCGTAGACGTACGGAGTGGTCGCCTCCAACGCCGCTGCCGGACGTGCGTAGTTGAGCGCGAACGGTTGCATCGTCTCTCCCTCGCCGGTACTGCCTCTCACCGACGGCCTCTCCCCACGACGCCGTCAGGTCAGCCGACTTGCTTCGGCTTCCAGAGACTTATACGAATCGAACGAGTGATTGGTTTCCTTACACTGCGTAATCACGGCCGCCGGACGGTCTCCCCGTCCCGCCCGTCGAGCCGCAGCGCGGCCCGGTCGGCGGCGGAGCCGCGCAGGGTGCGCAGGGCGAGCAGCAGGACGCCGATGTCGTCGAGGTACACCGGGTCGGGCACCAGGTCGGTGGGCAGGACGAAGTACAACAGGGCGCCCCAGAAGACCCAGCGGGGCCCGGTGGGCAGCCCCGCCCGACGCAGACCGCGCCGGGTCCTCACGAGCCGCACCAGCACTCCCACGGCCACCGCCAGCACCAGCGCGGCCAGCACCACGGCGGCGACGATCAGTGCTGTGCTCGAGTCCACGAGCCGACCTCCTCCTCCGCGCGCCGGACGGCGCGCTGTCTGACGGATTCCCGCATCCGGCCCCCCTAGGCCCGCCGCGGGCCGCACTCACACCCGTGGCTCATCCGAGTGGCACGCCGCCGTGTACCCGCTTACGAATGAGGTCATCTCAATGCCGCGGTCGCACGACGGGGGCGCGTAGGAGCGACCGCAACTCTTTGTCTGGAGCAGAGCATGACCACCGGCCCGACAGAAGCCTTCCCGAACGAACCCGCCATACCGATGGACCGGTCGTACGGCGATCCCGTCGGCGACCTGGTACGTGCCGCCGTGGCCGACCGTCCCCTGGAGGACGTCGTCCACCTCATCACCCTGCTGGAACAGTCACCCCAGTACGCGCAGTCCACCGCCGCGGCCCTGCGCGCCGTGGGCGTGGACCGGTCCGTGGAGGACGTCACCCGGCTCGTCGCCCTGCTGACCCGCCCGCCCCGGGACGCGGACAGCGCCGACGAGGCCATCCGGGCCGCCGCCGAGTCCCGTCCCGTCGAGGACGTGACCCGTCTGGTGGCCCTGCTGAACCGGTCCGAACTGCAACCCCACTGCGGGCAGGAGGCGGTGCGCGCGGCGGCGACCGGCAGGCCCGTCGAGGAACTCGTCGAACTCATAGGGCGCCTGGCCACGGAACCGCCCCCGTCGCCCTCGCCCGAGATGTACGAGGCGTACGACGAGGAGTTCCGGCCCGAACCGGAGGTGCCGCAGGCGAGCGCCTTCCCGGCCCCGCCGCCGCATCCGCCCGCGTCCGGGCGGACCCGGAGTGCGGCCCTGTGGCCGAGCAGGATCGCCGCCCTGGCACTGCTGGTCTGCGGTGTCCTGTGCTTCCCGGTCCACCAGGACGGGGCGTCCGTGCAGGTGTACGGGTTCGCGCTCGGGGTGTCCCTGCTGTGCGTGCTGCTCGCCGCGATGACCCTGCGCCCCGCGGTCCCGGTCCTGGCCCTCGCGGTCGTCGTGCCGGCCGGGGTGGCAGCGGGCCAGTTGCTGAACGGGCAGTTCCGCTCGGCCGGGCTCGCCCGGGCCCTGGAACTGCCGCTGGCGCCGGCCTGGCTCGCGGGGACGGCGGCGGTGTGCGCGTCGCTGGCCGCGCTGACCGCACTGGTGGTGCATGTCGCCACGCCGCCTCCGCCGGAGCACGTCCTGGCACGGCGACGGACGGCGGAGGCCATCCGCGAGGCGGCGGACGCCCCCCTGGCCCGCTAGCCGGCGGGTGCGGGGCCCTGCCTAGGAGCCGCCCCTCTCCCGGAGGCCGCTGAGGACGCGGTCCGGGGTGAGGGGCAGCTCCCGCAGGCGTACGCCGGTGGCGTGGAAGACGGCGTTGCCGATCGCGGCCGCCGTTCCCACGATGCCGATCTCGCCGATGCCCTTGCTGCCCATGGGGTTGAGGCGGGTGTCGTCCTCGTCGATCCAGTGCGCCTCGATGTCGGGCACGTCGGCATGCGTGGGCACGTGGTACGCGGCCAGGTCGGACTCGGTGAAGTCTCCGAACGCGGCGTCCATCGTGCTGCCCTCGGTCAGCGCCATGCCGAGCCCCATGGTCATGCCGCCGACGAACTGGGAGCGCGCGGTGCGGGCGTTGAGGATGCGCCCGGCGGCGTACACCCCCAGCAGCCGGCGCACCCGGGTCTCACCGGTGACCGTGTCGACGGCGACCTCCGCGAAGTGGGCGCCGAAGGCATGACGGGCGTAGGGGCTGTCGGCGTCGGCGCGGCCGGCGGTGTCGGCCCGGACCTCGATCCCGTCCGCGGGCACCGGCCCGTCGGCCAGGCGTTCCGCGAGCCGGGAGCACGCCTCGTGCACCGCCCAGCCCCAGGACGCGGTGCCCGACGAGCCGCCGGCGAGTGACGCGGCGGGCAGGTCGCTGCAACCCACCTCGGTCCGCACCCGGGCCACGGGTGCCGCGAGCGCGTCCGCGGCGATCTGCGCGAGCACCGTCCTGGCGCCCGTGCCGATGTCGGTGGCGTTGATCCGTACGACGAAGGTCCCGTCGGGCAGTGCCCGCGCCGCCGCCGTGGACGGTTGCGCCATGACGGGATAGAGGGCGGCGGCCACTCCCGAGCCCACCAGCAGCGGGCCCTCGGCACGACAGCGCGGCCGCGGGTCCCGCTCGGACCAGTGGAAGCGCCGGGCGCCCTCGCGCAGGCACTCGACCAGGTGGCGGCTGCTGAAGGGCTTGCCGCTGTCGGGCTCGGTGTCCGGCTCGTTGACGATCCGCAACTCCACCGGGTCCATGCCGAGTTCGACGGCCAGCTCGTCCATGGCCGACTCCAGGGCGTACATGCCGGGCGCCTCGCCGGGCGCCCGCATCCAGGACGGGCTGGGCACGTCGAGGGGCGCCACACGGTGGGCCGTGCGGGAGTCGGGGACCGCGTACATCACCCGTGCGGGCACCGCGGCCTGCTCGACGAACTCCTTGATGCGCGAGGTGTGGGTGGTGACCTCGTGGAGGAGGGAGGTGAGCCGTCCGTCGGGCCGCGCCCCGAGGCGCAGCCGGTGCAGGGTGGGGGCGCGGTGTCCCACGACGGACGGCAGGAGGCGGCGGGGAAGGGCGAGGGTGACCGGCCGCCCGGTGTGCTGGGCCGCCATCGCGGCGAGCACCACGTCCGGCCGGGGTGTGCCCTTGGAGCCGAAACCGCCGCCCACGTGCTCGGCGTGCACGATGACGTGGTCCTCCGGGAGGCCGAACAGGCCCGCCAGGACGGCGCGTACGACCGTGGAGCCCTGGGTGGAGGTGTGCACCGTGAGCCGGCCGTCGTGCCACTCGGCCGTCGTCGCGTGCGGTTCCATCGGGTGGTTGTGCAGCGGGGGCACCCGGTAGCCGGCGTCGACGCGGACCGGGGCGGACGCGAACGCGCCTTCGGGGTCGCCGTGTTCACGGGTCCCCGGGAAGCCGCCGTTGGCCTCCTCGGGGGCGTACGCGTCCGGGTGCGTGACGGTCAGGACGACGTCGTGGTCCTCCACGGCGTAGTCGACCTGCACGGCGGCGGCACCCGCGCGGGCGGCCTCCAGGGTCTCGGCCACCACCAGGGCGACGAACCAACCCCGGTGCGGCACACGGGAGTCGCGCAGGACGGCGAGGGTGGGGTCCTCCGGCTCGGACAGCCTCGGTGTGTTCTCGTGGGTGAGCACGGCGAGGACTCCGGGCACGTCCAGAGCGGCCCCGGTGTCGATGCCGGTGACCCGGCCCCGGGCGATCGAGGCGGGCACGGGCCAGGCGTGCGCGCGGCCGGGACGGGGCTGTTCGGCCGCGTAGCGGGCGGTGCCGGTGACCTTCTCGCGGCCTTCGCGGCGCTCGACGGGAGCGCCCAGGGCGGTGGCGGTGCCGTGCGCGGTGGCGTCCATGCGTCCTCCTCAGGCCCTGGCGGCCGCGGTGAGCCGGGTCAGGACGTCCACGGCTAGCGAGCGTGCCAGGGGCACCTTGTAGGCGTTGTCCCGCAACGGTTCGGCGGCGGACAGCTCCAGTTCGACGGCGTGCTCGAACGCGTCCGCCGTGGGTGCCGCGCCCAGCAGCGCCCGCTCGGCCCGCAGCGCCCGCCACGGCCGGTGTGCCAGCGCCCCGAAGGCGATCCCGGCGTGGTCGACCACCCCGTCCGTCACCCGCACCACGGCGGCCACGGAGGCGAGGGCGAAGGCGTACGACGCCCGGTCCCTGGCCTTGCGGTAGGCGGACGGCAGCCCGGCCGAGGCCGCCGGCAGCAGCACCCCGGTGACGAGTTCGCCGGGCAGGATCTCGGTGTCCCGCTCCGGCTGGGCCCCCGGCAGCCGGTGGAAGCCGGCGACGGGGACACTCCGGGCGCCCCCGGTGCCGTACAGCTCGACGCGGGCGTCCAGGGCGGCGAGCGCGACGGCCATGTCGGAGGGGTGGGTGGCGATGCAGTGCGGGGAGTGCCCGAGCACCGCGTGGTCCCGGTGCACGCCCTCGCGGGCGCCGCAACCGCTGCCCGGTTCCCGCTTGTTGCACGGTTTGGAGACGTCCTGGAAGTAGGGGCAGCGGGTGCGCTGGAGCAGGTTGCCGGCCGTGGTGGCCGCGTTGCGGAGCTGCCCCGAGGCGCCCGCGAGCAGCGCCTGGGACAGGGCCGGGTAGCGGGTGCGGACGGCGGGATGGGCGGCCAGGTCGCTGTTGCGGACCGTGGCGCCGACGCGCAGCGAGCCGTCCGGGAGCTCCTGGACCTCGTCGAGGGGCAGCCGGCTGACGTCGACGAGCACGTCCGGCTGTTCGACGCCGAGCTTCATCAGGTCGACGAGGTTGGTGCCGCCGCCGAGGTAGCGGGCGCCGGGCCGGACGGCGAAGAGCTCCACCGCCTCCTCGGCGCTGGTGGCGCGTACGTAGTCGAAGGTCTTCACCGGATCACGTCCTCGACCGCGTCGACGATGCGTGGATAGGCGCCGCACCGGCACAGGTTGCCGCTGAGCCGTTCGCGGATCTCGTCCCGGTCCAGCGGGACGGGGTGCCCGGCGGGGGCGTCGCCGGTGACGCGCGAGGGATGGCCGGCCGCAGCCTCGTCGAGCATGCCGAGGGCCGAACAGAGCTGGCCCGGGGTGCAGTAGCCGCACTGGAAGGCGTCACGGTCCAGGAAGGCCCGCTGGAGGGGGTGCAGTTCGTCCCCTTCACCGGCGAGACCCTCGACGGTGCGGACCTCGCTGCCGTCCAGGGCGACCGCGAGCAGCAGGCAGCTGTTGACGCGGCGCCCGTCCACCAGGACCGTGCAGGCACCGCACTGGCCGTGGTCGCAGCCCTTCCTGGCCCCCCACAGGTCCAGGTCCTCGCGCAGGACGTCGAGCAGGACGCGCCGGTGGTCGACGAGGAGGGTGCGGGGTTCTCCGTTGACGGTGAGCTTCGTCTCCGAGCAGGTGGCGCTGTCGTTGTTCTCGCCGCTCATGATGACGGTGACCTTCCGGACGGACCGAGGTGCTGTCCCCACCGCGTATCCACAGCGGGCCCTCCGACACCTCCCGCCACGCCGGGAGAGCGCCCCGCCTAGGCTGGCGCCATGAACGCCGACGTGCTGCGCGCCGCCTACGGGGCCTTCGCCGCCGTCGTACGCCCCCTCGGGGACGAGGACTCCTGGCGGCCCACCGGATGCACGGGCTGGGCGGTGCGCGACCTGGTCTTCCACTGTGCCGGTGACGCCCAGCGGGCCCTGGTCGCCCTGCACACGCCCGCGGCCGGAGCAGCCGACCGGGACGCGGTGACCTACTGGCGGGACTGGGCGCCGGACCCGGTCGGCGCGGCGCACGGCCGACGCTGGAACCGGGTGTGCGCCGGGATGTTCCTCGACTTCGGCCAGCTCCGCGACCTCTACTCGGAGACCGCCGCAGCCACCGTGAACGCGGCCGCGGACACCCGGCCGGACCTGCGGGTCGCCACGCAGGGGCACGTGCTGACGGCCGAGGACCTGGTGCACACCCTCGTCGTCGAGGCGACCGTCCACCACCTCGACCTCGTCACCGACCTGCCGGAGGCCGCCGGGCCGTCCCCGGGGGGCCTGGCCGCGGTGCGCGCCACCCTGGACGGTCTCCTCGGCCGGCCCGTCCCGCTCGACTGGAGCGACGAGCACTACGCCCGCGCCGCCACCGGGCGCATACCGCTCACGGACGCCGAACGCCTCACGCTGGGCGCGGACGCGGACCGCTTCCCGCTCTTCAGCTGATCTGCCGGTCCTGTTCCCCGTCGCGGGCCGGGGGCCGCAGGGTGCCCTTCCAGCGCCCGAAGGTCTTGGAGAGCTGCTGCAACGGCGAGGTGGCCTCCGGATCGGCCCGGGGCTCGGGCACCGGGGCGCTCTCGCGGTAGATCGCCAGTGCCTCGTTGGCCCGCTCGGCGGCCTCCCGGTACAGGTCCCGGGACTTCGTCATCGCCTCCAGCGCCTCGGCGTACATCGCCACCAGCGCGCGCTCGCGTTCCAGCTCCTCGTGCAGGGTGAGGAGCTGCCACTGCTCCCGCAGCGCCGTCACGGCCGTCTCACCGCCGTCCGGCAGCGGCTTGGGCATCGCGGCGTAGCGCGTGACGGCCGCGATCAGTTCGGTGGGTTCCGAGCCGTCGAGGAACACACTGCGTACGGAGAAGTCCTGGCCGTCGTACCCCGGCGGCACCGGCGTCCCGGGCAGCACCACGGCACCGCCGCGCGGCACCTCCACGCCGAACTCCTTCACGGCCCAGTTCAGGACCCGGAGCTGGTGCGGCTGCGCCCGGTGCTCGACGACCCGGTGGCGCAGGCCCGGCGGCAGCATGTCCGCCAGCGGGCGGCGGCCGCGCTGGTCGGTGGTCATGGCCTCGTGGACGACGACGTGCACGGCCCAGCTGCGGCGCACGGCCTGCCGGAGCAGCCGCCGCACCTCCTTGTCCTCCTCGGGCAGCACGCTCAGGTCCCGCAGCCGCAGCCCGGTGGCGGCGTCGCGGTCCCAGAAGACGTCCTCGCCGTCGGGCCAGAACATGGTCGCCGGGGAGGGCCATCGCAGATCCCACGGCGCCTCCGCCTCGGCCGCCAGCACCCACTCCTGTCCGCCGCTCGACACGGGGGCGAGCGAGAGCCGGGCCCGGACGGTCACCTCACCGGCGACCCGCCAGCGGGCCTCGAAGATCCGCTCCGGGGCGTCCCCGGTCTCGGACGGCTCCTGGAAGTCGTCGAGGGTCGGGCTCTCCTTCAGTCGCTCCAGGTTCCGGCGCAGGACGTCGGCCGCGTCGGATCCGAGATGACGGCCGCGGGCCAGCCAGACGGTGGAGGGTGCGGGGTCTGCCGTGGGAGTGCTTGACATGGGTCCATCTGTGGAGGGGGTGGTGTGTGCCGGGGCCAAGTATCGTCGCCGCCGGCCCGTGCGGACCAGGCGGGTCCGGCAGACGGACACATCCGGCATGCGGTGCCCGTCCGCCCGGGTCACTCAACACGATCTGTCCCGTGCACACGGGGCGCACACGCCGTGCACCGAGCAACCGCCGTTCACTCGTGCCCTGTTCACGGCCCGGCACGCCAAAATGACCTCTCGAACAGGGCCCGCCCACCATCCGCATTGGGGCGGGCCCTGTTCGCGTGTCCCGCCCGGCGACTCTCGCGGTTCGGCTGGCTGAATATATCGGGAGCCGATATATTCAGGTTCATGGCACCGAGGAACATGACACAGGCGGCGTTCTTCGTACTGACCGCCCTCGCCGATCAGCCGCGGCACGGCTACGGCATCCTGCGCGAGGTCGAGGAGCTCTCCGAGGGGGCCGTGCAGATGCGTGTCGGCACCCTCTATGGCGTCCTGGACCGGCTCACCGCTGACGGGCTGATCGTGCTGGACCGCGAGGAGGTGCAGCAGGGCCGGCTCCGGCGCTACTACCGGCTCACCGACGAGGGGACCGCTGCCCTGGGCGCCGAGGCGGAGCGGCTGGCCGCCGGAGCGAGCGCCGCGAAGAAGCGGATCGCCGAGGGGCGTCGCAGTCCCGGAATCACCGACGCGCCCGCCACCGGGCCCGGACTCGCCGGAGGTCTGGCATGACGACGCTGCTCGAAGCCCGTTACCGCGCCGTCCTGCGCCTGCTGCCCGCCTACTACCGGCGCGAGCGCGAGGAGGAGATGGTCGAGACGTACCTGTGGGACGTCGACCAGGAGACCCAGGAGCAGAGCCGGCCCACCCTCGCAGAGGTGGGGAGCGTCGTCGCGCTGGCCGTGCGCAGCAGGCTCGGTGCGGGCGGGGCACCCCGCCGGTACGCCGTGCTCGGCTCCGCCGTCCGTCTCTTCGCGCTCTTCGCCGTCCTGCTCCAGGCGGCGTCCGCCGTGGTCGACCGCGTCCTGGGGCTGACCTGGGTGTCGACCCGGGGCGGGCGCCAGTGGGACATGTTCACGGACGGTTTCGTCGGCCACGGGGCGTGGGCCGGTGCCGGCGCGGTCGTCCAGTGGTTCTTCCCGCTGCTGTGGACGGTCGCCTACTTCGCCCTCCTGCGCGACCACCGCCGCCTCGCCCAGGTGTCGGCGCTGGTCGCGGCCCTGCCCACGCTCTGGCCGCTGGCCGATCTCTGGGCCCGCGACTTCGCTCCCTCGGACTCCGCCTACGTCGTCGCGGCCGCCGTGCTGGCCTGGGTGTCGGCGCTGGCGCTGTGCGCGGCCCACCACCGTGACGCGCCCCCGGCGGCTCTGCCCACGGGCGCGCCCGGCCTGGTCTTTGCCGCCTGCTGCGTGCTGATGGGCGGCTCCGTCGTGGCGCTGCCCGGCGGGGTCGACACCGTCTGGGCGCTCGTCACGTGCTACCTGGTGGCGGCCCTCGCCTGGCTGCTGTACCGCGTGCGGGGCGAGAACCGCGTCCCCGCCGGAGAGGCGGCGGCCCTCGCGGCACTGGGGCTGCTCCTCCTGGCGGTCCGGATCACCGCCGTCTACCCGTGGCTGGACGTGCTGCCCGGGGCGCTGCGCGTGGGGGTCCTGACCCAGGCGGCGGCCCTGGTCGCACTGACCGCCGCGCTGGCCGTCGTGAGCGGACGCGACCTGCTCAGCCGTGGTACGTGATGTACCCGTTGCCGTCCCGGTCGTCGGCGCTCTTGGTGTACGCGTGGGTGTCGGCGTGCGCACCCGAGGGCTTGTAGAGGCGGATCGTGTCCTTGTCGTTGTTCCAGAGGAAGTTGCAGTTGTTGCGGTAGACCACGTTGTTCGCGTCGGAGTCGGTGCCGCGGCCGCCGCGCAGCTTGACGTAGTCGCCGGGCTGGAGCGTGTGGTTCTTCGTGAACGTGAACTTGTTGCTGCTGGTGGAGTCCCTGACGACGTACCCCTTGAGGTTCACCGTCGCGGTCCGCGAGTAGTTCTTGATCGTCAGGTACTCCTCGTCGGTGTTGCCGGTGGCACAGCTGTTGGAGTCCCGGCCCGGGGCGTCGTACTGGACGCCCTTGACCTTCAGCGCCGACGAGTACTCGGTGGCGTGGGCCGGGATTGCCGTCAGTACGGTCAGCGCGCCCGCGGCCGCGACGGCGGCTATGTGTCCTCTGCGCATGGAAAAGCCCCCCTGTGAAGGTCTCGTGAAGAAGACCTGGAGCGTATACAACGTGGGGCGCCAAGGGGGGCTTTTCGGTTGAATCAGTAACCGACCCGGAATGTGGCGTCCTGCTTCTCGGTAGCGGTGGAGACCGGGTCGATGCGCAGCGCGTAGTTGGAGTGGCGCATGTAGCGGGTCGGGTTGTTGTAGGAGCGGAAGGAGGCCCAGCTCGTGTCCGCTAGGCCCGCCGTGCGGTAGAAGGTCGCGTCGCCGGCGAAGGTGGACGTGCCGTCGTTCGCGTCGAGTCGGAGCGCGTAGTCGTAGTGCCGCAGGTAGCGGTCGGGGTAGTTGACGGACCGGAAGGAGATGCCGGAGCTGTCGGCGAGACCCGGGACGAGGGTCCACAGGGAGTCCTTGTAGGGCTCGATCGGGTACTCGTCGATGCGGCCCGCGTAGTTGGCGTGGCGGACGTAACGGGCCGGGTAGTTGTAGGACTTGAGCCGGTTCCAGGCCGGCGCGCCCCACTTGGCGAGCAGGTTGGTGTACTCGGCCGTGGTGATGGTGGCGATGCCGCAGTGCTTGGAGTTGACCGGCTGGGTGTAGCTCTTCTGGTCGAGTGGGGTCCAGGTGCCGGTGGCGGGGCTGGTGGACTGCCAGGCGTAGAAGACGCCGTTGGGGGTGTAGGTGTCGCCCCACAGCCACCAGGTGCCGGTGGTCAGTGACTTCACCACCGTCGGTGCCTCGGTGCCGCCGTGGGCCACGCCCGCGCTGTACTCGGTGAAACTGCCCGGGCTCAGGGTGGTGGAGCGTGCGGAGACCAGGGTCTGGTTCTTCTTGTAGAAGAGGTAGTTGTAGCCATTGACGCCGACGGCCATGTCGCCGTCGATGACGTCGTAGCCGGGGTCGAAGAAGACCTGCGGGGCGGAGGCGGTGACGAAGTCACTGGTGTAGTTGACCATGATGACGTTGTGGCCGCTGCTGTTCACGGACGAGTAGATGACCGCGTACTGGCCGCGGCCCGCGTCCCAGAACGCCTCCGGCGCCCAGCTGTGGGTCGTCATGTCGTGCAGCTTCAGGCGCCGGTAGCCGGTGAAGGTGCGCAGGTCGGTGGAGTCCCAGACGTGGATGTACTGGCTGTTGTAGCTCCAGTCGGTGCCCTTGAGGTCGGTGGCGAGGACGACGAAGGTGCCGTCCTGTTTGCGCATCAGGAACGGGTCGCGCAGGCCGAGGGCGCCGGCGGTGGGGGTCACCAGGGGGCTGTTCTGGTTGAGGGGCGTCCAGTTGAGCCCGTCAGGGCTCACGGCCAGGTGGAGGCCGTAGTCGGTGCCGTCGCCGAGGTTGGTCGACTCGGTGAAGTAGACCATCGCGTACGCCGAGTCGGCGGCGTGGGCCGTGCCGGAACCGAGGGTCAGGGCGAGCGGCACGGCGGCCGTCATGCCCAGGAGGCCACGGCGGGACAGGTGGGGGTTTGCGCTCATCGGGGTCTCCAGGGTGGCGTGCGGGGGCACCTCGACTGCCGGTATTTCGAACGAAGTTCGGTAAATCGATCAGAACGTAGAGCCTGATCATGGGCGCGTCAATCGTCGCGCCGCTCTTTTGAGTTTCCTGTGTGCCCGGGGTGCTCGGGAGCGCCCCGGGCACAGGGGTCAGCGCTCGGTGTAGATGAAGCCGACCTTGTCGACCGCGTCACCGGAACGCCCGTGGAATCCGGCGATCTGCCGCCCGGCGGGGGCGGTACGGGTCACGCAGTCGGAGGTGGCGGTGCCGCCGGACAGTGAGCGGCCGAGGCTGGTGGTGAACTTCGCGTAGAAGATCCGCGTGTGGCCGTTGTACTCGCCCTGGCAGAGCTGGGCCGTGGTCACGTACTCGTCGCTGCCCAGGGTCAGGGAGGACGCGGTGCCGCCGGTCCCGCCGTGGGCGAGGGTGGTGCCGTCCGCCAGGGTGAGGCTCATCCGGTCGATCCGGGAGCCGCTGCGCAGACCGACGGCGGTGGCCCGGGCGCCCGCGGGGACGGCGGTGATGTCGTTGTAGTAGTCCCCGTGCGGGCCGCCGAACTGGTCGCTGAGCTGGTAGGCGGGGTTGCGCGACCAGGTGAAGCCGACGGTGATCGGGTCGTGGTCGGAGAGCATCAGGTTGTCGCCGTTGAGGAACTTGGCGTGCTCGTTGTTGTACGAGGTGGCGTTGAGGGAGACCAGTCGGCTGCTCCGGTAGAGGACCTTGTCGACGACCTCGCAGGTGTTGGGGACCGTCGTGCCGCTCTGGTCGCAGACCAGCGCGTCGCTGCCCTTGGCGGGCGAGGTGCCGCCGCGGACGAGCTGGACCCAGGGGTCGGTGAGTCCGTTGGCTGCGGCGAACTCGGCGATGGTGTCGCCGGTGCGGGTGTACCGGGTGTTGGTGTCGCCCATGACCACGACGGCGTTGCCCGCGGAGTGGGTCCTGATGAACGCGGTGAGCTGGTTGAGGTTGTCCGCGCGCGAGGCGAGGTCTCCGTCGCTGGTGCCCGCGTTGGTGTGCAGGTTGTAGAAGTCGACGTAGACCCCCTCGGCGAGCCGCTCCCGCATGAAGGTGAAGCCCTTGGGGGTCAGGCAGTCGCCCGAGTCCACCTGGCAGGAGTTCCAGCGCACCCGCTCGAAGTCGTCGGTGTCGTAGGGGATTTTGGACAGCGTGTTCAGGCCGCTGCCGATGCCGGCGCCGCCGCTCGTGGGAGTCCGGTAGGCGTGGTTCGTGTCACCCGCGTAGAGGTGGGCGTGATAGTTGAAGTCCTCCTCCACGTGGACGATGTCGTACGGCGCGATCCGCCGGCCGATCTCCGTGGTGCTCGGCTCGCGGGGCGTCGGTGCGCTGGAGATGGCCTCGGGCAGGCCGGCCACGTTGTAGCTGAGCACGCTGAAGGTGCCCGAGTCGGCGGCCGTGGCGGAGGGGGCGGCCGCGGTGAGTCCGCCGAGGACGGCGGCGGTCGCCGCCAGGGCGGGGAGGAGTCTGCGCATGGGGAGTGTCTCTCCTGGAGGAGTGGCGCGGGCAAGGGAGCGGGGCGGGACAGAAGTTACCGCTGGTTACCCCATGTTGTCGTGGTCCCGCGCACTCCCGCGCGGTCAAGTTCCCTGTCTGTGAACGGGTGTTGGGGCCACGCGTCCACCGCGGTTCATGTGGCCTTCACGCGCGGTGGCTGAATTTCGGTCCCGAGGACGCCGTGGTTCCGGGACGATACGGCTTGTGGAATTTCCGCGCGGCATATCTGTCTACGATATGAAGATCGTAGGGAGAGGGAACGCACGTGAGTGAACCACCAGTCCTCGTCTGCCCGGAGTGCGGGGCGCCCAGGGCGGCGGACGGCACTCCCTCCTGCTCCTGTGCGCACCGCGCCTCCGAGGCCCACCGCGAGTCCCGTACGGCTGAGGCGGCCGCGGCGGAGGACTTCGACCCGGTGCGCATACGCCCCTTCGTGGAGGTCGGCGAGGAACCGTCGGATCCTCAACCTCCCTTGCTCACTGGGTACTTGGCCGATGTCACCATGGTCCCGGCGGACCCGGGCGGGGCGTCCGGTGAGGAGCCGCACCCGGAGCCCCCGGCCGACAGTGGCCCCCACGGGCGCAGACGGCGGAACCTGGTCGTCGCCGGGGCGGGGGCGGCCGTCGCCGTTCTGGTCACCGGCGGATTCGTCGGCGGGCTCTTCACCTACGACGGTCCTTCCCGGGACGGCTCCGTGGCCGGCGGCGTGCGCGCGGGCGTGCCGGAGGCCCAGGTGTCGTCGAGCAGCCCGTCGGCCACGACCCCGTCCGTCACGGCGAGTTCGTCGCAGTCGTCCGCGCCGCCCTCCTCCTCGCCGAGCGCGGAGTCCGGTGACAGCGCTTCCCCGACGGTCACCGCCACCCCGACCGGGGCCCCGTCGAGCGCCGCCGCCACCGCCACGGCGGCCCCCGGTCCGACCGTGTCGAACGGTCAGCCTCCCGTGCTCGGCCTCGGCGACCAAGGGCCCGAGGTCGTCGAACTCCAGCTCCGGCTCCGGCAGGTCGGCGCCTACGACGGAGAGGCCGACGGCGATTTCGACCGGCAGGTCCAGAGCGCGGTGCGCACCTACCAGGTCACCCGCTTCATCCTGACGGACGAGTCCGGCGTCTACGGCCCGGCGACGCGCGCCAAGCTCGAGTCCGAGACCTCGGAGCCCTGACGGCCGAGTGCTACCTCCGCTGTCCGTCGGCAGGGTGCGCCCGGTCGTAGGGGCGGGGGTAGGCGGCCGGAAGGTAGGGGAGATAGCGGGCCGGTGAGGCCGGATCGGCGTGCCTGGAACGGGAGTTGAGGGCGGCCGGATCGGTGTCGCGCCAGTGGCCGCTGCTGATCCGGTCCTCCAGCGTGTGCAGGGCGGCGATCTGCTCGCCGGGGCTGAAGGTGCAGTGGCCCGCGTTGCCGACATAGCGCTGGCGCAGCAGGGGAGCCGAGCCCCCGGCCGTGGCGGTCCGGCGGTAGGCGCTCTCGGACTGCACCGGGATCAGTGCGTCGCCGGTGGTGTGGATGTTCAGCTGGGGCTTGGTGAGGCGCCCGGTGAAGGTGCTGGTTCGGCTCATCCAGTCGACGGCGTTGCGGTCGGCGCGGATGCGCGGGGTCCGGTCGAGGGTGTTGAGGTCGGACTTCAGGGACAGGCCGGCCTTCGTGTACAGCTCCTCGACCTCCTTCAGGTAGGGCGAGTTGCGGAGCATCGCGCGGTAGTCGACCCCGGTGTTCCACGACGGGTTGCCGCCCGCCCGGGACTCGGCCTCCTGGCGCCAGACGAACGCGGGGAACTGCACCAGCCCGACGAGGGCCTGGTACTGGTTCGACTGCTGGGCGTCCCGGTCGGTCGGCGCGGGCCGTGGCTGTGCGGGGTCGTTCCAGCCGGGGATGCTGTGCAGGGCGGCGGCGAGCGCGATGCGGGCGCGTCCCTGCGCGGTCCGCTGGGCTTCTGTGAGGACGGCCGTCATGGCGTCGGATGCCCGGGCCGCGGCGGTCGGGCTCGGCAGGCCCGTCAACGGGATGCCCGAGCCGGGCGCGAGGAGGGTCCGCAGCGCGAACACCGGGTCCAGCGTGCTGTTCCAGTTGGCGACACCGCCCTGGACCAGTCCGCACATCGACAGTGAGCCGGCGAGGCGGGACGCGTGGCGTTCCGCGAGGGCGGTCGTGACGAGACCGCCGTAGGAGGCGCCCCAGGCGATGGTCCGGCCGGCGCGTCCGAAACGGGCGGTGAAGGTGTCCAGGGTGGCGAGCTGGTCCGGGACGGCGTCGGTCACGGCCCAGCCGGTGGTGGCGTACGAGGACCCGATGAGGGCGTAACCCTCTTTCAGGAGAAGGGACTTCGTGGTGTCGTCGGGTGCGTTGCGGGCCGGGTTGGGGGCGCCGGCCGGGGTGTAGCCGTGGCTGTAGAGGAGGACCGTGCCGTTCCAGTCGGCCGGTACGTCCATGAGGTAGGCCGCGCCGGACGGCAGCCGGCCCTCGACGCGGGTGTCCTCGGCGGCATGGGCGGCCGGGGTGAGGGGGGCGGCGAGCAGCAGGGCCGCGACGGTGACGAGCGTACGGGTGCGGATGCGGTGCATCACGAGACGTGGGCTCCTTGGGCGCAGTCCGGTTGTCCTGCGGTCGGGGGGACTGACACCGGCGAAGGTAGGCGTGTACATTACGGGCGTCAATGATGTGCACAACATCAGTGAACGGGTCGTGAGGTGTTCCGCCGCCTCGTCAGGAGGGCCCCATGCGAAGGCGCTTGCTCGGACTTGCCGTTGCGGTGGTGACCCTCGCGGGCGCCGCCGGATGTGGCTCGTCGGACTCCGGGAGCGACGGGACGACGTCCGCGAGCGGAGGGAAGAAGACCCGGGTCACGGTGGGGGTCATCCCCATCGTCGACGTGGCCCCGCTCTATCTCGGCCAGAAGAAGGGGTTCTTCGCCGCCCGGGGGATCGAGCTGCGGACGGTGACCGCGCAGGGGGGTGCGGCGATCATCCCGGGAGTGGTGAGCGGTCAGTTCCAGTTCGGCTTCAGCAACACCACGTCCCTGATGCTCGCGCAGACCAAGGGCGTCCCCGTGAAGTCCGTGGTCAACGGGGCGGCGACCAACGGCAAGGTGGGGGCCGACGTGACCGGCGTCCTGGTGAGGAAGGACAGTCCGGTGAAGTCCGCGAAGGACCTGGCCGGACGCTCGGTCGCCGTGAACACCCTCCAGAACATCGGGGACACCACGGTGCGCGAGTCGGTGCGCGAGGCCGGCGGTGATCCGGCGAAGGTGAAGTTCGTCGAGATCCCCTTCGACCAGATGCCGGCCGCGCTGGACGGGGGCCGCGTGGACGCCGCGTGGATGGGCGAACCGGCACAGACGGTCGCCAAGGCGCAGGGCGCCCGGGTCGTCGCCTCGCCGTTCGCGGAGACCGACCCGAAGCTCACGGTCGCGACCTGGTTCACCTCGACGAAGATCGCGCAGCAGAACCCTGAACTGGTGCGGAAGTTCACCGAGGCCATGAGGGAGTCACTGGAGTACGCCACCGGCCACCCGGACGAGGCCCGGCAGATCCTCACCGTCTACACCAAGATCGGCGGCGAGGTGCTGAGCGAGCTCATCCTCCCGAGCTGGCCAGCCCAGGTCGACCTGGCCTCGTTGGAGAAGCTCGCCGCCCTCGGCGAGGAGGACGGCATCTTCGGCGACAGGAAGCCGGACATCCAGGCGCTGTTCTCCTGAGAGGCGGGCTCAGGCCTTGGCCCGCCGACCGCTGCGGCGCGGGGCGGGATCGGAGCCGCCCAGCAGTTCACGGCGGCGCTCCTCGCCGTGCTCCTCCACCTGGAGCACGACCTGCCGCAACCCCTCGGCGAGGTCACGGCACTCGCTGTCGCTGAGGCCGGCCGTCACGAAGGCCTCCTCCTCGTTGAACGCCGGGAACACCCGGCGCATCAGCTCCTCGCCCTCGTCGGTGAGCCTGAGCAGGACGAGCCGCCCGTCGGTGGGGTGCCCGGCGCGGCTCAGCAGCCCGCGCGACTCCAGGGTCCGCGCGACGCCGGTGAGCGTGCCCTTGGAGATCCCGGCCTCCTCCGCCACGTGCCGGGTCTCCGACTCGCCCCACACCCAGACGACCCACAGCACGACGAACGCCGTCCAGGTCAGGTCCGAGCCGCGCAGCACGGAGTTCTCCAGGTGCTGGCGCACCGCGGAGGCGGCCCGGTAGATGTTCGCCACGGCCGCCATCTGGTCCCGTCGGATCGGGAAACCACCGAGCTTCTCGGCCGCGAGCTTCTCGGCTTGGGTGATGGATCGCTGGCCGGGCACGGGCGGCTCCTTCGTCTGGCACAGGTCGTTCGAGGTCAAATTCTAGAGGGGGTGCCGCTCGGCCCAGAGGTCCGCGTCCCACTCCAGGAGCCGGACGAGGTCCTCGTCACTGGGGCGGGAGGCGGCCGAGGGGGTGTGGGTGCCCCGGGAGATGTTGCCGCTGACGGTGATGTTGTGCTCCACGCGCGGGCGTCGCAGCGTCTCGTAGAGGGTGAGCGCGGTGTCCGTGTCCGGGGCGTCCCGCAGGGACTTGGCGAGCACGACCGCGTCCTCCAGCGCCATCGAGGCGCCCTGGCCGGTCGCGGGCGAGGCCGCGTGGGCGGCGTCGCCGATGAGCAGGGTCCGTCCGGAGCGCCACCGGGCGCCGGTGGGGATCTCGGTGGCGTTGGTGACCATGAGGTCGTCGCCGGTGGCCGCGACGAGGTCCGCGGCCGGTGTGCCGTCCTTGCGCAGCAGCGGCAGCAACAGCTCGCGCCAGTCGGCGGGCGTGCCCTGCGCCAACTCCTCCGCGGACAGCGGGCCGCCGGTCACCCGGGCGAACCAGTACGCCTCCCCGTCGGGCGACACCGCGTAGCCGAACGCGGCCCCGCTGCCGCGGACCATGGTGATGCACGCGTCCGCGCCGGGAGGCACACCGGCGCGCGTGTAGCCGTAGAAGACGTACTGGCCGGCGTGGAACGGCCGCGTCCCCGGGGAGATCGCCTCTCGGACGGTGGAGTTCAGGCCGTCGGCGCCGATCAGCAGGTCGCCGGTCGCGGTGGTGCCGTCGGCGAAGTGCGCGGTGACCTCGTGGGGGCCGTCCTCGACGGAGACGAGCCGTGCGCCGTGCCGGACGGTGACACCGCGGCGTGCGGCCTCCGCCTGGAGCGCGGTGTTGAGGTCGCCGCGGCGCAGGCACCGGTAGTGCAGGAGCGGGTTGGAGACCTCGCCCATGGGCCCGTGCGCCCGCTCGGTGCCCGTGTCGTCGAGGACCCGCAGCGAGGTCAGCGGGAAGCCGATCGCGGTGACCGCCGCGGAGGCGTCCAGCTGGGCCAGGGCGCGCATGCCGTTGCTCGCCAGGGTGAGGAACGCGCCGATGTCCTCGGCGGAGTCGGGGTGGGACTCGTGCACGACGGCCTCGAAGCCCGCCCTGTGCAGCGCCAGAGCCGCCGCCGTACCGGCGATACCGCCGCCGATGACCAGTACGCGTGCCACACCCACCCCGTTCGTCCCGCGTCGGCCCGCACGGTCGTACGGGCACGAGGGGAACGACGGGCCGACGGCGAGGGTTCCGGACACGGCACGACGCCGGCCGCGCCGCCCCTGCGGGGCTTCGGCACGGTCGGCGTCGCGATCGGGTCAGGCGCCGCTCTCGCGCAGCATGTCCTCGCGCTCGACGAGCTTCACGCGCTCGCGGCCCTGGGGCTCGCCCAGCGCCTTCTCGGCGGCGTCCAGCTTGTACCAGCCCTCCCAGGTGGTAAAGCGGACGTTCCGCTCGGCGAGGAACGCGTCCACCGCCTCCGGCTCGGGCGAACCGGGCGTCTGGAGGCGGTCGTTCGCGAAGTCGTCCAGCAGGTTCGACACCGTCTCGTTGGCGTCGCCCTTGGTGTGGCCGATGAGTCCGACCGGGCCGCGCCGGATCCAGCCGGTGACGTACGTCGACGGAAGGTGCTCGCCGCTCTCCTGCATGACCCGGCCGCCCTCGTCCGGGACCGTGCCCGAGTCGATGTCCCAGGGCAGCTTCGGGAGCTTGTCGGAGAGGTAGCCGACCGCGCGGTAGACCGCGGTGACGTCCCAGTCCTTGAACTCGCCGGTGCCCTTGACGTTGCCGGTGCCGTCCAGTGCGGTGCGCTCGGTGCGCAGGCCGACGACCTTGCCGTCCTCGCCGAGGATCTCCGAGGGCGACTCGAAGAAGTGCAGGAACAGCTTGTGCGGGCGGTCGCCGACATCGCGGATCGCCCAGTTCTCCAGGGTCTTGGCGACCATGTCGGCCTGCTTGTTGCCGCGGCGGGTCTCGATCGAGCCCTCGTCGTAGTCGATGTCCTCGGGGTCGACGATGACCTCGATGTTGGGGGAGTGGTCCAGCTCGCGCAGCTCCATCGGGGAGAACTTCGCCTGCGCCGGGCCGCGGCGGCCGAAGACGTGGACCTCCAGCGCCTTGTTGGCCTTCAGGCCCTCGTAGACGTTCGGCGGGATCTCCGTCGGCAGGAGTTCGTCGGCCGTCTTGGCGAGGATGCGGGCCACGTCGAGGGCGACGTTGCCGACGCCGAGCACGGCGACCTTCTCGGCCTCCAGGGGCCAGGTGCGGGGCACGTCCGGGTGGCCGTCGTACCAGGAGACGAAGTCGGCGGCACCGTAGGAGCCGTCGAGGTCGATGCCCGGGATGCGCAGCTCGCGGTCGGCGGTCGCGCCCGTGGAGAAGATCACGGCGTCGTAGAACGCGCGCAGGTCGTCCAGGTTGATGTCGGTCGGGTAGTCGACGTTGCCGAACAGACGGATCTGCGGCTTGTCGAGCACCTGGTGCAGGGCCGTGATGATGCCCTTGATCCGGGGGTGGTCCGGAGCCACGCCGTAACGGATCAGTCCGAACGGGGCCGGCATCCGCTCGAAGAGGTCGATGGAGACACCGGGTTCGGCGGCCGCATCGGACTTGAGCAGCGCGTCGGCGGCGTAGATCCCGGCGGGGCCGGCTCCGACGATGGCTACCCGCAGGGGGCGGGGCATGATCAGGTTCCCTTCGAGCGGTGACAGATCAACTCGGGGGAAGCCTAAGCTAAGGCAAGCCTAAGTCGGTACGCGGGTCCGGTCTATGAGCTCATAAGATCACTTTATGGGCAGATGCAGGGTCCCGAATCCGGTCACGGCAGCGGCTGTTCCGCCCAGATGACCTTGCCGGCCGGGGTGTACCGGGTGCCCCACCGCTCGCTGAGCTGGGCCACCAGGAACAGCCCGCGGCCGCCCTCGTCGGTCATGGCCGCGTACCGCAGATGCGGTGAGGTGCTGCTGCCGTCGAAGACCTCGCAGATCAGGGTGCGGTCGTACAGCATGCGGACGTGGATGGAGTCGCCGCCGTAACGGATCGCGTTGGTGACCAGCTCGCTCAGGATCAGTTCCGTGGTGAACGCGAGCTCGTCCAGGTCCCAGCGCGCGAGCTGCCGGGACACGGCGGCCCGTACGTCGGAGACGGCCGCCGGGTCCGCGGGGACCTGCCACTCGGCGATCCGGTCGGCGGCGAGCGCCCGGGTGCGGGCCACGATCAGGGCGATGTCGTCGGTGGCCCGGGACGGCGGCCGCGCGTCCAGCACGGCCCGGCACGTGTCCTCGGGCGAGGGGCCAGCCTGCGCCAGGGAGGCGCGGAGCAGCTCCAGTCCGACGTCGATGTCGCGCTCCCGGTCCTCGACGAGCCCGTCCGTGTACAGCACCAGACGGCTGCCCTCGGCGAGTTCCAGGTCGGCCGTCTCGAACGGCAGGCCGCCGAGGCCGAGCGGGGGGCCGGCGGGCACGTCGGGGTACTCGACACGGCCGTCGGGATGGATGACGGCGGGCGGCGGATGGCCCGCGCGGGCGATGGTGCACAGCCGGCTGACCGGGTCGTAGACGGCGTACAGGCAGGTCGCCCCGGTGACCGGGGAGTTGCCGCTCTCCTCCGCCTCGTCCTGGTCGATGCGGGCGACCAACTCGTCGAGCAGGGCGAGCAGTTCGTCGGGCGGCAGGTCGAGGGCGGAGAAGTTGTGCACCGCCGTGCGCAGCCTGCCCATGGTGGCCGCCGCGTGCAGCCCGTGGCCCACGACGTCACCGACCACGAGCGCGACCCGGGCACCGGACAGCGGCAGCACGTCGAACCAGTCGCCGCCCACCCCGGCCTGCGCGGGCAGGTACTTGTAGGCGATGTCCAGGGCGTCCTGCTCGGGCAGCCGGCGCGGCAGCAGACTGCGCTGGAGCGTCACCGCCATGGTGTGCTCGCGGGTGTAGCGGCGGGCGTTGTCGATGGAGACCGCGGCCCGCGTGACGAGTTCCTCGGCGAGGGCGACCTCCTCGGTGTCGAACGGCTGGGGCTTGTCCGAGCGCCAGAAGCTCACCGTGCCCAGGACGAGGTTGCCGGCCCGCAGGGGGACGGCGATCAGCGAGTGGATGCCGTACTCCATGACGTGGGCGGAGCGCTCCCGGTCCTGCGCGTGCCACCCGGTGGCCTCGGTGAGCCGCGGCTCCAGGACGGCCCGGCCGCTGCTGATGCCGCGGGCCTGGGGAGCGGAGTCGACCAGGGGGATGCGCTCGCCGACCTTGTACAGCGGCGCGTCCTCGCGGATGCCGCTGAGCGCGGTCCGGCGCAGGGTGGTCGCCGCCTCCGGCTGGCCCCCGCTGAGCACCGCGTCGAAGAGGTCGACGGTGGCGAAGTCCGCGAACCTCGGCACGGCGAGCTCGGCGAGCTCCTCGGCGGTGCGGGTCACGTCCAGGCTCGTGCCGATGCCCACCGTGGCGTCGTACAGCATGTCGAGGCGCTCGCGGGCCACCTCGGCCCGCCCGGACAGGGCCCGCAGCTCGGTCGAGTCGCGCAGGGTGGCGACACTGCCCGGGGGCCCGCCCTGGATGTCGGTCGGCCGCTGGTTGACGGCCAGGAGGCGGTCCTTGACCCGGTGCACCTCGTCGGTGGCGACCCGGCCGGAGGCCAGCAGCCCGGCGGTGTCGGCGGGGAGCGCGAGGTCGAGGACGTGCCGGCCCTCGGCGTCCGCGGGCAGGTCCAGCAGCCGGTGCGCCTCGTCGTTGGCGAGCAGCAGCCTGCCCTCGCCGCCGACGATGAGCACGCCCTCGCGCACGGCGTGCAGCACGGCGTCGTGGTGCTCGTACATGCGGGTCATCTCGTGCGGGCCCAGCCCGTGCGTCTGGCGCAGCAGCCGTCTGCTGACCAGTGCCGTGCCCGCCGTGGCCAGCGCGAGCGCGACCGCGGCCGCCATCAGGAGCAGCGGCACCTGCTCGTCGGCGGTGCCGCCCACCTTGGCGGTGGTGATGCCGGCCGACACCAGGCCCACGACCTTGCCGTCGTCCTTGATCGGGACCACCGCCTGCACGAGCGGCCCGATCGTGCCGGTGATGTCCTCGGTCACCACGCGTCCGGCCAGCGCGGGGGCGATGTCCCCGACGAACTTCTTGCCGATCCGGTCCGGCTTGGGGTGGGTGTACCGGATGCCGTCGGTGTCCATGACGACGATGAAGTCCACGTCGGTCGCCAGCCGGGCCGCCTCGGCGCGCGGCTGGAGCACCGCCGAGGGGTCGGGACCGGCGAGGGCTTCCGCGGTGCCGGGGGCGTTGGCGAAGGCCTGGGCGACGGCCACCGAACGGTTGCGGGCCTCGATGGTGCTGTCGTGCCGGACCTGGAGCACCAGGGCCACCACCGCTGCCACCACCAGCAGCAGCACGATCACGACCTGGAGGACGAAGACCTGCCCGGCCACGCTGCGGCCGCCGACCGCCGCCCGCAGGGCTCCCGGCTGCCGCCGCGTCCGGGCCCCGTCGCGCTCCACCCGCGTGGGCGAACTGCCCTTCAGCGGGCCCTCGTGCCGGTCGTGAGCGTCGTCGGGTGTCTGCGGTGGGCGGGGACCGCCGGGGCGACGGGCCGACCCGCCCCCGAAGCGGCCCAGGAGTCGGACCATGTGCCCATGTCTACACTGCCTCGCCCCAGGAGGCGAGGGTCGTCACACGGTGTGACAGAACATGAACAAACCCGCCAGACCGTCCTCACAGCGACTTGGTCGGTGCCGCCCGACGGGTGGCGAGCAGCAGCGCGATGTCGTCGGGGCGGTCCAGGGCGTGCCGGGCCTTGGCCGTGAGCCGGTCCGCCACGCCGGCCAGGAACCGGCTGCCCGGCCGGGCAGCCGGAGCGCCGGCCCTCGCGAGGGCCACGCGCAGGGCGGAGATGCCCTCGTCGATGTCGCTGCCCGGCCGTTCCACCAGCCCGTCGGTGTAGAGCGCCAGGATCGCGCCGGGCTCCACCCGGAGCTCGGTCACCGGATAGCGGGCCCGCGGTGCCACCCCGAGGACCACCCCGCCGGGCAGGTCCAGGACCCGGGTGCGGCCGTCGGGGCTGCGGAGCAGGGGCGGGGGGTGCCCGGCGCGGGCCGCCCTGGCCACCCCGGTGGCCGGGTCGAGCCGGATGTAGCAGCAGCTTGCGAACAGGCCGGGATCGAGGTCGATGAGGAGATGGTTGGTGCTGGCCATGACCTCGTCCGGCGGCCGGTCGCCCAGCGCGAACGCCCTGACCGCGGTGCGCAGTTGGCCCATGGTGGCCGCCGCCTGCACCCCGTGCCCCTGGACGTCCCCGATGACCAGGGCCAGCCCGTCGCCGGACTCGACGACGTCGTACCAGTCACCGCCGACGTCCATCCCCGCGGTGCCCGGCAGATAGCGCCCGGTCGTCTCTAGCTGCGGGTGCGCCGCGAGACGGCGGGGGAGGAGCGCCTGCTGGAGGCCGCGGGCGAGCACGGTCTCCGACTCGTAGCGCTGTGCCTTCTCCATGGCGTGGGCGATGAGTCCGGCCAGCGCGGTGAGCACGGTGCGTTCCTCGGTGCTGAAGCTGCGCGGCCGGTCGAAGCCGAGGATGCAGGAGCCGACGGGGCGCCCGGAGGCGATCAGCGGCAGGAAGGCGCGGGCGCCCTCGGTGGCGTCCAGGGCGATGCCGGGGTAGGCGGCGGTGAGCTGTTCCATCGAGTCGAAGAACAGCGGGCGGCCGGTGGTGAGGGTCTCCACGCCGGGCAGGCGCGCGCCCAGGTCCACCCCCTCGAAGGGCGCGAGGAAGCCCTTGGGGAAGCCGGTCTCCCATTCCAGGTACAGGTGCCGCTCCTGGAGCAGGTAGATCGCGAGCCGGCGACCGCCGAACGCGGGCAGCAGCTCCCGCATCACGACCGCGGACACCTGCCGGGCGGTGACCGCCTCGGTCAGCGCGATGGCCAGCGCGATCGGCCGGTACAGGGGCGCCAACGGGCTCCCGCCCGCCTCCCCGTCCTCCTGCCCCGCTGGACTGTCCGCGACCCGGCTCGCGGTCCGGACCGGCTGGCCAGCACGGTCCGGACCGGGATGCACGGAGACGGCGAGCCAGTCCCCTTCGTACGCCCGCGGGGCGGGCTCGGGGTCCGGC